>NZ_JASJPW010000001.1:0-300000 GCF_030052995.1 Gemmobacter sp. 24YEA27 | reverse complement strand
GCTGGCTGGGGCCGCGCGATTCGATCAGCGGCATATCGCTGCCGGGTCTGCCGCTTTCGTCAAAGGTCACGCGCAGCACGACCACGGCATCCATCGCATCCGCGCTCAGCGTTCCGACATTCCATTTCGACCCGATCGCGGCGGCGATATCGCCCATCTCGCCGCCACTCAGCGGCGGGCCGCTGGCGGCCCGGCCCTGGCCGCCCGAACCGGTATTGGCTGCGGCGAGTGCGGCGGCGATCGCTGCCGCTTCGGCTTCTGCGGCGGCCTGTTCGCGGGCGGCTGCCTCGCGGCGCGCTTTGGCTTCGGCCTCTGCCTGTGCGCGGTCGGCTGCGGCGACCTCGGCCGCGATGCGGGCATCGCGCTGGTCCTGGGTCTCGCCTGCAGGTTCCGGCGTGGGAGTCGGCTCCGGCGTTGCAGCCGTGCGGTTCGGCCGGGGTTTCGGCCGGGGCGAAGTGGTCGGACCAAGCGGTTCCGCATCTCGGTCCTGCTGGTTCGCCTCGGTGATCAGCACATCGCCGCTGTTTACCTCGGTGGTCGCCTGCTGGTCCTCACGCGGGGGCTCGGGGGTTGGCTCCTCCGACGTGGTGACCTGGTCCTGCGGCCGTTCGGCGGTCAGGGTGTCCTCGGGCGCGACCACCGGGTTCGGGGCGACGCGCTCTGCCGGCCGGGGTTTCGGACGGGGCGAGGTGCTCATGGTCGGGATCGGCTGCTCTTCGGGCGCGAAGACGGCATCGGGCGGCGCGGGATCTGAGATCACCGGCTCGGGTTCAGGCGTGGGTTCCGGGGTCGGCTCCGGCTGAGGCTGCGGCGCGGGCTCGGGTGTCGGCTCGGGCTGCGGTTGCGGCTCAGGCTCTGGCTGGGGCGTGGGTTCGGGCGTCGGCTCCGACACCGGCTCGTCCACCGAAGGCTCCACCGGATCGGGGGAGGAGATGGTCTCGCTGCTCTCCGCTGGTTCGGCAGAGGATTTGCCAGCCGCTGCTTCAAGGTCCGCCAGGTCGTCCGGCGACACCATCGTAACCTGTACGCTCATCGGCTCCGTCGGCTCGGAGGGCGAGAAGAACCAGTCGCCAATCATCACCCAGAGGATCAGACCGGCATGGCCTGCCCCGGAGAGGATGGTGCCTGATTTGAAGCGCCCTTCCATGTTGCTGATCCGCCTCAGTTGGCCGCGCCGGCGCCGAAACTCGGGCCCTGGCTGTCGGTCACCAGACCGATATCATTGAAACCGCCGGCATTCAGCGCGCCCATCACCTGGGCCACGCGCTCATAGGCCAGATTGCCGTCCGCGCGCAGATAGACCTTGTTCGAGGTGCGTTCCGCCGCGATCGCCTTGAGGCGGGGGATCAGCTCGTTCGGGTCGACTTCGCTGTTCATGATCATCACCAGGCCATCGGCGGTCAAGGTGATGGAAAGCGGCTCTTCCTTTTCTTCGGCCATCGCTTTGGCGGCGGTTTCCGGCAGTTTGATCGGCACGCCCACGGTCATCAGGGGCGCGGCCACCATGAAGATGATCAGCAAAACCAGCATCACGTCGACGAAAGGCGTAACGTTGATCTCGCTCATCGCGGCGGAAGAGCCGCGACGGCGGCCACGGCGGCCCCCGCCTCCGGACTTTTTCATCACCCCGGCGCCCATGGATCAGGAATCCAGCTGGCGCGACAGGATGGTCGCGAATTCATCGGCAAAGCTTTCCCAGTTGCCCTGGATATGTTCGCTGTCTGCGTTCAGTTTGTTGTAGAACACCACCGCAGGAATAGCGGCGATCAGGCCGATGCCGGTTGCGAGCAGCGCCTCGGCGATGCCGGGGGCCACGACGGCGAGCGAGGTGTTCTGCGAGATCGCGATTTCCTCGAACGAGTGTTTGATCCCCCAGATCGTGCCGAAAAGCCCGATGAAAGGCGCGGTCGAGCCGGTGGTCGCGAGGAAGGACAGGCCCTTGTTCAGCTTTTCGCTTTCGCGGGCGATGGCGACATCCATGGCGCGGTCGATCCGGGCCTGGGCGCCGGCGATCAGCGCGCCGTCCTGCTTGTGGCTGCGGCGCCATTCCAGCATGCCGGCCGCGAAGACCCGCTCAGAGGCGCCCTGGGGTTCCGGCCCGATCCGCTCGTAAAGCTCGTCCAGCGGCTCGCCCGACCAGAAGGCCTGGTCGAAAGCTGCGGCTTCGGCGCGGGATTTGCGGAAGAGGATGTGTTTTTGGATGATGATTGCCCATGCCCAGAAAGACATGCCGATCAGAAGGATCATCACCAGTTTGACCGTAAAGGTCGCACGGGCAAAGAGGGCCAGCAGCGAGAAGTCAATCTCCTGCGCGGCTGTCGCGAGGGTTGTGGGGTCCATTGCGCCTGCTCGTTTAAGATCGCCGGTCAGTATTCGCCGGTCGTTAGACCTGATTCTAGCAGCGTTACAAGGGGAATGCCAACACATCTTAGCGAATGTGGCGTGAGCAGGGCACCAGTTGCGGCTTTGCGGCGGCTCAGTGCAGCGAAGGGGCGAGCCGCGCGCGGATTTCTGCCGGGATGCGGCTGGCCTGGCCGGCGCCGGTCAGGCAGACCAGCGTGACAGTGGCGCGAAACAGCGTCTCGTCCTGGCGCCGGACCTCCTGGTCCAGCACGATGCGCGCACCGGTGACCGAGGTGAGGGTGGTGGTGACGGTCAGGGCGTCCTGGAATTTCGCAGGGCGCAGGTAATCGGCCTCGACCCGGCGGACGGCGAAGACGATGTCCTGCTGGTCGCGCAAAGCGATCTGGTCGATGCCGCGGGCGGCGACCCAGTCACTGCGGCCGCGCTCGATGAATTTCAGGTAATTGGCGTAATAGACGATGCCGGCGAGGTCGGTGTCCTCATACCAGACGCGGAGGCTGAATTCATGCATCGGGGGCTGCGTTGCTGTCAGGGGAGGGGAGCATTCTTGCCATCAGCCGCAGCGCATGCCCGGAATCCTGGGCCACCGCAGGCAGGATCGGATCATAGGCGGCGCGGATCAGGAGCGCGAGATCGGGATGCAGGATCACATTGCCCTCGCTGCGGGCCAGCGGCGAAATCTGGCTGAAGGCGCCATCGGCGAAGGAGAGCATCGCCTCTGCCCCTGGGCCAGCGCGAGGTCCTGGGCGGGCATGTCGGAGAGGTGCTCATCCATCCTGAGAAACAGGAAGACTGCCTTGATCGCGCCGGTCTCGTCGAAACGGAAGGTACGGTAGCGGTTGGCGCCCTCGGCGCTGAGCCGCTCGCAAAGCGGCCCGAGGCCGGGGATCATATGGTCGAGCTTTGGCACCTGCGGCAGTTCCGCCCAGTCGCGGAAAAAAAACACCATAAGATTGGCGCCGAGCTCGGGGTCGGTTTCCGCCATACGGTGGCCGGCAAGAGCGACGATCGCCTCTATGGCACCCTTGACGGTCGCAAGCGTCGCATCATCGGTGCCGAAGATCACCGGCACGATGGGGCGGCCCCAGCGGGCGCAGAGGAAGCTGCCATCGCGGCGGGTGAAGAGCGTCTGGATCTGATCTGGCGACATGGCCTTTGGTTAGCGGGTTCCGCCCGGGGGCTCAACAGGGTGCTGCTGATTGGCTGCGGATACCTCTGCCGGGAGTATTCGAAGTCAGCAGGAAGGGGGCTTGCAGGACTGGGGGCAGAGGCATAAGGCGGATTGTCATGAAACTGCTTTTTCTTGGCGATGTGATGGGGCGCAGCGGGCGGGCGGCAATAACGGCCGGCCTGCCAAAGTTGCGTGCGGATTGGGGTCTCGATTTTGTCGTGGTGAACGGCGAGAACGCGACAGGCGGCATGGGGCTTTCGGCTGAGCATGCGAAGGGGATCCTGGCGGCGGGGGCCGATGTGGTCACGCTGGGGGATCACGCCTTTGACCAGAAGGATATGGCGCAATTTCTGGAAGTTGAGCCGCGGGTGATCCGGCCGCTGAACTATTCCAGGATCGCTCCGGGGCGGGGCGCGCGGGTGTTTGATGCGCCGGGCGGGCGCAAGGTGCTGGTGGCGCAGGTGCTGGGCCGGGTCTTCATGAAGCAACCCTTTGACGATCCGTTTTCCGCCGTGGATCCGGTGCTGAAAGCGCATCGGCTGGGCGTCAGTGTCCAGGCCGCGATCATCGATGTCCATGCCGAGGCGACGTCCGAAAAGATGGGGCTCGGGCATTGGTGTGATGGTCAGGCGAGCCTTGTTGTCGGCACCCATACCCATGTGCCCACCGGCGACGCGCAGATCCTGAAGGGCGGCACCGCCTATCTGTCCGATGCCGGGATGTGCGGCGATTACGATTCGGTGATCGGCATGGAAAAGCTGGAGCCAATGCGCCGTTTCGTCACCGGCATGTCGAAGACCCGGTTCGAGCCGGCTGCGGGCGAGGCGACGCTGTCGGGGGCCTATGTCGAGACCGATGACCGGACCGGCCTTGCCACCCGGGTGGTGATGGTCCGCCAGGGCGGCCGCCTGCAGCAATCCGGCCCCTGATCGAGCGCCCCTGGCCTTCTGCCGTCGCAGGCGGCACTTTCTTCGCTCAGAGCGTGTTCGGCCCTGTTCGGGCCGGGACGACACCAAGTCTGACCCAAAGACGACCGGCTTTGTAGAATTTTCTTCCCCGAACAGGGGGCGCATCCTATAAGGCCGTCAGTTCAGTTGAAGGTCATGATGCTCTGGTTTGAAATCTCCGCCGCCGCGCAGCCCTGGGTGGCGCTGGCCGTTCTTGTCGTGATGTTCGGCCTCTTTGTCTCGGAGATCATCCCGGTCGAGGTTACCGCCATTGCGGCCGCAGCGGTGATGATGGTGCTTGGCTTCCTGCCCTTGTCCGAGGCACAATCGGTGCTGTCGAACCCGGCGCCCTGGACGATTGCGCTGATGTTTCTGGTGATGGGCGGGCTGGTGCGCACCGGCGCCATCGAGCAGGTGATCCATACCGCCGAGAAGTCGGTCGAGGGGCGGCCGCGCCTGACCATTGTGGCGCTTTTCAGCTTTATCGCGGTGGCTTCGGCCTTTATGAACAACACGCCTCTGGTGGCGGTGATGATCCCCGTGGTCATGCAACTGGCGCTGAAAATTGGCACGGCTCCGTCCAAGCTTCTGATCCCGCTGTCTTATATGACAGTGATGGCGGGGATGATGACGCTGATCGGCACCTCGACCAACCTGCTGGTGGACGGGGTCGCGGTGAAGGCGGGCATGGCGCATTTCACGCTGTTCGAGATCCTGCCGCTGGGGCTTGCGGTTACGGGTGTCGGCGCGGTCTTCCTCGGGCTTTTTGCCAATCGCCTGTTGCCGGTGCGCCAGTCGATGGGGATGCTGCTGACCGACCGGCGCAAGATGAAATATTTCACCGAAGTCGCGATCCCGGAAGACAGCCCGCTGGTTGGCCAGGCCCCGCTGGAGGTTGATCTGTTTCGCAGGAATGGCGTGCGGCTGATCGACGTTCTGCGCGGCGACGCCTCGCTCCGCCGTGACCTCGCGCCGGTCCGGCTCGAACCCGGCGACCGCGTGGTGCTGCGCGCCGAAATGGCTGACCTGATGGAGTTCGACCGCCGGCGCGAAGTGCATCTGGTTGATAAGCTGTCATCGGTCAAAACCGAGACGGTCGAGGTGCTGATCGGCCCCGGCTGCCGGATGGAGGGCCAGCGCCTCGGCGACCTGCGGCTGCGCCGCCGCTACGGCGTCTATGTGCTGGCCGCACATCGCCGCAACCAGAATATCGGGCGCCAGCTGGATGATCTGGTTGTACGGGTCGGCGATACACTGCTTCTCGAAGGTGCCATCGAAGACATCCAGCGCCTTGCCGCCGATATGGACCTCGTCGACATCACCCGCCCGCGTGAAAAGCCCTATCGCCGCGCGAAAGCCCCCATCGCGGTAGGGGCACTGGCCTTCATCGTCATTCTCTCGGCCTTTGACGTGGCGCCGATCCAGCTGCTGGCCTTCCTTGCGGTCGCGGTGATCCTCGTCAGCCGCTGTGTCGACAGTGACGAGGCTTTCAGCTTTGTCGACGGGCGTCTCCTCGCGATGATCTTCGCCATGCTGGCGGTGGGCGAGGGGCTCGACCGTTCCGGCGCGGTCGAAATGATCGTCAATGCTGCCGCGCCCTGGCTCCAGGGTCTGTCGCCCTTCTTCCTGATCCTTGCGGTCTATTTCCTCGGCCTCGTGCTGACCGAGTTCCTCTCGAACAACGCCGTCGCCGTGATCTACACCCCCGTCGCGATTGAGCTCGCCAACAATCTCGGCATCGACCCGCGCCCGCTGGTGGTGGCGGTGATGTTCTCGGCCACGCTCGCCTTCGCCACGCCCGTTGGCTACCAGACGAATATGATGGTTTACGGCCCCGGCGGCTACCGTTTCTCTGATTACATGCGGGTAGGCCTGCCGCTCAACATCATCCTGATGTTCCTCTGCTCGGCTCTGATCCCCATTTTCTGGCCGCTCTGAGCCGTTTTCTTCATTTTCTGTCTGAAAATATCCCGGGGGTCCGGGGGACTGGTCCCCCGGCTCTTGCCGCAAGCCCGGATGGCGGTGTAAGGAACTCCACCACCGAAATCGAAGGAATGAGGCCCCTATGGCAGGCCATTCGAAATGGGCGAACATCCAGCACCGCAAGGGCAAGCAGGATGGCATCCGCTCGAAGATGTTCTCAAAGCTCTCGAAAGAGATCACTGTCGCCGCGAAAATGGGTGACCCGGATCCCGACAAGAACCCGCGTCTGCGTCTCGCGGTGAAAGCCGCCAAAGCGGTCTCGATGCCGAAAGACGTGATCGACCGCGCCATCAAGAAATCGCAGATGGGCGATGCGGCGGATTATTCTGAAATCCGCTATGAAGGCTACGGCGCGGGCGGCATCGCCATCATCGTCGAGGCTCTGACCGACAATCTCAACCGCACCGCCTCGAATGTGCGCAGCTATTTCACCAAGGCGGGCGGCAATATGGGCCAGACCGGTTCGGTGTCGCACAGCTTTGACCGTCTGGGCGAGATCTCTTACCCGCTTTCGGCCGGCGATGCCGATTCGGTGATGATGGCCGCAATCGAGGCCGGCGCCGAAGATGTCGAGACCGATGACGAGAGCCACTGGATCTATTGCAAGGTCGAAGACCTCTCCTCCGTCTCGGACGCGCTGGAGGCCACGCTTGGCGAATCGACCGAGGCCAAACTTGTCTGGCGCCCGCAATCGCGCACCGAGGTCGATCTCGACACCGCGCAAAAGCTGATGAAGCTGGTGGATCTGTTGGAAGAGGATGACGACGTCCAGACCGTCACCCATAATTTCGACGTGCCCGACGACGTCGCCGCACAGCTCTGAGATTCGTCTTTTCCGACGATCAGAACCCCGGCCATCGTGCCGGGGTTTTTTCTTGCCCGCGTTCCCATGATCGCCACCGTCACCTCTGTGTCACCTCGCGGTTGTAATTTGCGGTGCCAGAAGGGCGCGCTACCCGCGTCCGGTGCAAAACGGGACAGGCGCATGGGGCAGATGGTGCATGGGGATGACAGCTTTACGGCCTTGCCAATGCACCCCTCCGGCAGGGTCTGTGATGATCTGCAGAACAGGCTTCCCGGCGCACTCCCTGCGGGCCCGGTCTTCACCTATTCGCATCCTGATCAAAGCCCGCTGCGCCGCCGGCTGATCCGCGCGGTGGAGCGCCTTTCGGGCCAGACCCGGATCGAGCGGCTCTATCGCGACTGGCGCAGTGATCCGGGCCGCGATGCGCAGGCACCGGTTTTTGCCGAGGCGATGCGCGTGCTGGGCCTGCGAACCGAGTATACCGCCGGGGATGAGGGGCTGATCCCGAAAACCGGCGGGCTGCTGGTGGTGGCGAACCACCCTTTCGGCATCGCGGACGGGCTGGCGATCGGCGATCTGATCACCCGGATCCGCCCGGATGTGAAGCTGATGGTTCATGCCGCGCTGGCCCACGCGCCCGAAGCGAAGGACCTGGTGCTGCCTGTCGATTTCAGCCATGGGCCGGAGGCGCGGCGCAGCTCGGCCGAGACGCGGCGCGCGGCGAGCGACTGGCTTGAGGCGGGGCATGTGCTCGTGATCTTCCCGGCGGGCGGCGTCTCGACCGCGCCAAAGCCGCTTTCGCGCCGCGCGGCGGACCCGGCCTGGCATCCTTTCGTCTCGCGCCTTGCGACGCGGCCCGGGGTCCGGGTGCTGCCGGTCTGGTTCCATGGCCAGAATTCCCGCCTCTTCCAGATCGCGAGCCATTATTCCTACCCGCTCCGCGTGGCGCTGATCTTCCGCGAGACTCTGAGGCGCGCGAAAAAGCCGTTGCGCATCGCCATCGGCGCACCGGTAACACTGGATCCGGGGCTGAAATCGGCCGCCACCGGTGAGCTCAGGCGCCTCACCTTCGGGCTGGCAGGGGTGAAGGGGCCAAAGCCCGAGGAGGAATTCATCTTCCCTTCGCGGATCAGATGGTAAGGGCGCCTCAGGCGGCAGAGGGGGGCACAAGGACTTCGGCAGCCGCCTGCCGGATCGCGCGGGTCAGCGGCGCAAGGGCCGGGGCGACCAGACGCGGGAACTGCCAGTAAAGCGCCACGTCCAGCGCCGAATCTGCGACTACCTCCTGCAACCTGCCGGCGTTGATATGGGCGCGCGCCAGGGTTTCCGGGTTCATTGCCCAGCCCAGCCCCAGCAGCGCGGCATCGACAAAGGCCTGGCTCGCGCCGATCCGGTGGCAGGGCAGCGTCACCGGGCCGGCCATCCGCGCGGCCCAGGTCTGTTGCAGCCTGTCCTTGCCGGAATAGATCAGCGAGGGCGCGCGGGCGAGCGCCTCCGCCGTGACGCCGCCGGCAAACCAGCGCGCCATGAAATCCGGGCTCGCGGTGGCGAGGTAGCGCAGCGACCCGAGCGCCACCGTGTCACAGCCCTGCAAGGGGCCGGGATGGGCTGTCACCGCCGCCATCACCTCGCCGCGCCTGAGCCAGTCCTGGCTGACATCCTGGTCGTCAATCACGAGATCGAAGAGAAAATCGCCCTCGCAGGCGCGCAGCGCCGGCAGCACCCAGGTCGCCAGGCTGTCGGCATTGACCGCGATCCTGAGCGGCGCCGGCCCGGCGGAAAGGGCCGGCAGATCCCGGGCCAATTGCCGCTCCAGCAGGCTGATCTCGTCGAAATGGCGGATCAGCCGCAGGCCTTCCGGCGTCGCCTCGCAGGGCTGGCCGCGCCGGATCAGCCGCATGCCGACCCGTTCTTCCAGCGCGCGGATACGTTGCGAGATCGCCGGGGGTGTCACCGAAAGCTCCGCCGCGGCGAGGTCGAAAGCGCCGCGCCGGTGAATGGCAGAGAGGGCGGCAAGCCAGCCGGGGTCGAGCATCGGGATAAGCCAATCTTAATCAGACAAAGAAACATTAACTGGATTTATGTCACCCGCAAGCGGTAGCGAGGCCTGGGAAACCCGGGGAGGATGCAGATGTTCGAGGCGCTGTTGTCAGGCTATTTCACGGCGCTGAGCCTGATCCTCGCCATCGGGGCGCAGAATGCCTTTGTGCTGCGCCAGGGGCTCCGGCGGGAATATGTCGGCCTGGTGGTGGCGATCTGTGCGATCTCGGATGCGCTTCTGATCACGCTGGGCGTGGCCGGTTTCGGTGCCATGAGCCGCGCCGCGCCCTGGGCATTGCCGGTGATGAAATGGGGCGGCGTGGCCTTTCTGGTGGTTTACGGCGCGCTGAGATTTCGCGCCGCGATGCAGGGCGGCGAAGCCCTGGTGCCCTCGGCAGCGGGCAGGGTGTCGCGCGGCAAGGTGGTGAGTACGGTCCTGTTGCTGACCTGGGCCAATCCGCATGTCTATCTTGACACGGTGCTGCTGCTCGGCTCGGTTTCGGCGCAGCATGACGGTCACCGCCTTGCCTTCGGGATCGCGGCGGCGGCGGGGTCGTTCAGCTTTTTCTCGGCGCTTGGCTTTGGCGCGCGCTTTCTTGCACCGGTCTTCGCAAAGCCCCGCGCCTGGGTCGTGCTGGAGATCAGCGTGGGCCTTGTGATGTGGGCCATAGCGCTCTCCCTTGCCTTTTCGTGAAAACCGGCGCAACCGGGACCGATGTGGAACAGACAGGCCGACCGCCCGGTTGCGGGGATCATCTGGATGCTGGTTTCGGGCATTGCCATGGTTGGCGTGAACGGGGCAGTGAAATATGTCGGCACCTCGCTGCCGGCGACACAATCGGCATTTCTGCGCTTTGCCGTCGGGCTGGTGTTCTTCCTGCCGATGCTGCCCGCAATCCTGCGCGCGGGCTATCCGGCGCAGGTCTGGCAGCTCTTCGGCTATCGCGGGATCTTCCATGTCGGCGCGGTGATCCTGTGGTTCTATGCCATGGCCAGGATCCCGGTGGCCGAGGTTTCTGCCATCGGCTTTCTCAACCCGGTGATCGTGCTGATCGTGGGCGGGCTCTTGCTGGGCGAGGGGCTGAGCCTGCGGCGCATCCTCGTGGCATTGGTGGCCTTTGCCGGGGCGCTGATCGTGCTGCGCCCCGGGCTGCGCGAGATTGCCCTGGGTCATTGGGCGCAGCTGGGGCGGCGTTTCTGTTCGCGGGCGGCTATGTCATTGCGAAACGGCTGAGTGCGCTTGCGCCGGCAGGGGTCATTGTGGCGATGATGACCTATACATCGGCGATCGGGCTCCTGCCGCTGGCGCTGATCGACTGGCAGCCGGTCGCACTGTGGCAGATCGCGGCGCTGGCGCTTGGGGCAGGGTTTGCGACGCTGGGGCATTATGCGATGACGCGGGCCTTTGCCGCGGCCCCGCTGGCGGTGACGCAGCCGGTGAGCTTTCTGCAGATCATCTGGGCGGCGCTGATGGGGGCGGTCTTCTTCCATGAGGGGATCGACCCGTTTGTGATCCTGGGCGGCGCGGTGATTATCGGGGCGATCAGCTTCAACATCCGCGCCGAAGCCAATGCGCGCCGGGTGATCCGGGCGGCAGATGGCGCCGGCACCAGCGGCCCCGCGACCTGAATTGTTGCGCGCGGCGCGGATCCGGCGCGCGCCCGGCCAGGCTCTGTTAAACCCTGCCTTCATAGCCTCTGCCCCGCGGTGCGCGACATGCCTCGCGGTTAACTGCGGCTCTGACCCCGCATGGAGGCAACTATGTCCGATACCACCGATATTCTTGGCCTGCCGCTGATCCTGCCTGCCCAGGCGCAGAAACATGTGACCCATAACGAGGCGCTGCTGGCGCTGGATGCCGTGGTGCAGCTTGCCGTGCTGGACCGCAACCGCACCGCGCCTCCGGTGACGGCGACCCCTGGCGACCGGCACCTTGTGGCAGGCACTGCGACCGGGCTCTGGGTCGGACAGGAGGGGCGGATTGCGGTCCTGACCGGAACGGGCTGGCAGTTCCACGCGCCGCAGCCCGGCTGGCGGGCCTGGGTGCTGGGCGAGGCGCGCGAGGCTGTCTATGACGGCCTCACCTGGAAGACCCCGAACGAGATCGAGGGTGGCTATGCCCGGCTGGGCGTCAGCACGGCGCCCGATGCGGTGAACCGGTTTGCGGTGGCCTCTGAGGCGGTGCTGATGACCCATCAGGGCGCGGGCGTACAGCTCAAGCTGAACAAGGCTGCAGCGGGGGATACCGCGAGCCTCCTCTTCCAGACCGCCTGGTCCGGGCGGGCCGAGATGGGGACGGCGGGCGGCAGCGATTTCTCGGTCAAGGTCAGCGCCAATGGGTCCACGTGGTTCACCGGGTTGCAGGTTGCGGCGGCAACCGGTGTGCCCGATTTCCCCCAGGGCCTGACCCGCGCCGGTTCACCGGTCTTTGCGCGCAGCAACATCCTCGGCACCGTCAGTCAGACCGGCGGCGTGCCGACCGGCGCGGTGATCGAGCACGGGTCGAATGCGAATGGCGATTTTATCCGCTTTGCCGATGGCACCCAGATCTGCTGGAAGACGGACCTTACCGTGACCAATGCCTCCACCGCGCTTGGGTCGGGCTTTACCTCAGCGGCTCTGACCTGGACCTTTCCGCAGACGTTCCTTGTCGGATCGCCCCCTGTGGTCACGGGCTTGGCGGATGCGGTGGAGTGTTGGCTCACGGCTGCGACGCCGGTGGAAGGCTCGGTTTCGCTCCGGGTGCTGGCCATGGTCACGAAGAGCGGCGCAATCGGCGTCAGGACGATGGCCGTGGGGCGCTGGTGCTAAAGCCGGCCCAGCATCGCCGCCATCGCCATCGCCGCATCGCCGGAACGCGAGCTGCGCTGAATACCGAGGCGGCGGAAGGCCAGCGCGCGCGCTGGTCCAAAAGCCGGTGCGTCGAGAAATCCGGCCAGCGTGGCGCGCGCCTCGGCTGTCAGCATGGCCTCACGCGCCCTCAGCGCGACCGCCTGGCCCTGCATCATGCGGCCCCATTCGCCGCTCAGCAGCATCGCCAGTCGACGCTTGCCGGCCGCGGTGCCCCGCGCACCCCCAAGCGCGTTCTGGCCATGCTGGCGGTAGATCACCACCGGCGTCGGGTCGAGTGCCAGCCCGCCGCCGCATCCCGCGATCAGCTGGTAAAGCCACCAGTCATGCCAGCTGACGCTGTCGGGAACCCCCGCCTTGCGCACCAGCGCAAGCGCCTCTGGCGTGAACATGATCGAATGGCCGGCAAAAAGGTTTTGCACGAGCGAGGGCGCAAAACCCGGTCTGGTCCGTCCCGATCGCGATTGGCTGAGCGTGTTCAGCGCCCCGTCGGCCAGCATGCTCTCGCCTGCATAAAGCACTGGTGCCGCCCCGCCCATCAGTCCCTCTGCCGCCGCGATCCGTCGCAGCCCGCGTGCGAGCTTTCCCTTAAGCCAGACATCGTCCTGGTCGGCCAGCGCGATGATCCCCTGCGGCAGCTCCGGATGGCAAAGCGCAGAGAGGAAGTTCGCCGCCGCCCCTTTGCGCGGCCCCTCCACCAGGGTCAGCGGATGTTTGCGGCCGAAAGCAGCGAGAATCTCGCGGGTGCCATCGGTTGATCCGTCATCGGAGACGAAAAGCGACCATCTTCCATGGCTTTGCGTAACGAAACTGTTCAGCTGTTCAGCCAGCCAGGCCGCCCCGTTGCGGGTGGCCATCACGATGGTCACATGATCGTCTCTCTGGCGCATCGTCTTCCCGGTGGCAGGAGACGCGCGGCCCCGGTCTGCAACGCGCCTGCCTTTCGCTATCTTTCGCCCAAAGAGGCACCGGAGGCAATGCCGGCCTCGGTTCCGGTCGCGGCCCCGCAGATCTGATCCTGGCGTGTTGATATAGTTTGTCTAAAACCATTCACCAAAGCCCTGATATCGCCCGAATGTCAAAAGGAAGCAGAAAGCCCGCCTTGTGAAGATGGTGCCCGGGGAAGAACGGGTGTGTGTCTATGTTTCAGGTGAGAGCACTGCAAACCTTTGTCGATGCGCCATTGAATCTGATTTCGGGCATCGGAGACATGTTGCTGGCGACGGTCGGATCGCGGCTGATGCTGTATACGACGACACGAGCGGGCGGCGGACTGCTCAGCTTCGAGATCGGCGCGGGCGGGATGCTGCTTACCAGCCAGGGCCAGATCGCCGCGCGCGGGACGCTCTCTGCTCCGCCGACGCTCGATCTCTATCAGCTCGGCGCGACGCAGCATCTGATCTATTCGGGGCTTGAGGACAGCACGCTTGTCTCGTTCAGGCTGAATGCGGACGGGACGCTGCGCGGATCGTCGCGCCCGGCCGGGGGGCCGGCGGGGATCATCTCGGCCCAGGCCCTGGTCACATCGGGCAATCAGACTTTGCTCTATGCCGCCACCACCGGCAGCGGGCTGATCACGACCTATTCTGTTTCGGCCACCAATGGCGTGATGACGCGGATCGGGACATTGCAGCTTGGGCCGGATCTGGCCGGCATCAATATATCGGGCATGGCGGTCTTCGGCATCGGGTCCACGCAATTCATCGCGGTGACATCGCAGTCCGCCGACCGGGTCGACATATTGCGTCTCGCGGCAAACGGCTTGCCGACCGTTGCGGGGAGCATTGGCGCCAGCGACGGGCTGGGCATCAGCGCCCCCTCGGCGGTGCGTTTTTGTGAAGTGCATGGCAGCGCTTATCTGGCGGTCGCCTCGGGCAGCAGTTCGTCGATCACGCTGCTGACGCTTTCGTCGAGAGGCACGATGACGGTAGCGGATCAGATCATAGATACGCTTGATACACGGTTCCGGGCCGTGGTGACGCTTGAGACCATCACCATCAACGGGCGGAGCTTTCTGGTTGCCGGCGGCGGCGATGGCGGTCTGCATGTTTTCGAGATTCTGCCGGGGGGCGTTTCGTCATCACCGCCACCATGTTGCAGCAGGACGGGCTGGCATTGCAAAACATCGCAGCGCTGGCCTTGCAGCCAGGGGCGACCGGCTTCTGGATCTACGTGGCCGGCGAAGGCACAGGCGTCACCCGGCTCTATGTCGAGACCGGCGCGCTTCCGGCCCGCTGATGGGGACGGGCGCGGCTGACACGCTCACCGGGGGCGCGGGGCATGATCTGATCTCGGGCGGTGCCGGCAATGACGTCCTTTATGGTGGCGCCGGAGATGACATCCTGATGGACGGGGCGGGCGTCGACCGCCTTTATGGTGGCGCTGGCGCGGATCTCTTCGTGCTTTCGTCCGACGGGGCGCTGGATTACATTCACGACTACCAGCCGGTATCGACCGGCTTAATCTGAGCGCCTGGGGCAGGTTCTACAGTCTGAGCGATCTGACCATAACCTCGATCGCAGGTGGTGCCAGGATCCGCTACGGCAATGAGGAACTGATCGTCTATTCCGCCAATGGTCTTCCCCTGACGGCCGCCAGCTTTGCAAGCGCCGGGCTCTTCGACCTCTGGCATGGCGATTACACTCTGCTCACACCGAATGGCATGATCTCAGGCACTCCCGGTGCGGATTATCTGGTCGGAACGGACGGAAATGATCTGTTCCTCGCCAGTGGTGGCCAGGACACGATCCAGGGCGGCAATGGTTTCGATCACATTGATTTTTCCGAAATCAATGCCGCGATCAGGGTCGATCTGCAGATACGCGCCGGTGTTGGCGGGCCGGTGCAGGGGCAGGTCTATCTGTCCATAGAGGCGCTGACCGGAACGGCCTATAACGACACGCTGCTGGGGGATGGGGCCGGCAACCTGATCTACGGCGGCGCCGGCGCCGATGTGATCTATGGCCGCGGCGGCAATGACACGCTTTACGGCGGCGATGGCGATGACTGGTTTTACGGCGGCGAGGGGGCGGATTGGCTCTATGGCGGCGCGGGTCGCGACCGCGCACATTATGGCGATGCGCCAGCCGGGTTGCGGGTGGATCTGCTAGCGCCCGGGACCAATACCGGCATCGCCGCCGGCGACCGTTTTTTCGAAATCGAGGATCTGGTCGGATCGGGCTTCAACGACACGCTGCTGGGTGATGCATCGGGCAATATGATCCAGGGCGCGGGCGGCGTCGACGTGATCTATGGCCGCGATGGCAATGACACGCTTTACGGCGGCGATGGCGATGACTGGCTTTATGGTGGGATCGGAGCTGACTGGCTCTATGGCGGTGCCGGGCGCGACCGCGTGCTGTATGGCGATGCGCCAGCCGGATTGCGGGTGGATCTGCAAGCGCCCGGGACCAATACCGGCATCGCCGCCGGCGACCGTTTTTTCGAAATCGAGGATCTCATCGGATCGGCCTTCAACGACACGCTGCTGGGCGATGCATCGGGCAATATGATCCAGGGCGCGGGCGGCAATGACGTGATCTATGGCCGCGATGGCAATGACACGCTTTACGGCGGCGATGGCGATGACTGGCTTTATGGTGGAGCAGGGGGTGACTGGCTCTATGGCGGCGCGGGTCGCGACCGCGTGCTGTATGGCGATGCGCCAGCCGGATTGCGGGTGGATCTGCAAGCGCCCGGGACCAATACCGGCATCGCCGCCGGCGACCGTTTTTTCGAAATCGAGGATCTCATCGGATCGGCCTTCAACGACACGCTGCTGGGCGATGCATCGGGCAATATGATCCAGGGCGCGGGCGGCAATGACGTGATCTATGGCCGCGATGGCAATGACACGCTTTACGGTGGTGATGGCGATGACTGGCTTTATGGTGGAGCAGGGGGTGACTGGCTCTATGGCGGCGCGGGTCGCGACCGCGTGCTGTATGGCGATGCGACAGCCGGATTGCGGGTGGATCTGCAAGCGCCCGGGACCAATACCGGCATCGCCGCCGGCGACCGTTTTTTCGAAATCGAGGATCTCGTCGGATCGGCCTTCAATGACACGCTGCTGGGCGATGCATCGGGCAATATGATCCAGGGCGCGGGCGGCAATGACGTGCTCTATGGCCGCGATGGCAATGACACGCTTTACGGCGGCGACGGCAATGACTGGCTTTACGGCGGTGACGGGGTCGACTGGCTCTATGGCGGCGCCGGGCGTGATGTCTTTCTGTTTCTCTCTGCGCCAGGCGCCGCAAATGCCGACCGGATCGCCGATTTCAACCCGGTCGAGGATATGATCCGGCTCGATGACGCGGTCTTCACGGCACTGGGCCTGGGGTTTCTCGGGGCCGCGCAATTTTCCATCGGCGCAGGCGCGACCACAGACGCGCACCGGATTGTCTATAATCAGGCGACTGGGCAGATTTACTATGACCCGGATGGCAGCGGGGCAGCCGAGATGCTGATTTTTGCAACTGTCACGCCCGGAACGCAGCTCACCGCCGATCACTTTCTGATTATCTGAGCCGCGAAATGTCAGACAGCAAGCGTGATCTGGTCCAGCTCTCCGATCATGTTCTCGTAAATGTCGCGGGTATAGTGGAAGGGAGAGAGGGCCCATTTATGCTGATGATCGGACGAAAACGGCATGGGGTAAGAGACGGAAGCAACGGCCATCCGGCTTTCAAGATAGGCATACATCCGGTCAAGATGGGCATTGTGGGTCTGCACATGGGTGGCATCGAAGCGTCCGCCCCCCGTATCGCCTGCCGACCAGTGGACCTTGTTGAGAACAACGCGGAGCTTCTGTTCGGCCACCAGCGCGGCGAACTCGTCCGCCCCCTTTGACCACAGGGCGAAATGCTCATCTGTGTTTGCCTTGATCACCCTGATATCGGGGTAGCGCGCCAGCGGCTTTGGACGCTGCATCTCGACTGAATTGGTTGCGATGGTTCCTTCGCGTTCCAGCAACTGAAACCTCTCGTCGATCAGGTCGACGATGATCGTGGTGTCTGCAGGCAGGTCGCGGAGCGTTTGTGTCAGCGCCTTGGTCAGATCCGTGTGCACCATCGCGCGCTGGAACTGGCTGACCATTTCATTTGCGGGATCGATTTCTTCCAGAGAGAGGCTGAAAGGTTTTGCCGCAAAGCCGCTGCCGAAAGAGGTGCGGCAGATGTAGCCTGCAAGCTTGTAGCCATGTGGCACCAGCTCAAAAGCGTCGCGTGTGACGCATGAGCCCAGGATGAAAACGCTCCGATCTTGTGCCATGCTGCATCTCCTGCGATTGCGCCCATTGCTTCACCCTTTTGACATTCCGGTCAAGCGTGGAGGGGGCCATATCGAGCGGCCAGTGGCTTAATCGCGCTGTTCCTGGTCGAGATGCTGATAGAACTCAACCAGACGCTCTGCCTGTGCTTCCCAGCCGATGCTTTCGGCTGCGAGCTTCCGGAAGGTGCCAGGCCTCGCCCGGGCCATTGTCAGTATTGTCTCCGCCAGCGCGGATGCGTCTCCCGCAGGGAAGGTCAGGCCAAGCTGCCGGTCCCGCAGAAAAGGCCCCATTTCGGCGAGATCGGAGCCGATTACCGGCAGGCCGGCCATCAGCGCCTCGAACAATTTGTTCGGCATGGCGTATTGATAGGACAAAGCCACAGGGATGATCGGAATGATCGCGGCATCAGCGGAGGCGATCACGCAGGAGACATCTTCCGGTGGGACCGGGGGCAGCATTGCCAGCCTGTCAATAACACCGGCCTCTTGCGCAAGGCGGGAGAGGCGGGCGGCCACCGATGGCGGGCTGCGTCCAACCGTGACAAGGCAGACAGGGCGCCCGAAACCGTGCTCCGGCGCGTTTTGCCGCAACTGGCCAAGCGCGGCGACAACGGTTTCCAGCCCGCGATTGATCGCAACATTTCCGGTGTAAACCAGAAGGAAGCTGTCCTCCGGCATGCCCGCTCGCATCCGCAACCCGGGATCTTGGTCGCAACGAGGGCTTTGATCAGCTGCCCGCGGGGTGTTGTAAAGCACCAGTGGGCGGGGGATGGCGTAGCGCGTCGCAAGGTGGTCGGCGATGCAGTCCCCGACCGTGATCACGGCAGCGGCTTTGGGCAACAGCCGGGCCTCCAGGCGCTCCACCTGCCGTCTGCGGGCCGGACTGAGCGGGGGATTGCGATGGGTTTCCAGTTCATGGCTGTCGAAGATGAAGGCCGCGCCGGTTTTCATCGCCACCCGGGAGGCAACCGGCAAGGCGGGCAGATCATGCGCATGGATCACATCGGCCCGGGAGGCGATCAGCGCAGCCTCGAAAGAACGGCCGAAACTGGCCGCGAGCCAGGGCTGATGCAATGTCTGGCTGCGGTCGCGCAGCCAGGCGCGAACGACTGCCGCACGTTCTGCGCCCAAAAGTTTTGCGAGCCTGCCGGAATTCGGCGCGGGGTTCGGCACGCAGCCACCGGAGGCGGGGTTCGGCGGCCCGGAGGACGGCACAGAGGCTTGCTGCGCCCTGGGCTCTGTCGTGGTCGGGGCCTGTTTGCGCCACCGGAAAAGCTGTTCAAGAGCCTGCCTCGGTGATGCACCTTTCCATTCGAGGCGCTGGTAGCGCACTCCGGCCCTCACTTCGTCCCGAGGCAGTCCGGGCACGGCAACACAGAAAACACTTACCTCATGCCCCGCCGCCGCGAGACTTTCGGCCTCTTTCATCACGCGAAAATCCGGCGCGCAGGGGTTGGGGACGATCATCGAGACACGCATGGCCTGATTCAACCCAACCGCTTCGGGGCGCGATCGCAGGCGCAGGGCATCGGTGAAATCCGGACGTGTTTACCGCGCATTCGTAGCATCTAGTTATTCATGATGAACTTTCTCATTGCGCGCATGTTCAGAAGGCCAATCGCAATGAGCAGCATCATAAGGCAGACGACATAGAGTGGAGAGAGATAGTCACCCTGGTATTCGGGGTAGAACGCCATCCTCATCTCACCCACCACATGAACCAGCGGATTCCACCAGAGAAATACCTGCACCTGTTCGGGCATCGCATCGAAAGAGTAAAAAACGCAGGACAGGAAGAAAATCGGACGGTTAAGGATACTCCACAGGTTTTGCCAGGAGGGTGCCACCTCGAACAGAACTGCGTTGATCAGGCCGATTCCCGTGCCGACCCTACCGCCATCAGGAGGGAGCCAACGGCCCTGCCGAAATTAATCTGGCTTCCGGTATCCTCAAGCAGCACGATGCCGGTAAAGACGAGGAAAGCCACGGTAAACTGGGTCATGAGCAGCAGGATGAGACGGGCGAAAACCACATCCATGAAAGTGACCGCCGGATAGAAAAGCAGCATCCGGTTTGCTTTCAGCGCCGTGGATATCTGGGCATAACTGTTTGTGTAACACGCAAAGGGAATGAACCCTGTCGCGTAAAACAAAGAGAAACTGGTTCCTACCGGCGGCTGTTTGAACAGGATTGAAAAGCCAAGCGTCAGCACGACGATACCGCCAACCGGCTCCAGCACGGCCCAGAGGTAACCCAGCCGGGATCTCCCGAAAGTCGTGATCATTTCCCGGATGAGCAACGCCAGAATAACACGCAGACTTTGAAATCTGAGGCGAAAGTCGCCACTTTCGTGAAGTTCTGGAGTTTTGGTAAGCGGAACCATGCCCGAATTTGGCTGGTCGGTCATCTCGATTTTCTCGATCCTGATGTCCAGACTTGCTAACAGGCCCCTGGAACGTTTACAAGGGTAGATCAGGCAAGTGGGTGCAGTCAACGCCCCGCGGATGGTATTGAGGAAGGGACAGCTGTGGCTGCGGAACCTGTTATCCGTGCCCCGCTTCGGGTACTTACGGAAAATCCCGCTCTCCCGGCGCCGGTTCATGCTCCGGTCAATGACCCGGTTATTCGCGCTGTAAGGCCGATCCCGGCCGTGGTGCCTGCGCCGGGTCAATCGCCCACGCCAGGCGCGTCGCCAACGGTGGTGAAAAAGCCAAAAGTCATGGCCACGGCACAGCCCGCCCGACTGCGGCGGCGGCATCTGGCAGTGCTTGTCGCCTTTTTCGCGATTGTTCTGCTGCCGGTGACACTCGTTGCAGGGTATCTGTATCTGATCGCGGCGGATCAGTATTCCTCCCATATGTCTTTCTCGCTGCGTTCGGAGCAGCACGTGAATCCGCTTGAGGCGCTCAGTGGTCTCGGGCAGATCGCGACCGGCTCTTCGTCTGATGCTGAGATCGTTCACGAATATCTAAGCAGTCAGAAAATCGTCGAAGACATCAACAAAGAGCTGGATCTTCGGGCGATTTTTGGCCGTGATCGGGGAGATACATATTTCACCCTTCGTGACGGTGCCAGCATCGAGGAGATGCGGGATTACTGGAAGCGCATGGTGCAAGTGCGACTGGAAAAGGGCAGCGGTGTCCTGCGAATCGAAAGCCTCGCATTCACGCCCCAGGAGGCCCAGGCCATCAACGGCGCCATTCTGCGCGAAACCCAGGCGCTGACCGACCGGCTGAGCCTGATTGCCCGTGAAGATGCCTTGCGTTATGCCGAGGTTGACCTCGAAGAGTCACGGGAGCGGCTGAAGAAGGCACGCGGCAATCTGAGCACTTTCCGCGCAACAACCAATATCATCGACCCGACGCTGGATCTCGCGAGCAATGGCGGCGTCATGGGCATCTTGCAGCAGCAGCTGGTAGAGGCGCTGCTGGCCAAGGACATGCTGCTTTCCAACAATCCCCCAGAGAGCGATCCGCGGATCGGCCAGTCAGATTCCCGTATCGCGGCCATTCGCAAGCGGATCGACGAAGAGCGCAACTCGGTAAGCGATGGCGACACGTCAAGCCTTGTGCAGATCGTGGGAACCTTCGAGGCGCTGACGGTTGAGCGGGAATTCGCCGAGAAGGCGTTTCTCTCCGCCACTGCGGCCTATGATATCGCGCGCGCAGAAGCCGAACGCCGCAGCCGCTATGTTGCCGTCCATATCGAGCCGACTTTTGCCGACAGTCCTCTGTATCCGCGTCGGGCGATGACCACCGGAATTTTTGCCGCGATCTGTCTTCTGGGATGGGCGTTGCTGGTGATGATCGGCTATTCCCTGCGGGATCGGGGATGATCGTTCTCAAAGGGGTGACAAAGGCGTTCCGTCGCGGACACAGGCTGAATTACGTGGCCCGCAACATCAACGCAGTCTTCCCCTCGCGCACTTCGGTTGCGCTCCTGGGCCGCAATGGCGCCGGAAAATCCACATTGCTCAAAGTTATCGGCGGCACCATGCGGCCCGACAGCGGCAAGGTTATGAGCAGCGGCCGGATTTCCTGGCAGATCGGCTTTGCCGGCAGTTTTCACCCGGATCTGACCGGTACACAGAATACCCGCTTCATCGCCCGGATCTATGGGGTCGACAGCGACAGTCTGGCGCGCAGCGTCGCGGATTTCGCCGAGCTTGGCGACAGTTTTGACATGCCATTCCGGACATACAGTTCGGGGATGCGTGCCCGTTTCGCTTTTGGTGTCTCGATGAGCATCCCCTTCAGCTACTACCTGATCGACGAGGTCACATCCGTCGGTGACGCCTCCTTCCGGGCGAAATGCAACGAAGTCATGGAAGATCGGCTGAGCAATGCCGGGGCCATCGTAGTCTCCCACAATGATACGATGTTGCGCAACATGTGCAGCGCCGGTGCGGTGTTGGAGCGCGGTATCCTGACCTATTACGATGATGTGGATGACGCGATCGCGCATCACAATCGTAACATGCAGGCGCGTCCGGTGGTCTGATCCGGGTGCAGTTGGACATAGCACCGATGACGAAGGCAGCCCAGCACGCCTCTTTCGAAGATGAGCCATTGCTTACGATACTCATGCCGGTGCGCAATGAGGCCGCCTTTCTGAAATCCTGTCTCGCATCCATAGAGCCCCCATCGGGCCTGAAATGTGAGATTGTGCTGGTCGATGACGGCTCCGAGGATGAGAGCGCGGCGATAGCGGCTGATTTCGCAGCCGGGTCGGCCATTCCGATGCAGGTGATCCGCAATGGCCGCCGGGGGAAGGCGGCGGCGCTCAATCAGGCATTTCTCGCCGCAAGGGGGGACGCCTTTATTTTCTTTGCCGGCGATGACCTGCTTGTCGGCAGCGCCCTGCCGGCGCGTCTGGCGGCCGTGACAGCCAGCATGACAGAGGGATCTCCCTCTGTGGCTCAATGTCGCTACCGCAGCTTTTCCGACACACATCCCGGGCTGGCGGGTATCCTCTTTCCGCGCCCGGGAATGGAGGATCACATCGCGGGCGGCGCGATCAGTTTCAACCGCGCCTTCGCCGGACGCTACTTCCCTATCCCCGAACAGCTGCCGAACGAGGACAGCTGGCTGCGGGCATTGGCGATAGCGCTGGATTTGCAGGTGGTTCCGCTGGATTGCCTCGGGCTGCATTACCGCATTCATGCCGGAAATTCCGTGGGTCCGCTGCGCAGCTTTGCCGAAGCCGACCGCAATCTGCGCGAGAGGAATGCCGCCTATGCGCTCGCTCTGGAACGCTTTGACCGCGAGATCACCGCGTCCGGGCGACACCGGCTTGAGGCCATCATCCGCGCAGAAGAGCTCCGCAGCCGCGGAAGGTGGCTGTCGGTTCTTTTCGTCGGCGGGCTGAGCCGGATCGACAGGGCAATGATGCTGGCCAATTCCACATCCTGGCTTTACGCATTCAAGACACACCTGCTGCCAAAGCTGCGCCACTGGATCCGCCGCAGGGCCTGATGATGTGCGCGGGGCCCGCCGCTACCGGCTGGCGGGCCGGGCCTCTGCCAGTAAAGCCGCCATATCCTCGGGCAGTTTTCGCGTGCTCGCCGGGCGACTGAACGCGTCCGAGACTTCGCGTGCATGCCGCTCGGGTAAGGGTCGATAATCCCTGAGAAACACTTTAATCGCGTCGGGGGGGTTGTTTGCCCAGAACACCCGCCCGACACCTTTGACCATCTGACCGGTCGCGCCGGCACCGTGTTCGCCATCGGTCAGGATCGCACAGCCAGCCCATAAGCCATGTAATCGAACAGTTTCGTCGGCGTGTCGAATCCGTTGTCATGGACGAAAACGACCGCGCAATCCGCGCCGGAAGTGATTTCAAGCGTTTCGCGGCAGGGGCGGGTGCCGCAGTATTTCAATGGTTCCGTCGGGCAAGGACGCGGCCTCAGGTGCGGAAGGGTTGCCGACATGGCAGAATTTATGCCCCAGCCTGTGCAGTTCGCTGATCAGAGGAACCGGGCTTCGGCCGGGACAGAGCCTGCCCGCATTCACGAAATTCAACAGGCCATCGGTTTCACTGAGGCGCGGACGGCGCAGGGGCAGGCTGCAGTCATCAAAGCCATTCATCACTGCCGCGACCGGAACATCCTCGCGGCCCCCGACCATCAGCGCGCAGTCATCATTCATGACCGTCACCAGATCAGCCTGAAGATTGTAGGCCTTTTCGCTATAGCGCGCCCATAGCCGGGCCTCGGGCTTATACCCCATGCGCGGAGTGTTGGCGAAGGGGGCGCGATGATCGGGGAGCACCCGTGCCGACCATTTGCGCTTTGCAAAGGCCGCGAAATCGAAAACACTAAACGGATTGCCGGAGATGATCACCACGCCAAACTGATCTTCGGCCTGGCTGAACCAGGTCTTCGGCCCGATGCGCCAGCAATTCGCAAGGGTCGTGGTACTCTTCACCACATTCTTCTCGGTTACCAGAAAGATCTGGCCCCAGGTGTGCAGGCTTCCGGCGTCGGCAGCGGCCAGAATGCCATTATACCAGGGCACAGAGGCCCGGGAAAAAGCCTTATCGGCCGCCTCGTCGGGAAGAATGAGTACAGGGGCACTGCCATAGACCGGAAAGTCGCGCTGCGTGATCCGCTGGTGTGCCTGTTCAAAGCTGACCGCATAGGCCAGCACACCTAAGCGCCGTGCCAAACAATCCCAACTCGCGCAGAGGGTCGTCGGAGGCGCAGACGAGGATCCCTGTCGGCCCACATTTCCCGGCAAGCCAGCAAAGCACCGGCTGCCACTCGGCCAGCCTTCCGTCACGGATGAAGCTATCCATCTCGAAGCGTTCGGACGGCAGCCGGATACTGCCTGTCGCAGAGCTCAGCCTGGGCCTGCGGCGCAGGATCTGCGCTGCACTGTCGAATGGCAGGTCTCTGGTATCTGTATGTTCCACCAGAAAAAAGAGCTGCCCGACACCGGCGTCTGACGTGGTCGCCCGGGCCGTATCAGGGGATGACTAGGTCATGCTCATCTTTGCATTATTCCCTGAGCAATGCGATTTCACGGCGGATAGTGGCATCCAGGCCGCATTGCCTGCGAACACGCTCCGCGCCGGCAGCGCCAATTCTGCCGATCCGCTGCCTGTCATGCGCCAGATCCCAGATCGCATCCGCATAGCTGCGCACATCGTCCGGGCGCACCAGAACAGCGGCTCCCTGACCGGCAAATTCCGGAATACCTGTGACATCGTTTGAGATACAGGCCATGCCCCTGGCCATCGCCTCTCCGAGGCTCACGCCCTGGGTGTCATGCCGCGTCGGGCAAAGCGCAATATCGTGGCTCGCGTAAAGCGCCTTCATTTCTTCGCGGCTGCTGTATTGCTCCTGCAAGGTGACATTGCTCATGCCGCGAAGGAATTCGGTATTCTCGGCGTAAAGTGGACCAAAGCCACGAATGGTGAAGCTGAGGCGCTCGAATCCAGGGCGATCAGCCAGAAGCTTTACGGCCCGGGTCGCAATGTCGCCGGCATAATTGCGCTGCTTGAACGGGCGCAGGAGCAGGATCCTGCCGCTGCCGCGCTGGGCGGCCGGTACGAAACTGTAATAATCCCCATCGATGAAATTGTGGATCACGGAGGAGCGCGTGGGCAGACTGCCGACATCGCGACCGGCGATGCCACGCAGGTAATCTGATACGAAGATCACCCGTATATCGGGATTGGCGAAGGTCGCGCGCGCCGCCTCCCAGCGTTGCCGGTTGGTCAGATCAAGGCTTGCGCGCCGCGTCTCACGTTCCTCGGTGGTGAAGTTGTAAGACAGCCGGCGGATATCGCGCAGCTCAAAACCGTGGAACCAGTAGACCAGCCGCTTGCCATCAATATGCTGCGGCAGCAGCTGCTGCGTCTGGGGCGATGGTGAATGAACCAGGACAGTGCCCCTGACCGTGCCCAGCCTGCGGGCGAGCGCTTCTGCCTCATGAGCGGGGATCCGGAAAACCGGAACCGTTCCGGTCGGATCCTGCTGCAGGTCGCGGTTGCGCGCGTTCAACTCTATCACACATCCCAGCAGCCCCGCTTCGGCATAGGCATCGACACGGGTCCGGATAAATTCTCCGCCATAAGCGCCATCGCCTGCGGGATAGGCGTTAACCAGCACGATGAAATCCGCTTTCGCCAGCGCTTCGCCAAGTGCGGCCGACTGCTGCTTCGCGGAGGACAGCGCAAGATCCGGCGCTAGTGCCTCGGAGGCTGTCATGGCGAAAACAGACGCGGTGGCCGGGACCACGCTGCCCGGCAGACCGGCCGCAGAGGGCTGCTGTGCGATCGGGTTGCGCAGCGTCGGCGGGCGCGGCTTTGCCCTGTGGCGCAACCAGTTGCCGAATTTGCGGCGCAGCCCGCGGGGGCAAGAGTGTCCGAGAGCGCGCGCATGACACGTGTGTCGTGAAATCTGAGCACCCCTTCTGCGAAAGCGCTGCCGCCCGTGGCCGGTGCGGGTTTTTCGCTGCCGAGACCAAGACGCTTGCGCAGAACAAGCCTGAAGTGGCGCCGCAGCGATGCGCGTTCCGAGAGTGCCTTGCGGGTTGAAGCCAGGGCTTTCTGGGAACCGACAAGCGCCGTCTGCCGGGTTTCCAGGTCTTTGCGGGCACCGTTAAGCTCTTTGCGGGTTATGGCATGTGCGGCCTGAAGCTCCAGCTCCATGCGGCGCTTCAGGCCGAGTGCAACATTTTCGCGCTTCACGGCATAGGCGCGGGCCGCGCTGAGGTCTTCAGCGGCTTGCGCCTGCACCGCTGTCAGACGGTCTTCGATCTTGCGCAGCGCGTCACGCTGGGCCTCGCTTTTCTTTGCCAGGATGTCGATTTCGGCCTGCGCGTCATCACGCTCCTGCCGGAAAGCATCCGCTTGCGCCCGCGCCGCATCGCGCTCGGATCCGAGCGCAGAGAGGCGGGACTGGGCAGCTGCATAAGCCGCCTCGGCGGTCTCCAGCTTTCTGTGAAGGGCGTTCTGCCGCTCCAGCGCGACGATGCCCTCTGCCAGGGCCGCATTGCGCTCCGCCGCTGCCGCATTGCGCTCGGCAAGGGCAGCGCTGCGTTCCGTCAACGCAATGGTACGCTCTGCGTCGAGTTTCTGCTCGGTCGCAAGCTTCGCCGCCTCGGCGATCTGCAGCAGTTGCCGCGTCTCGCCTGCCTCTTTCGCCGCCACTTTCAGCTGGTCCGCCAGCTTGCCGGAGTCCTGCGCAAGGCTGGCAATTTTCAGGTCGCGCTCGCTTGCAATTTTGCCAAGCGAAACGATCTCCTGCTCCACCTTCGCGATCTTCGCATCTTTTTGCTTCGCGGCTTCGGTGGCCTCATTCATACGCAGGCCGAGATTGTAATACTTTTTGCTGGCCGCGTCGAGTGAGCCCCGCGTTTCCGTGTAGCGCTCGTTCAGCCTGTAAATCTCGCCAGTCTTTTCAGTTACAACCTCACGCGAATAGGCGGACAGGCTGGTCTGCTCCGCCGGAATGAAGAGATGAGTCGGCGTGGCGTTGAATTGCGAATGCACGAGGTATTCCATGTCGAGAAGCAGCGCCGATACTTCACGGAACTGCGCCTCATTCTGACATTCGGCATAGATAACCGGCCGGTCACGGGCAATCAGCTTCCTCGCGCCGCGCAAAACCGGGATCTCGAACCCTTCGACATCAATCTTCAGCATACGCACTGGCGCGGGCTTTTTCAGTGAGTCGAGCGGGATCACCGAGATCGTGCCGGCCCCCATCTCAATGCTCTGACCGCCGAGATTTTCGGGAATTTCCTTTACGAAATGTGCATTGCCGCGCCGGTCGCCGACACCGACATTTTTAACAGTAATCAGCTCGGAGAGGTTGTTCAGCCTGGCGCTTTGGCTGATGGCCTCTGCCAGATGGGTATTCGGTTCGAATGCCACAACATGGCAGCCAACCCGGCTCGCCAGATACAGCGTGTGATTGCCGACATTCGCGCCGATGTCGAAGACAATATCTCCGGGATGCAGCCTTGTTGCCATATCCCGGAGCATTTCCAGCTCATATGGGGTTGCGTTCTGGCGTACAAACTTCTGTACGTAGTCCAGTTCATGATCCGGCAAGTAATGCTTATAAGTCGTATCACCGTCCGAGATGGTGAAGACATCATCTGCCATCCGTATCCCCTTTCCCATTCCCTGCCGGACCGCCGGCGCCAGATTATGACGCCTCGCGAAGCGCGTTAATGACGCGATCCTGATCAGCTTCGGTCAGATAGGGATGCATGGGAAGGCTGAAAACGCGGCCGGCAAGGCTTTCGGCGACCGGCAGGCCTTTTGGGTCTTTCGGAAAATCCTGATAGGCCGTCTGGGTGTGCAGAGGGCGGGGATAGTAAACCATGCCGGGAATGCCGGCCGCTTTGAGTGCAGCAAGCGCCGCATCGCGTTCGGCTGTGTCTTTTGCCAGCAGCGTATATTGGGCCCAGACCGAGACCATGCCCTCTGGCACCACCGGAACCGCAAAGTGATTGGCCAGCGCATTGCTATAGCGCTGCGCCACCCGCTGCCGGCTTTCGATTTCATCCTTATAGATCGCCAGCTTTTCCAGCAGAATGGCGGCCTGCAATGTGTCGAGTCGCGAGTTCAGGCCGATGCGCACATTGTCATATTTGTCGCTGCCTTTGCCATGAACCCGGAGCGAGTCGAGCAGCTTCGCGAGGTCATCGTCATTGGTGAACACCGCGCCACCATCGCCATAGCAGCCCAGCGGTTTCGCCGGGAAGAAAGAGGTGGTCGCGATGGTCCCGATGGAGCCGGTACGGCGCCCCTTATAAAGACCGCCATACCCCTGGGCGCTGTCGGCCACGATCCAGAGGCCCTCGCGTTCGGCAATCGCCTCGATCCCGTCGTAATCGGCGGGCAGGCCGAAAAGGTCGACCGGGATAATGCCGGCGGGGCGCAGACCCTGACGTTTTGCTTCGGCTATGGCGCGCTCAAGGCTGGCCGGGTCAATATTGAAGCTCGTCTCCAGCACATCGACAAAGACTGGCTTCGCCCCGAAAAGCGGCACGATCTCGGCGGTGGCGGCGAAGGTGAATGTCGGGCAGAAGACCGCGTCCCCGGCCGAAGCCCCGAGCGCCATCAGGGCCAGTTGCAGCGCATCGGTGCCATTGGCGCAGCCAAGTGCGTGTCTGACCCCCGAAAAGGCGGCGAGCTGCGACTCCAGTTCTTTCACTTCCGGGCCCATAATATAGCCGCCATGTGCCAGCACAGCCTGGATCCGGCTGTCGATCCTGTCCTTGATCCGTGCCTGCTGCGCGGCGAGGTCGATGAACTGCATGGTGAGCCCCTGTCTATCTGTAATCGCGAATGAGTTTCAGCCAGTTGTCATGCGGCATGGCGAAATTTCCGGTGACCCTGGTGCCGTCTTCGACATCGCGGGTGACCACAGCGCCAAGGCTGATTGTTGCTTTGCGGCCGATGCGCAGGCCGTTGGATATGGTGCAGTTCGGCCCAAGATAGGCTTCATCGCCGATTTCGACCCGGCCCGAAATATCGCAACAGGCGCAGATCGTCACCCGCTCGCCGATGACACAGTCATGCGCGATATAGGTCTGGGCGTCGATCTTGGTTTCGGTCCCGATGTGGTTAAAGCCGCCAAAAGTCGACCGCGCGATGGTGCAGCCGGGCAGGAGGCTTACATTGTCGCCGATCCTGACGCCGCCCGCCTGGCGCAAAAGCGCTTTCGGGCTGACGCCCGCCTTTTGCTCAAAGGCCTCCATCCCGATCACCACGGTCGCGCCGATCTGGCAGTTTGCGCCGATCAGGCTGCGCTCCAGAATGACGGCATTCGGGCCGATGACTGTTCCTGCGCCGATCCGCACATTCTTCGGCGCGACGAAGGCTCCGGGCATGATGATGGCGGTCGGGTCGATTTCGCTGGAAAAATCGGTCCAGAGAAAGCCAGGCAGATCGCAGAGATATTCATGCACAGCCATCGCGGTGGCAACGGGCTGATCCGAGAGGATAACCCCGGCGGCCTCCGGCACGGAAGCGGCGAGATCTTCCGGCACGACATAGGCTGCGATGCCGCTTGCGCGGGCCGCATCTGCCAGATGGACGGCTTTGCCGGCGGGCACCAGCCGGGCGTCGAGCCGCGTCGGCACTTTGCCGACACAGGCGATTTCGCCGTCACGCCAGAGAGTAAGCCCCAGATCCGCAGCGATGCGCGAAAGCCTGATGCGATTGCCGGTAAACATCTCAGTGACCGGCTTTGATCGCTTGCGAGGCGCGCTCCAGCACGTCGATCACTGCAAGGCCTTCCGCCCCGTCGGTGCGAGCGGCACGGCCCTGCGCGATAGCTGCGACAAATTCGCGGCATTCATCCTTCAGCGGCTCGCCCTTCGGCACCGCGACATATTCTGCCGGCACCGATTCAGGGATCGGCACCGGGCCGCTGGTGTCGATCCGGTGGCGGTAGAGGGCAAGTTTGCGGTCCCAGTCGGGCTGGCTGTCCTCAAACACCGCCATGCCGGTGCTGCCAACGACCACCAGGCGCTGTTCCTTGAACGGATGGCTCCAGGATGTGAAGACATGCGCCCGCAGCCCATCGCCGAAACCGATCTGACAGGTGGCCATATCAGCAATTCCGGGGCTGACGAAGGCCGCCGCCTGGGCCGATACCTGCGCGACCGGCCGGTTCGCCAGCGCGAGGATCATCGAGATGTCATGCGGCGCAAAGGACCAGAGCACATCCTCTTCGACGCGGAACTTCCCCAGGGAAAGCCGGTTCGAATAGATATAGCGCAGCTCACCCAGATCACCTGAATGGACGCGTTCGCGCAGCGCCACGAAGATCGGGTGGTATTGCAGAAGGTGACCCACCATAAGCACGCGGTCAGCCTGCTCTGCCGCTGCGATCATCTGCCGGCATTCCGCAGCCGTCAGGGCCATCGGCTTTTCAACATAGACATGCTTACCGGCCGCCAGCGCCCTTGCGGCAAGGCCGGCATGGGTTTCAGCCGGGGTGGCAAAGGAAAGGCCGTGGATTTCCGGATCAGCCAGAACCTCGTCAAGCGTTCTCGCGGGCACGCCGTGCTGGGCCGAGATCGCCGTTGCCGTGGCCGGGTGGTCATCGACGATTGCGCCGAGCGCGCCGATTTCGGCGAAATTCCGGGCAAGGTTCTTGCCCCAGTAGCCGCAGCCGATCTGCGCTATTTTCACATCCGACATCGATGTCCCCTTACGCCCGGCTGATATTCTCGGCGACCTGACCACGATATTTGCCCCTGGTATCAATCAGAAGGCGCGCATTGTCGCGGATCATCTCATAATCAAAATCGCTGTGATCGGTCAGCAGGACAACCGCGTCATATGATGCGATCACCTCCGGGCTCAGCGACACAGATTTCAGGTCGAACTGATGCTCCCGCATCCTGGGGAAGACAGGCACATTGCTGTCGGAGTAATCGACCAGAGCCCCCCATTCGCGCAGCCGTTCCATCACGAAAACCGAAGGGCTCTCACGCATGTCGTCCACGTCGCGCTTATAGGCGATCCCGAGCGCCAGCACCTTTGCCCCTGCCAGCGATTTCTGCCGCGCGTTCAGCGCCGAAACCAGCCGCGAGATGACATAGTCGGGCATCGCAGCATTGATTTCGCCGGCCAGCTCGATGAAACGGGTATGCAGCCCGTATTCCCGCGCCTTCCAGGTCAGGTAGAAAGGGTCGATCGGGATGCAGTGACCGCCGATGCCGGGGCCGGGATAGAAGGGGGTGAAGCCGAAGGGTTTGGTCGCCGCCGCGTCGACGACCTCGAAAATATCGAGCCCCATTCGTTCGGCGACGATCTTCATCTCATTGGCAAGGCCGATATTGACCGAGCGGTGGATATTCTCCAGCAGCTTGACCATCTCAGCGGCGCGGGTCGAGCTGACCGGCACGACGCGGTCAATGAAGGCGCTGTAAAGGACACTGCCGACATCAAGACAGGCCTGTGTATGGCCGCCGACCACTTTCGGAATGGTCCGGGTGTGGAAGTTGGGATTGCCGGGATCTTCGCGCTCGGGCGAATAGACCAGGAAGAAATCACGACCCGGGGTCAGGCCGGCATCGGTGACATAGGGCAGCAGAACTTCGTCGGTGGTGCCGGGCCAGGTGGTGCTTTCGAGTGAGAGAAGCTGGCCCGCCCGCAGATACGGCGCGATGCTGTCCATCGTGGCTGTCACAAAGCTCAGATCCGGCTCGCGGAATTTGTTGAGCGGGGTCGGGACACAGATGATCAGCGCATCGCATTCCGCGGCGCGGGAAAAGTCACCTGTCGCTTCGAAGCCGCTGTTGCGCATGGCGGCAATCGCCTGATGCGGGATATGCTTTATCGGGCTCTGGCCGCTGTTCAGCTGCTCAATCCGCTCGGCTGAAACATCAAGACCCAATACCGGAAAGCCGACTTCATTGATGCGCTGCGCGAGCGGGATCCCGACATAGCCGAGGCCGAGGATGCCGATTTTCGCCCGATGGTTCGCGATACTATCTACTAGGTTCTGGATCATTAAACTCTACCTGTCGGTGGCCCTGCTACCAGCACACCCGGCCCAATTCCGTAAGATCCGGAGCGGCTGCGCAGGAGCAGTGTGGAGCCAAAAAGCTGCCTTTCCGGCCATTATACTCTCTGCGCTGTCTCCGCCACCCTGGGGATCTTGACCTGAGCAAAGCTTTGCTGGTGGTCCCGACATTTTCGCAACAACGATGTCGCGCAATGCTCCGACGCTGCACCTGCCGCCCGGGGCAATGCGCGGTGTTGAATGTGGTAAGTGCCCGGTTTTGTCAGGCGGTGCTGTCGGAAGGTGTTCGGGTTTGCCGGGCCCCGATGGTCGGGCTGGAAATGTGACCATCGGGGCGCGCTCTGTCTGTGGATCAGATGATCAGGAAGTTACCGGCAGTAAGGGCAGTGTTTGCCGTCACGGTTGCGATCAGCACCATTTCACCCGCGCCAGATCCATCCGCATCGTAAAAGATCGCGCCGGAGCTCTGACTGTAGACGATGCGATGGGCCGCAGTCGTGGCTGCCGTTCCAACCGCAAAGCGCGACGCGTCCAGTGTACCGACACTCAGGCTGGAATAGACCGCGTCATCGAGCCGGATCATATCCTCGGCCGGGTTGAAATCGGCGATTCGGTCGGCATTTGCGGCGCCTGGTGCAGAGAGAAACAGAAAGACATCACGCCCGGCGCCGCCATAGAGCCAGTCGACCCCGTCACCGCCATAAAGCCAGTCATTGCCATCGCCGCCGTAAAGCGTGTCATTGCCATCGCGGCCATAGAGCACGTCATTGCCGCCCGCGCCCTGGATCACATTGCCCGATGCATCGCCCAGCAGCGTGTCATTGAAGGCAGATCCGATCAGATCCTCGATTTCGAAGAAACGGTCGCCGGCGGCGATGCCGGTATTGGTCCCGGGCGCTTGCAGATCCACCCGCACCCCGGCTGTCGCATCGCCATACAGCACGCGGTCGCGACCCGCGCCGCCATAGAGCCAATCCGCCCCCTCGCCGCCGTAAAACCAGTCATCGCCATCGCCGCCGTAAAGCGTGTCATTGCCGTCGCGGCCATAGATCACGTCATTGCCGCCCGCGCCCTGGATCATATTGCCGGATGCATCGCCCAGCAGCGTGTCGTTGAAGGCCGATCCGATCAGATCCTCGATTTCGAAAAAACGGTCGCCGGCGGCGATGCCGGTATTGTTCCCGGGCGCTTGCAGATCGACCCGCAATCCGGCTGTCGCATCGCCATAAAGCACGCGGTCGCGCCCGGCACCGCCATAGAGCCAGTCAGCTCCGATCCCACCATAAAGCCAGTCATCGCCATCGCCGCCGTAAAGCGTGTCATTGCCATCGCGGCCATAGATCACGTCGACGCCGCCCGCGCCCTGGATCATATTGCCCGATGCATCGCCCAGCAGCGTGTCGTTGAAGGCAGATCCGATGAGATCCTCGATTTCGAAAAAACGGTCGCCGGCGGCGATGCCGGTATTGGTCCCGGGCGCTTGCAGATCCACCCGCAATCCGGCTGTCGCATCGGCATACAGCACGCGGTCGCGCCCGGCACCGCCATAGAGCCAGTCACCCCCTGCTCCACCATAAAGCCAGTCATCGCCATCGCCGCCGTAAAGCGTGTCATTGCCGTCGCGGCCATAGATCACGTCGACGCCGCCCGCGCCCTGGATCACATTGCCCGATGCATCACCCAGCAGCGTGTCGTTGAAGGCAGATCCGACCAGATCCTCGATGCTGAAATACCAATCGCCGGCCGCAGCGCCGCTGTTGCTTGTCGGGATCTGCAGATCGGCCCGCACCGCCGCAGTGGCTTCGCCGTAATGGGCGCGGTCACGGCCTGCGCCGCCGTAAAGGTGGTCAGCGCCTGCGCCGCCGTAAAGCCAGTCGTCGCCGTCACCACCGTAGAGACTGTCATTGCCGAGATCGCCGTAGAGCACATCTGTCCCACCAAGCCCGTAAATGATGTCATTCCCGGCAAGACCATTAATCGTGTCATTGCTGGCTGTGCCGGTGAGTGTGTCATTCCCCGGCGTTGGCGTGTTGGGCCCGCCGCTTCCGATAAGGGCCAGAACCTGTGCCAGGGTCAGCGTTGTGTTCGTGAACTGAAAATTCTCGACCCCGATAAAAGTGTCGACCCCCATAGAGGAGGTGATCACCACCTGGGACGCGTTGCCGGTGACAGTGATCGAGCCCGAGGCCACGCCCATCACTGCTGTATCGGTGCCCGCGCCGCCGATGACCGTATCATTTCCGGCCCCCGCATTCAGGAGATCGTTGCCCGATCCGCCGTCAAGCCGGTTGGCCGCTGCGTTGCCGATGATGGCATCATTTCCGCTGCCGCCAACAGCGTTTTCGATCACAGTGCCGCGTGCGATCACCACATTGCCGCTGCCGCCGCCAACACTTGAATATTGCAGCTCGACGAGAGAGATAAACTGGTTCTGGCCGAACACCGCGAAATTAAGCGTGTCATTTCCGCCAGTGTCATAAACGGTGAAGGCAAAGTCGTTCCCCGCATAGATCAGGGGGTCTGCCGCTGTCAGACCGCCCCACATGTTCAGCAATTGCTGGAAGTAACCGCCGACATTGCCGCCCGGCCCCCAGATCGTGTTGCCCGATTGATAGCCCAGAGATCCCGCGCCATATAGGTTCTGGATTGCGATGATATCGGCCGGCATGATCGTCGCGAGAAAGGCGTAAGCCGCCGGATCATTCGGGTTATCCGCCTGATCGAAATAAGACATGATCGTGGCCGACCAGCTGTCATTGTCGTAAAGGTTGTGAGTGCCCCAGGTTGCGTCCCCGTTATAGGGCCCGGCATGTCCGAGGCCGAGAGCATGGCCGATCTCGTGGATATAGGTCTGCAGCATATATCCGTTGAGGTTCAGAGTATCCCAGCTGTCATGGACGTTGATAAAGGAATTGATGATCGTATTGCCCGTCATATCGGACCAGGCATAGGCCCCGCTGGCATCGGCATCGTTAAAGGTCAGGTCGGCCGCCACCTGAATCGTCAGCTCATAAGACCCCGTGCGCGTGCTGTAATCCCGGGCCACAAGATAATAGGTGCCCGTGGTGGACGCGGTGAAGGTGATATACTCACCTGCCGCGGCGGAAGAGGGATCGTCGGAACTGCTGACCAGAGCACCAGTGCTGTTGCGAAGTTCCAGATAGGGATCAAGCGTGGACCCGCCGGACCGCGACAGCGAGATCATGTAGGTCTGGCCGGCGACCAGCGTAACCCGATAATAATCGTTATCGCCGACTGATCCGATGGTGCCCTGGATGATGGTATTGGTGCTGACTGCGGTGGCCGTCCCCGTGCTGCCGCCCACGTCGCTGGTTTCGGTGAAAGCCGACGGCGTCACGCCGACATTAATGAAACTGATCCCGGTCGCTGCGGCCCAGACATCCAGCGAATATTCGACAATTGCCGCCGCCAGCGGCGAGAGCATTGACGTATTATAGGTGATGGTGCGCGAGGCGCCGATGTCAAAGGCGCGCCAGGACCCGCCGTTAAAGCCCCAGTATCCGTCGGTCAGATAGCCGGAGATCTGGTCAAGTGTATAGGGCGCCGAACTGCTGTTGCCGGCGGGGGAGGCCGGCAGAGTGCCGCCGGCAGATCCGCCGGTATGACTGTCAAAGATGGATAACAGGTCTGCCGGAGTGTCGGATTGGGTTGAGCACAAAAAGCACATTCTCATCTCCGAAAAAAATGAACTGCGTCAACCCGCCGGCAAAATATCTGCGATGGCACGGCGGTAGACGTTGTTTCTCAATTGTGGCGTAAGTTTGCGATCCATGGCGGAAACGGCGAAATTTTCTGTTTCCAGTCTCGTGCCATCCGCGCCGGTCAGGCTGAGGACCAGGCTGAGATTATTATCCGTCGCAAGCAGGATCCGGATCTCGAGGGCTGGCGGCGGGCTGGCACCGGCCGCAAGGGTAAAGCCATATTGCGGATGCATGGTCTGCAGCAGGGCCAGCAGCTCTGTGCAGGCGATACGGCCTGCGTCTCCATCTGTCCGCCCCGCGATGGTGCAGTAAACCGAGGTCGTCGTGGTCATGGAATCCGCCGCCACCTTGTGCACCATATTGTCTTTGACCATGTCTGCGGTCTGGGCGGCACCTGAAAATACCGTAAGCGGGATTGCCAGTCCGAATATTCCGAATATCACGGCAAGCCTGGCGCGACCTTTCAGGGCTGACGAACGAGGGTGCAGGGCTTGATTTGATACGCAACAGGCGGGAGGCATCCGTTTGGCACCTTGCTCAACATCGGCATCGGAATGAAGCACCGGCATAGTTAATTTTTTGATGATTAATTTTTTCGGTGATTCGATCAACGGCAGAATTCTGACCGGATGGAGTGCCGCCGACAGCCGCTGGCTCAGAGCTCCGTCTCGCCGTTCGGGCCGGGCAATGGCGGCCAGGTGCGAGGCCGTGGCGTCTCCTGAGGTGTCTCCGGCGACGTCGCTTCGGGCCGGGTGCTGTCGCGCTGGCGAGGGGGCAGAGGATCCTTGCGGCGGATCAGGATATCACCGTTGTCGAGCATTACCGGCATCTCGTAATTCCTGACGTCCTTCATCAGCTGCGCCAGCTCGCGCAGCTGCGGGCCGAGCGCACCAATCTGCGCCTCAAGCTCCGGCACGATCTCGCGGACGGCGCCTTCAAGCTCGGTGATAGAGGGCTCCATCTCGCTCATCAGCCCGCGCAAAAGGAGCTTCGCCCCCTCTTCGATCAGCGAAAAGCCCTTTTCGGTTTCCGCCTCGCGCGGGCCGGTCCCGGTTTCTGCCTCGGCATGAGCCGGGCGCAGATGCGGCAAGGGCAGTGGCGCCACGGCCAGCAGGAAAAGCGCGAGACCGATGTTGCGCAGCCCGACGGCTCTCAGCCCGATACTGCGCGCCCTGTGCCGGACGAAGATGCGCCTGAAAATACTGGCCATAGCGGGTCCTTTCCTGAGGGGCGCGAACAGGGACAGGATGAGTATCGCGCGCAGCTTGCCGGTCGCGCAATTCACAACTCGCTGCGGCGGCGGGCTGCCGCCTGCTCAGAATGCCAGATCAACGGTGACAGGAAAATGATCCGAGGCCTGAAGCAGCGCCTCGCGCAGCTCCGGGAGGGCCATGATGCGGGGATCCTGGAACGGGTGCCAGATCCGCCATTCCGGCTCCGGCACCATCAGCCCCGGTGAGACCATGACGAAATCCAGCAGCGCCTCGAACCAGCGCTTTTGCGGCGCGAGGTAAAACCGCGCCGTGGTCGGGCAAAAGCCAAAGCGAGAACACAGCGCCATATCGGCATTGGGGTCAAAGAGCCGCTGCGAAGGATCGCGGTCCTGGCCCAGCACGATCTCGACCCCGCTGCGGCCAAAGAGCTTTTCAAATTCATCGAGCCCCGGGCCATCGTTGAAATCGCCCAATACGATGATGTCCTCGCCCCGCGTCAGATGTTCGGTGACGCGTTCGCGGATCCAGATACATTGCGCCAGCTGCTTGCGGCGATTCTCGATCGAGATGCGGATGCGCGAGGCCTCGTTCGTCGCACCATGCGGGTTTTTCGATTTCGCATGGACGCCGATCAGCCGCAGACTGCGCCCGTTGGGCAGGGTCAGCACCAGTTCCAGCGGCGGTTTGGCAAACCGGATGGTGTCGGGCGTATGATCGGTGTCGAGATCATAGCGGAACGTGCCGTCAAAGCGCGGCGCTTCCGTGGTCTCGCCCATGGGGCCACGCTTGCCGGTCGGCTCGCCGATCGGGTCATGATGCGCCTTCATGCGGTCTGGGTCGTAGAGAAAGGCGATTTCCTGTTCGGTTTCCGATGAAAACCCATGCACCACGCGGCGCGCCCGGAGCCCGTATTTCTGCGCGAACCATTCCAGCGCGCGCAGGGTCGACCGTTTCGACGTGGTGTCCGGCCCCTCGATGATCATGATCCCGTCGGCGTCCAGCGCGGTGAACACGAGCCCGAGCGCGCCCAGCTGCGCGCCGCGGCTGATGCCGTAGCGGGCCGAGGGCTGAAGATCCTCATAGCCGCGCCCGGAATCGTCAAAGAGCCGGTCGAACCATTCGACATTCCAGGTGGCGATGCGCAGACCCGGACGCCTGGCAGGAAGGGGGCGGCGTCTGGCATCGCTCAGGCCGCTTCGCGCCCGGAAAGTTCCTCCCAGGCGGCATTGATGGCGATAAGCCGGCGTTCGGCCAGATGCACCGCTTCGGGCGGCACGCCGCGCGCGGTCATCACATCGGGATGGGTGTCGCGGACCAGCCGTTTCCAGGCGCTGCGGGCCATGTCGATACTGGCACCATGCGGGATCCCCAGCACATCATGCGGATCACGCGGCGCGCCTTCGACCAGACGCGCGCGGACCGCGTTGAAACAGCCGTCATCCAGCCCGAATATGCCCGCGACATGGCGCAGGAAATCATCTTCGCCCGGATGGTAATTGCCATCGGCCAGCGCGATCTGAAACAGCGCCTCAAGCACATCAAGCAGCACATGGTGGTCATCGGCGCAAAGCCTGCGCGCTTCGGGGTTGAAGAGGCGCGCGATTTTGCGGGCGTAAGCGTCAAAGCCCGCGATATCCTCACGCGCGAGGTTGAAGACGCGGGCGGCATGAGCCTCTTCCCCATCGGGAACCGTGAAGATGCGGCGGAAGGCAGTGACCTCCTCGCGTGAGACCTCGCCATCCGCCTTGGCCATTTTGGCACCAAGCGCGATCACAGCGATGGTGAATCCGATGGATTTCTCGGGGCTGGTTTCGCCGCGCAGGCGTTCAAAGACCACGGAAAGTGGCTCGCCCCGGACTAGGGCGGCAAGGGCTTCGGCAATGCGGGTCCAGATTGACATGCAATCACGATATCGCGGGGAAAAGAGAATGTCCGGTCAGAATAATGCGCCATCACGACATTCTCATATCGTGGACCGACAAAGCTTACGGACCAGAGGTTTACAATTCCTTTGCCAGCAGAATCAGGTCGAGATAGCGGCCGAATTTGAACCCTGCGCCGGGGATGGTGCCGCAATGGCGGTAGCCAAGCGCCTCGTGGAATAGCCGCGCCTGGGGGTTCTCTCCCGAGACCGCCGCTACCATCAGATGCGCGCCCCGCGCTTTCGCATGGGTTTCCACCGCAGCCATCAGGGCGCGGCCCGCCCCGCGCCCGCGGGCTTTTGGGGCGAGGATCACCGTGTGTTCCATGCTGCGGGCATAGCCGGCCCCGGCGCGAAACTGGCTGTAGCTTGCAAAGCCAATGAGATCGCCACCGCTGTCACGGGCGACAAAAAAGCCGTATCCGGCAGCGCTGCGGTCGCGGATCAGGGTCGCGACCTCGGGGCGCTGCGCGGGGTCGGGGCGAAAGTGATCGCGGTATCGCGGATCCACGGCGCCCAGAGCGCGGCGATACCGGCGCTGTCTTCGGGCGCCGCCTCCAGAATGCGCAGATCTGCGGGCGGCGCGTCTGGCGCGGTTTCTGGCATCGCTCAGTCCCTGACGGCCGGGGTGATCTTTGATTTTGCCTTCAGCGCCGTGGTCAGCGAGGCAAACCGCGCCTGGGCGACTTCACCAAAGAGATCCACGCCGTCCTGGGTCAGGTCCAGCCCGAGAAGCCGCTTTTTCGGCGACCAGGTCAGGCGCCCGGCCTGGGCCGGATCATCCGCCGCAAACATCGCCCCAAAGCGCAACGCCTTGCCCAGCACCTCGGCGAGGCGCAGTTCCTCGTCATTCAGGAGCCGGAACAACGCCTCCATCCGGTTGCCGGCGCGGCTGTTCTTATAGCGATGCAAAAGTGCGAGCCCGAGGAAGACGCGGCCCGGATGGTCGAGGCCGCCCAGATTGGCGCGGGTCGCATTGTCGAAACAGGCCTCGGCGCGGTAATCGGGATGCGCGCGCCAGGTGGTGTCATGCAGGAGACAGGCGGCCTTGATCAGCCGCATCCGCTCGGCGCTTTCACTTTTGAACAGCGGCAGCAGGAACTCGTAAAGTTTCTTGCCCAGACCCGGAATGCGGGCCTGGTTGCGTTCGGTCAGCCGCGCCGCCTCGATCAGCGGATCCCGTTCGCGCAGCCGTTCGGGCATCTGCTCATACAAAAGCCCCTCGCGGATGCCATAGGCGGAAATGTCGATCTCGCGCGGCTTCAGCACCTTGATCAGTTCGCGCAGCACCTCGCAGGCGATCGGCACCAGTTCCATCCGTTCGACCGAGGTGCCGGTGCGGGCGCGCAACACCGCCAGATCCGAGGCCGCGATCCAGTCCAGCGTGTCCAGAAGGCTTTCCGGCGTCATGCGGTACTCATGCAGCACAAGCAGCGGGTAGTTCCGCCGCTCCATATCGAGGCGCGCGATCACCCGCCAGGAGCCCCCGACAAGGTAGATCCGCTCACCCTCGGATTTCAGCTGCGCCTGCACGTCTTTCAGCACGCGGTCGATATGGGCCTCGCGCTTTTTCGCCGCCCCTTCCACCTGCAAAAGCCGGAACGGGCCAAGCTGGGTCGAGACGCGCTTGCCGACCTTGCCATCGCCGATCCGCGCCAGTTCCATCGAATTGCCGCCGATATCGCAGACAAGCCCTTGGCATCGGGCCAGCCCAAAAGCACGCCCTGGGCCGAAAGCCGCGCCTCTTCGGGGCCATCTACCACATGCAGCTTCAGTCCGGTTTCGCGCAGCACATCGGCCTGGAATTCGGGCCCGTCTTTCGCCTCGCGGGTGGCGGCGGTGGCGACCACGGTCAGGGGGCCGATCTCCATCCCTTTGGCCAGAAGCGCAAAGCGTTTGAGCGCCTTCAATGCCCGGACCCGGCCCTCGGGGTTCAGATAGCCGGTTTGCACCAGACCTTTGCCAAGCCCGCACATGATTTTTTCATTGTAGAAATAGGCCGGGCTGCGGGCTGCGCCATCAAAGACCACCATCCGGACCGAGTTCGACCCACATCCACCACGCCGACCCTGGACAGCGCCCGCGCGCCATCGTCCAGAAAGAGCGGGCGGCCAAAGGGGGCCCATTCTTCCTCATGCTGTGCGGCGGCGGGGCGGGTCTGGCTGTCAGGGCTCATCGCATCTCACGGATCATCAGGTCTTCTGTTTTGCGCCTCAGCGGGGCCAGGTCAACCATCAGTCTGCCGCGGGCCCCGGATCAGGCCTCAGCCGGTGCTGGTTTTCGCGGCAGGCCCGGTTTCGTCGTCGCGTCCGCACAGGATCCGGGGCGCATCCTTGGCCCCGGCGGTGCCCCGGCCCGAAAGCGACGGGTTCTCCATGAAAAAGCGGTGGCAGTTGAAGAGGGATCCATCTGCCGCCCCCAGATCGCGACGGTAGCGGCCATCGGCGGAGAGCACCCAGCTTTGCGCCTCATCCGCAAGGTTTGCCGCCATGATCTGCGACAGGATCTGGCTTTTGACCGTCGGGTTGATCGCTTCGACAAGGGTCTCAACGCGGCGGGTGAGGTTGCGGCCCATCCAGTCGGCGGAAGAGATGAAGACCCGTGCCTTCTGCGACGGCAGGCCAGAGCCATTGCCAAAACAGACGATGCGCGAGTGTTCAAGGAAACGCCCGACGATGGATTTCACCCGGATGTTTTCCGACAGGCCTTTGACGCCGGGCCTGAGCCCGCAGATGCCGCGGATCACAAGGCTGATCTTCACGCCCGCCTGGGAGGCAGCACAAAGCGCGTCGATCACATCGGCATCGATCACCGAATTCATCTTGGCCCAGATCCGGCGGGGCGGCCAGCGCGGGCGTGATCGGCCTCGGCGGCGATCAGCTCGATCAGGCGCGGTTTCAGCGAGATCGGCGAGATCGAGAGGTTTTCCAGCCCCTGAGGCTGAACATAGCCCGAGAGGTAATTGAACACCTTGGTCGCATCGCGCCCGAGTGCCGCATCACAGGTGAAAAGCGAGAGATCGGTATAGATCTTGGCAGTGATCGGATGGTAATTGCCGGTGCCGTAATGGGTATAGGTGACCAGGCTGTCGCCCTCGCGCCGCACCACGGTCGAGATTTTTGCGTGGGTTTTCAGGTTCATGAACCCGTAAACCACATGGGCGCCTGACCGTTCCAGCCGCCTCGACTGCCGGATATTCGCGGCCTCGTCAAAACGTGCTTTCAGCTCGACCAGCGCGGTGACAGATTTGCCGGCCTCGGCCGCCTCGCACAGAGCCGAGACGATGGGGCTGTCCCAGGAGGTGCGATACAGCGTCTGTTTGATCGCCACCACATTCGGGTCGCGCGCCGCCTGTTCCAGAAAGCGGATCACCGTGTCAAAGGTCTCGTAAGGATGATGCAGCAGCATATCCTTTTGCTTGATCGCGGCGAAAATATTTCCCTCATGGTCGCGTACCCGTTCCGGCACGCGAGGGGTGAAGGGCGGCCACAAAAGTTCAGGGCGCGAATTCAGCACCAGCGCTTTCAGATCGGCGACACCGATCATGCCGCGCACTTCGATCACCTCATCCTCGTCGGCGTCGATCTCCTGCATGATCAGCTGTCGCAGTTCGGGGGGGGCGCCCGCCGACATTTTCAGCCGGATCACCTCGCCGCGGCGGCGGCGTTTCAGCGCGGTCTCGAATTCGCGGACAAGGTCTTCGGCCTCTTCCTCGACCTCGAGATCACTGTCCCTGAGCACGCGGAAGGTGCAATGCCCGCGATCCGAGAAGCCAGGGAACAGCATGTCGAGATGCAAAAGCAGCAGCTCTTCCAGCGGCAGGAACCGGTCCTGGCCCGGATTTCCCGGCAGCTGGATAAAGCGCGAGACCTGTTGCGGGATCGGAAGCAGCGCGTTCAGCCGGCGCCGGTCCGAGGTCCGTTCCAGCTCCAGCGCCAGCGAAAAGCCGGTATTGGGGATGAAGGGGAAAGGGTGCGCCGGGTCGATGGCCAGGGGCGACAGCACCGGAAATACATTCGAGAGGAAGTATTCCTCAAGGAATTTCAGATCGCGCACATTCAGCTTCGACCGGGTCAGCAGGATGATCCCGACCTCTTCCATCTCGGCGCGCAGTTTCTTGAAGGTGGTCTGTTGCACCTGCATCAGGCGCCGCGCATCGGCGCTGATCAGCTCCAGCTGTTCGGCGGGGGTGCGGCCGTCTTCGGAAAAAACGTTATTGCCGGTGCGTTTCAGCGCGCGCAGCCCCGCCACGCGGACGGTGTAGAATTCATCAAGATTGGTCGCAGAGATAGACAGAAACCGCAGCCGCTCCAGCAGCGGCACGGCTGGGTTCGCCGCCTCTTCCAGCACGCGCCAGTTGAACGCGAGCCAGCTGAGCTCGCGGTTGAAAAAGCGCTTCGGCCCATGAATCTCGTCATCCGGGAGGGTGACAATCGCGGGGGCGGTTGTTTTGAGAAAATCTGCCTGTGTCATTTCGCGGCTTATATGTCGGCGCTTCCGGGAAGGGTTGTGAAGTTTATGCAACTTATATGTAACCGAATAATGTCATCCGGATATGGTCAGAGGATTATTCCGGCAGCGTTTCGCCCAGGATCTCGGCCGCAAGCCGCAGGCCCGGGGCGCAGCCGCGCTCCAGCGCCAGCTCGTCCATTCGGCTGACCAGTACACGCGCCGCCCGGATCGAGCGCGGCATCCGCGCGATGGCCCAGGGGATCAGGTTCGCCGGCGGCTGCAATTGCCGGTCGGCAAAGAGCTTTACCAGCACCCCGTTCAGCAGCGCATCATCAGGTGCCTCAATCCGCGTCACCGCCGCGGCCTGGAGCCGCGAGAGCAGATCCGGCAGCGTCAGGCCCCAGTCACGCGGCGGGGTCTTGCCGGTCACAAGGAGCCTTCCTTCCGGCAAAAGCAGGTTGTGCAGGTGGAACAGCGCCGTCTCGGCCGCGCGGTCGCCGGCGATCTGGTCCGCGTCCTCGATCGCGACCGCGCCTGACGCGGCGAGTTCTGGCAGATCCTGATCGGATTGCAGCTGCGCCAGATCACGCGCGGCCATGCGCGGCGCGCCGGTCGATCCGGCCCAGATCGCGGCGAGATGCGACTTCCCCGAGCCCTCCGGCCCGATCAGCAGCATCTTGCCGCCCGGCCAGTCGCGCCAGCGGTCAACCGCGCAAAGCGCCAATGCGGTCGCGGGGGTGACGATGTAATCCTCGCGACCGAGATTCTCCTGGGGCGGCAGGTGAAAGGCGAGTTGTCTGCTCACGCCTCGTCTCCGCTTTCCGCGCGGTCTCCGGCGCGTTTAAGGGGGGATCTGCGGCTGCGCGCCGGTTTTGCCAGCGCTGGTGTTACGGGCGGCTCTCCGATGAAAAGCGGGCTGTTCTGGTATTGCGCGACGCCAAAGCGCACCAGCACCCCGATCACCGCTGCAACCGGAACGGCCACCAGCATACCCACAAAGCCAAAGAGCGAGCCAAAAGCCGAAAGCGCCAGCAAAAGCCAGACAGGGTGCAGCCCGACCGATTGCCCCACCAGCTTGGGCGACAGGATATTGCCTTCGGCAAACTGGCCCACCGCGAAAATGGCCACGACGATGCCGATCGAAAACCAATCGCCCCAGAACTGGAAAAGCGCAAGGCCGATGGCGAGAACACCGCCAAACAGCGCGCCGATATAGGGGATGAAAGTGATCGCCCCGGCCAGTGCGCCGACGATCAGCCCATATTGCAGCCCCGCCGCCATCAGCGCGATGGCGTAGAATGCGCCAAGGATCAGACAGACCATGACCTGTCCGCGCAGGAACCCCGCCAGTGTCATGTCGATCTCGGACGCGATCTGACGGATGCTGTCGATATGCTGGCGCGGCAGCAGCGCATCGGCGCGGGCAATCATCCGGTCCCAGTCCAGCAGCAGATAAAAGGTCACGACCGGCGCCACCAGCAGGACAAGTACGATCGACACCGCGCCGAATGCGGTCTGGATCAGCCCCCCACGACTTTGCCGCCCTGGGCCTTCACCGTCTCGCCCAGTTCGGCAAGCGTCTGGCGCAGGGTCGAGGTGCGGTCGGCCAGTTCGGGGAAACGGTCCACAAGGAAGCCCTGCAGCTTTTTGGACATCTCGGGCGCGGATTCGATCAGCGCCATCAGTTGCTGGATCAGGGTCGGGATGATCGACAGGACGAGAAGCACGAAGATCAGCACCGCGACCAGCGCAATCACCGAAGTCGCCGCCACGCGGCTTAGCCCCAGCCGCTCCAGGCGGTCGGCGACCGGGTCGAGGAAATAGGCCAGCGCTGCCCCGAGGACGAAGGGCAAAAGTACATCGCCAAGCAGCCAGAGGAGGACGATCAGCACCAGCCCCGCGATCGCCCAGTATTTCGCCTGTGTCTGGATCGGCAGTGACATGGCAGACCTTTCCCTCGTTACGAGGAGAGATATTGCCGTGGAACGCTGCGGGCGCAAGGGGAAGGACGGTAGGGCAGTTGGAGGTCAGTCCTCATGGGGCCAGCTGGTTCGGTTCCTCTTACGGTGCCAATTTCTCCAGAAGTGATAAAGGCCTCAGCGTCCTTTGAAGGACGTTTCGGGTATCAGCGCATGAAATCCTCGGCGCCTGCCCGAGCGTTCCTGACGCAGTTTCCTGCGAGGATAGTAACTTAAAGGCGAGATCTGCCTTTGGACGCGAGCGTTCGGCAACTTTGTGTCAATGTTGCCAATGATCTGAAGAGAGTTCTCGGGCCACGGCCTTCATCGTCTTTTCCGCACCTGGCTGCTCTACCGCCTTGCTGATGCAGTCGGTCATATGGCCCTCTTTCAGGAAGGATACAGTCTGGGGCAGCTCAGCAGCGCCACGATCAGTGCGCCGGTGCCAGCCAGCAGGAGCAGCATCTCCCCGGTGAAAGAGAGGGTGAAAAGGACGTTGGTCATGCAATCTCCGGCTTCAATGGCTCTACACTGCGGGAAATGTGTCGATGTGCAGGTTCTGCGCTCTCTTGCCCGCACAGGGGCCAGCCGCTAGGAACGGGGGCGAATACCTGCCGCCACATCTGAGCCAAAGAGGCCGCCATGCGTCTGTCGCGCTACTTTCTGCCCGTTCTGAAAGATGACCCCAAAGAGGCCCAGATCGTCTCGCACCGCTATATGTTGCGCGCGGGCATGATCAAGCAGCAGGCCGCCGGCATCTATTCCTGGCTGCCTCTGGGGTTCCGGGTGCTCAAACGCATCGAGCAGATCGTCCATGAGGAGCAGATCCGCGCCGGTCACATCCCGCTGCTGATGCCGACGCTGCAGCCCGCAGACCTGTGGCGCGAATCCGGTCGCTATGAGGCCTATGGCGCCGAGATGCTGCGCATCAAGGACCGCCATGACCGCGATATGCTTTACGGGCCGACCAATGAGGAGATGATCACCGACATCTTCCGCGCCCATGTGAACAGCTACAAAGACCTGCCGCTGACGCTCTACCACATCCAGTGGAAGTTCCGCGACGAGGTCCGCCCGCGCTTCGGCGTCATGCGCGGCCGCGAATTCTACATGAAGGACGGCTATAATTTCGACGTCGACAAGGACGCCGCGCTGCATGCCTATAACCGCCATATGGTCAGCTATCTGCGCACCTATGAGCGGATGGGCCTGACCGCGATCCCGATGCGCGCCGATTCTGGCCCGATCGGCGGCGACAACACGCATGAATTCCTGGTGCTCGCGAATACCGGCGAAAGCGAGGTCTTTTATGATGACCGCGTGACCCGGCTGAAACTGGGCAATCGCGAGGTCGATTTTGATGACCGCACGCAGGTTGAGGGCGTCTGCAAAGAGTTCACCACGCTTTATGCCCGCACCGATGAGACCCATGATGCGGCTCTTTTCGATCAGATCCCGGAAGAACACCGCAAGGTCGGGCGCGGCATCGAGGTCGGCCAGATCTTCTATTTCGGCACCAAATATTCCGAAGCGATGGGCGCGACCGTCGTGACCAAAGACGGAACGAAAGTGCCGGTCGAGATGGGCTCGCACGGGATTGGCGTCTCGCGCCTGCTGGGCGCGATCATCGAGGCCAGCCATGATGACAAGGGCATCATCTGGCCGGAAGGCGTGACGCCCTTCCCGGTCGGGATCGTGAACCTCAAGCAAGGCGATGCGGCAGCGGATGCAGCCTGTGCCAGCCTTGAAAAGGCGCTGCTCGCGAAGGGGCTGGAGCCGCTTTACGACGACCGCGACGAGCGGGCAGGGGCAAAATTTGCCACGATGGATATGATCGGCCTGCCCTGGCGGATCACCGTCGGTCCGCGCGGTCTGGCGAATGGTGTGGTCGAGCTGACCTCGCGCCGCACCGGCGAAAGCGAAGAGCTGACGCCGGAGGCCGCCGTCGCCCGGATCGAAGAAATCTACGCCCCCCATCGCTGAGGGCGCGCGCGGCCCGGGTCTCTGGCCCGGGCCGTTGCCAACTGACACAGAGAAAAGGGGGAGATCATGACCGAAGACTCCCCCGATCCTGCACCGCTGCCGCTGATCTCGCAGCGCTATCTGCTCTCGGTCCTGATCCCGTTTTACCGCGACCTGCAGGGGGAGGTCTGGCTCGGCCGGCTCTGGGCGCATGACCTGCGGGCACATCTTGACTATATTGCCGATCTGACCGTGCTGGCGCCGGAGGAGCGGATCACCGCGCCGGGGCCGGATATGGTGCGGGTGGTGGTGCCACCGGGACGCCGGCTGCGGTTTCGCCCTTTCGGGCGCTCGGAAGGGGGCATGCTGCGTGCAGCTTTTGCCCTGCCGGGCATGGTGCTGGCGGCCTGGCGCGCGGTGGGTGCGGCCGGGATCGTGCATTCCGGCGTCGCGGGATGGCCTCTGCCGCCCGGGCTGGTGATCAACCCGGTTGCGGTTTTGCGCCGCCGCCCGCTTGTCATTGTGATCGAAAGCGCCTTCTGGCGGTTGCCCGATCCGGCCCGCGCGGGGCGCAAGGCGCGACTGCGCGCCTGGTTGACGGAAAGTTTCGCGCGCTGGTCGATGCGCCGCGCCCGGCTGGGGGTCTATACGAGTGAAGCTTACCGCGAGAGCCTGCCCGTTGGCCCGCAGGGCAGGGCGCTGGTATTGCCGGCGAGCTGGATCTCGGAGGAGTTGATCCTGAGCGAAGCGCAGATGCAGGCCGCCTGGGCCGCGAAAAGCGATGTTCCGCGCTTTCTGATGGCCTCGCGACTGGTGCCGGAAAAGGGCATCGGGCTGTTTCTGGCAGCGCTGGAGCAGCTGGAAATGCGGGGTATTGCCCTGGCGGTCGATGTGATCGGCGAGGGGCCGATGCGCGCGGATCTCGCGTCTTTCGCGGCGCAGGCGCGGCATGTCCGGCTTGGGCTGCTTGAGCCGGTGGAGTATGGCGCGCCCTTTATGGCGCTGCTGCGCCTCTATCATGCGGTGGTGGTGCCGACGACCGGCGATGAACAGCCGCGCATCCTGTTTGACGCCTTTTCGCAAGGTGTGCCGGTGGTGTCGACCGCGACGACCGGCAATCGCGAAGTGGTACAGGACGGCGTGAATGGCCGCCTCGTCGCACCCGGCGCGCCGGAGGCGCTGGCGGCGGCGCTGGCGGGCGACGTAAGGGCGCTGGCCGCGCTGGCCCCCGCTGCACTGGAGACTGCGCGGGCCTATACCCATGCCACGATGCACATGCGGCGGGCCGAGGCGCTGGCGGATCGCTTTGGCACCTCCCCTGTCGCAGCCGCCGATCACGAGAGCCTTTCTTGACCTTTCGCGCCTCAAAGGCCACTTTCCGCGCCAATGAACGGGCACCGGCCCGGCAAGACCGAAGAAACGGGCATGAGGACCGGGCATATGGCTGAAAAGACCGCACCTTTCGCCGCTTTTGAGTGGCTGATCGCCTGGCGCTATCTGCGCGCGCGCCGTGCCGAGGGCGGGGTCTCGGTGATGACCTGGATCTCGCTGATCGGCATTACGCTCGCGGTCGCGGCGCTGATCGTGACCCTCGCCGTCCGGGCGGGCTTCCGCGAGGAATTCGTCGATACGATCCTTGGCGCCAATGCGCATGTGACGCTCTGGTCTTCGGAGCGCACCGATGAGGCCGGGGCGAAGATCCGGGGCTTCGCGGATTATGAGGCGCTCGCCGCCCGCGTGGCCGGGGTGCCGGGGGTAGAGCGTGCGGCACCGCTGATCCGGGGCCAGGTCATGGTCTCGGATGGGGAGCGCAGCGTCGGCGCCGATCTTTACGGCATCTCGCCCGGGGAACTGGCAAAGATCCCGCGAATTGGGATCGGTTCCGATTCCATCGGTGATATCGACCGGTTTCCCGACGGCATCGCGCTTGGCTCGGTTCTGGCGCGTGATCTGGGTGTCATCGTCGGCGACAAGGTGCGGGTGATCACGCTGAACGGCCCCAAAACGGCGATGGGGGTCAGCCCGCGTACCAAGGCCTATGAGGTCGTCTACATCTTCACCGCCGGGCGCTACGATATCGACAAGGTGCGGATGTATATGCCCTTTACCGAGGCGCAGAGCTTTCTGAACCGCGAGGGATTTGCCGATGAGATCGAGATCATCGTGAAAAACCCGGAGAAGGTTGACGATTATGTGCTGCCGATCCTGAATGCTGCCGGGCCGGAGGCCAATCCCTGGACCTGGCGCGATTCAGCCGGGTCGTTCCTGCGCGCGCTGGATATCGAAGACAATGTGATGTTCCTGATCCTGTCGATCCTGGTGCTGATCGCATCACTGAACATCGTATCGGGGCTGATCATGCTGGTGAAAAACAAGGGGCGCGATATCGGCATCCTGCGCACCATGGGGCTGAGCCAGGGCTCGATCCTGCGGGTGTTCTTCATCTGCGGCGCGGTGACCGGCGTGATCGGCACCATCGCGGGCCTCGGCCTTGGCTGCCTTGTGGCGCTGAATGTCGATCAGGTCATGGCAGGGATCGCCTGGATCAATGGCAGCCCGGTCTGGGATGCCTCGGTCCGGGGTATCTATTCTCTGCCTGCGAAACTGCAGGCAAATGACGTGATCTCGGCGGTGGCGCTGGCTTTGGGCCTGTCGTTCAGCGTGACGATTTTGCCGGCGCGTCGCGCCGCCCGCATGGACCCGGTGGAGGCATTGCGCAATGAGTGAGGCATTGGTTCTCGAGGGGATCACCAAGGGCTATAACAAGGGGAAACCCTCGGAAGTCCAGGTGTTGCGCGGCGTCGATCTGTCGATCGCGAAAGGCGAGGTCGTGGCGCTGGTCGCACCTTCGGGGGCGGGGAAATCGACGCTTTTGCATATTGCGGGCCTGCTCGATACGCCGGATCAGGGCCGGGTCGTGATGGGCGGGCGCGAGATGGGCGGGCTGTCTGACAGGCTCCGGACCGAGGCGCGGCGCGGCGATGTCGGCTTCATCTACCAGTTCCACCATCTGCTGCCCGAATTCACCGCGCTGGAAAATGTTGTGATCCCGCAGCTGGCGAATGGCGTGTCGAAAGCGGAGGCATCCGCGCGGGCGCTCAATCTGCTTGAGAAGGTCGGCCTGTCAGCAAGAGCCGGTCACCGCCCTGCGGCGCTTTCGGGGGGCGAGCAGCAGCGGGTGGCCTTTTGCCGCGCGCTGGCCAATGGGCCGGGGCTTTTGCTGGCCGACGAGCCGACCGGCAACCTTGACCCCGGAACCTCGGATCAGGTCTTCGGCGCGCTGATGGATCTGGTGCGCTCGACCGGGATGGGGGCGCTGATCGCGACGCATAACCTTGAACTGGCCGCGCGTATGGACCGGGTGGTGCGTCTGAACCAGGGCAGGATGGGCTGAGCAGGCCCCTGACCACCGTACTACATCTCGCAGGCGCCCGGAAACCACCGGCTGAGCTGGCTCAGCGCGCGCAATGGTGGCAAGCCACGCAACCCTGGCGGCAGGTTCGGGCGGCGCCGGCCTGGCCGGGGCCCGCGATGCTGTGACAGCCAAACAGAATTTCGTGATTTTCTGCATTTTTCCCGGGCACCGGAATTGCCCTTGTCATGGAATGCGGTTCCAATAGTGGCAACCTGCCGGGGATTATTTTGTTGCCGGCGGGGCCAAAAACAACAGGACAATGGCACGTGGCAGGTACGACGTCAGGCGGCGCGAAGTGGAAGAAATTCATCTGGCCGGTGATCGGCCTGTTGGCAATCGGGATATCTTTCTGGTTTCTGACCCATGAGCTGAAAGATATGTCCTGGGAGGCGCTCTGGGCCGGCTTCGGGGCGATCAATTCCTGGCACTGGCTGCTGATCGTTCTCTGCACGCTCGCCTGTTATATCAATCTTGCCTTTTATGACGTGATCGCGCTGCAGCATCTGCGCAAAAAGGTGAGCTTTCCCTTTGTTGTCGGCTGTGCCCTGACCACCTATTCGCTTGCCCATACCATTGGTGCCTCTGCCTTTTCCGGCGCCGTGATCCGCTACCGCGCCTATACGACCAGGGGGCTTTCGGGGCCCGAAGTAGGGGTGCTGGTCACTTTCTGCTCGCTGACCTTCAGCCTTGCCGTGATGATCGTTCTGGGCTTTGCCTTTCTCCTGACGCCGGGTCTGGGCGAGCGCGTATCCACCCATATCTCGCCGCATGTGGTGCAATGGGCGGCGCTGGTCACGCTGGCGATTGTGGTGGCCTATCTGGCTTCTTCGGCGCTTGGTCTGCCGGATCTGAAGATCCGTAATTTCCGCATTTCTTACCCGCGGTTTTCCATCGCGCTGAAGCAGGTGACGATTGCACCGGTGGAGCTGCTTTTTGCTGCCGGTATCCTTTATTTCGCGCTGCCTGAGGCGAATAACCCTGGATATATGGTGGTCATGGGGGTGTTCGTGGTCGGCTTCTCGCTGGCGCTGCTGTCGCATGCGCCGGGTGGGATCGGGGTGTTCGAGCTGGCGGTGATCACCGGCCTGCCGGAATTTCCGCCCGAGACGGTGCTGGCGGCGCTGTTGGTGTTCCGGCTTTTCTATCTGATGTTGCCGCTGGTTCTGGGCCTCGTGCTGGTCGCGCTGTTCGAATCCGGTCAGCTGAAAGCGAAACGCGCCCTGGAGAAAGCCGGCGGGTCAGCCGCCAAAGCGGGCCCATGACTGCGCGATAAGACCGGCATCAAAATTGCGCCCTATCAGCACGATGACACCTTCCTCGGGCTGCGGCCCGGCGAAGCTCTCGGGCATGATATCTGGCAGGATCTCGGGCGGCTGCATCACATGGCGCACGGATTGCAGCAGGAGACGCCCCGCCGGCGTCCGCACCACGCCCTTGACGCGGATGACATCTTTGCCCCGCGCGAAGAGGAGCGCGGAAAGCCAGGTCGAAAGCGCCACCCAACCGAGAACGTCATCATCGCGCGACGCTCCTCCGATCGTCAGGCGGAAGGGCCGGATCGGTGCGTCCGGTGTGTCGGCCCTGGAGGCTGGCAGCGCATAGGGCTGACCCGGCTCGGGCAGATCACGAGGGATCCCGAGCTCTGCCGCTTCGATCCGGGCACCGGGGTTCAGCAGTCGCAGCGTCGCCAGCAGACGGGCGGTCTGATCCGGCGGGGCCGATGCGGTTTTGGTCATTATGATGCGGTCGGCTGTCTCAGCCTGGGCACGCGCCAGCGGCTCTTCCATAAGCTGCGATGTCCCGTGCTGCGCATCGGCGAGCACGATTATTTCTGACAGACGGAGTCGGCGGGCGAGAATGGGGTCTGCCGCAATGGCACTTGCGATGACGCCCGGATCGGCGAGGCCACTGGTCTCGAGCAGGATGCCGGTCGTTTTTCCTGCGTGCAGACCGCTGGCCTGATCGCAGATGTCGCGCAGCGTCGCAATCAGTATGGTCAGGCCTTCGCAACAGGCGCAGCCCCCGGCGAGGACCGTAAGCCGCGTAGCCTTGCCCAGGAGCAGATTGTCTACCGGCGTTCCCGCAGCCTCGTTGACGATAATATGCTGATCGCTGGGGAGACCCTGATGCAGCTGATGGCGCAGCCAGCTGCTTTTCCCGGCCCCGAGAAAACCGCCAAGGATAGTCAGTGGCAAAAGGCCATCGCCTTTGGCGTTCTGCCCCTGGATGGAAGCCTCAGTCATTGTTGAGAACGGTCAGCGAAAGCGGGTCCACCGGTGTTCCGGCCATACGGGAAGCCACCGCCCAGAGGTTGTCGAGATCGGCCACAAGTTCCCTTGCGCCGCCGGGTGCAAAGAGCTGCAGCCCGGGCGTCACACCGTCATCATAGGCCTTTAACCCCCAGGGCGCGAGCAGCCGGTTGATCGCGGCCACCCGGATGAAGCGCAGTCGCAACCTGTCGCCGGGGGTAGAGCCCCCGGCATCAGTCCAATGCCCGGGCCGGCTTGGAAACCCACAGGCGGAACACATATCGCCCCCGTTTCAGATCACCTCTGGCCGCTTACCGCTTTCAAACGGATAGCGTTTGCGGAAGTCATCGGTGATCTGTTCAAACGTCGCCCATTCGACGCCATCATGGCCATTAATGTATTCGATAAGCCGTTCCAGCATCAGCAGAACCTGCGGGCGCCCGGCCACATCCGGGTGGATGGTGAAGGCAAAGACCGCATAATCCATTTCGCGGTAGACCCAGTCGAACTGGTCGCGCCACAGCTCTTCGATATCGCGCGGATTGACGAAGCCGTGGCTGTTGGGCGACTTCTTCATGAACATCATCGGCGGCAGATCGTCGACATACCAGTTGGCCGCGATATCGACGAGATCGATCTCGCGCCCGTGTTTCAGCGGATGCATCCAGTCTTTGGCCTGTTTCGTATAATCGATGACATTCCATTCATCGCCGACACGCGCATAGAAGGGCTGAAAATCCCGATAGCCCTGGCTGTGATCATAGCTGAAATTGTATTTCTGCAGCAAAGCTGCCGTCGAGTTCGACATTTCCCACCAGGGCGCCACATAGCCGCGCGGCGGGCGGCCTGTCAGCTTGTCGATCAGCTCGATAGACTTGACGAGAACATCCTCCTCTTGTTGTGGCGTCATTGCGATCGGGTTTTCATGCAGGTAACCATGGGCGCCCACCTCATGGCCTGCATCCACAATCATCCGCATTTCTTTCGGAAAGGTTTCCAGCGAGTGGCCGGGGATGAAAAAACTGGTCTGGAGGTCGTATTTTTTGAACAGACGCAGCAGCCGCGGGATGCCGACCTCTGTCGCGAAGATGCCGCGCTGGATGTCTGACGGGCTGTCGCCGCCGCCATAAGACCCGATCCAGCCCGCAACCGAATCGATATCGGTGCCGAAGGCGCAGTAGATTTTCTTGGCCATGTTATTCTCCTGTTAACGGATTTGCCTCAGTCTTCCAGAGGCGCTCCGGCGGAATTGTTCGTGCCTTTCAGATGGTGGCTTGCGGTGGGCTCCCATCTGGCATGGATAGTTTCTCCGACCGTGATGGGCCGCGCGAACCAGGCTTCATCGGGCAGGTAGATGATGAATTCTTCGCGCGATCCGGTATCTAGGGCGACTTTGACGAAAGTGCCCTGGTATTCGGTGTTGATGACCTTGCCGGTAAGCCCGTTTCTCGCGGGCGTATCGGGCGAGAGGTGAATACGGTCGCGGCGGACCGAGAAACGAATTTCTGCGCCCGGGGTCACTCCGGGCGCGGAGGGCAGGTCATAGCGGTGCCCATCCGCGGTGGTGACGCTTGCCGAATCGCCCGAGGTGCTTTCGACCTTGCCTGCCAGCACATTCTGACCGCCCATAAACCGGGCGACATAGGGGCTGTGCGGGTGGTTGTAGATTTCGCGCGGTGAGGCGGCCTGTTCGATCAGCCCGTGATCCATCACGACGACCTGGTCGGCCAGTGCGATGGCCTCAGGTTGGGTATGGGTGACGTGGATGAAGGTGATCCCGAGCTCGTTTTGCAGCCGTTTCAGTTCAACCCGCATCCGCAAGCGCAGGAATTCGTCAAGCGCGGAAAGCGGCTCATCCAGCAGGAGGACCTTTGGATTGGTGATCAGGGCGCGCGCCAGCGCCACTCGCTGTTGCTGTCCGCCCGACAGTTCCGAGGGCAGGCGGTCCGCGAGGTGGCGCAGCTGCACGCGGTCCAGCATCTCGCGCGCCTTCGCACGGCGGGCCTCGGTTGCCTCACCTTTCACGCGCAGCGAAAAGGCGACGTTGTCGGTCAGCGAAAGATGCGGGAAGAGGGCGTAATTCTGGAACATCAGCGCCGTGCCTCGGCTGCCTGTTTTCGCATGGGTGACGTCCTGCCCCCCGATGGAAATAGTGCCGGAGGAGGGGGTCTCATGCCCGGCAATCATCCGCAAAAGTGTGGTCTTGCCGCAGCCAGAGGGGCCGATCATGCAGCAATAAGACCCGCCTTCGATCACCAGATCAACATTGTTGACCGCCTTCACCGACCCGTAAAGCTTGGTTACGCCCTTGATATCAATACGGCTTATATCAGACATGGTCAGTTCCTCACTTCGCGCGGGCACGGCGTTTCTGGATTAGGGCGATGCCGGCGAAGGCCAGCGCGATGACAGCGAAGCTCAGCACCGAGGTCACGGTGCCAATCGCGTAAAGCGCGGGTGTGGTCACATTCGTCGTCATATTTGAGATCTCGATGGGCAGGGTATTCCTGCCGCCGACCGTCAGCAGCGAGCGCGGCATTTCATCGTAAGACAGGGTAAAGCCGAACAGCGCCACCGCGATCAGACCGGGGAACAGGATCGGCACGGTCACATAGCGCAGCGTCTGCCAGGGGCTGGCGCCGGCATCGCGGGCCGCCTCTTCCCAGGAACTGTCGAACCGGTTCAGAACCGCGAACATGATCAGGAGGCCAAAAGGCAGCGTCCAGCTCAGATGCGCGCCTAGGCCCGAGAGCCACCAGTTCAACCGGAAGCCAAGCAGCTGGAACAGTTGTGAAATCCCAAGGCCGAGCAGGATCCCCGGCACCACGAGGCTGGTGATCGCCAGGTAAAACAGCGGTCCTGCACCCATGAACCGCTTGCGGAAGGCGAGCCCGGCGAAAAGGCAGACGATCGCGGTAATGGCCAGCGACATGGCGCCCAGAACCATCGACCGCCGGAAGGCGCCGCCAAGATCACCGTAGCGCGTCGAGGTCCAGAGGTCGTTGAACCAATGGGTTGAGACGCCACGCAACGGAAAGGTCAGCCCGCCCGTTGGCCCCTGGAAGCTGAGGATGAAGATCACCAGCATCGGGCCGTAAAGGAAGATTACGAAAAGCGCGAAAAACGCCGCCAGCAGGTAAAATCCGAGCCCGCGTTTTTGGGTTGCCTGTGACATTCGACCCTCACTTCGCCAGTTCAGAGCGGATATCGACGATCCTCAGAATCGCCGAGACCATCAGCAACACGACCACGATCAGCAGGACCGCCATCGCGGCAGCTTCCGGGTAGAACAACTGGTCGATCTGGTTCTTCATCGCCGAGACGACCGATGCGCTTTGTCCGCCGCTCATGACACGGACGACGAAGAAGTCGCCCATCACCAGCGTGACGACGAAGATCGAGCCAAGTGCGATCCCGGTGCGAGACAGCGGTACGATCACCGTCCAGAGGATCTGCCAGCCCGAGGCGCCGGCATCGCGGGCGGCCTCGATCAGGTTCGGGTTGATCTTGGCCATCGAGTTGAAGATCGGCACGATCATGAACAGCGTGAACAGATGGATATAGGTCAGGACCACTGCAAAGTCGGAATAAAGCAGGATATCAAGCGGTTGATCGATCACCCCGGCTGATATCAGCGCCTGGTTGAAGACGCCTTCGCGGCCCAGAAACGGGATCCAGGACACCATGCGGATGACGTTCGACGTCCAGAATGGAATCGTGCAGAGCAAGAACAACCCGATCTGCCATTTCAGGTTCCGCACATGGAACACCAGGAAATACGAACAGGTAAAGCCGATCAGCATGGTCGCGATCAGGGTCAGCGCGGCATATTTCAGCGTGTTCAGGAACAGCGTCAGCGTGACCGGCGAGGTCAGCACCTGAGCGTAGTTGTCCCAGGTGAATTCCGGGTAGATCGTGATGCCATCGGTCTGCCAGAAGCTTAAAAGCAACACTGTGATCAGCGGAATGCCCACCATCGCCAGCATGATCAGCGCCAGCGGCGCGACCTGGAGATAGGGCGTCAGCGGCGAAGACCGCCCGGAAGAACGCGACATTGATGAACCTCGTGAGAGTGCCGGCGGGGCTGTGACCCCGCCGGAAAATGGATCAGGCCGAGACGAATTCGTTCCAGCGCTGCACCATGTAGCGCTCTTCATCCATCACAGTGTTCCAGCAGGCGACATTGCCCATACGGGCCTCGAACGAGCCGCCATCGCGCACCGCGCCCGCCTTGTCCATCACCGCGCCATAAGGGTCGAGGATGTCCTCTTGCGCGGCCTGGCCTTCGTACCAATAGCCCCATTCATTCGCGGTCAGCTGTTCCTTTGCCGTGGTCGGCACCGAGGAATAATAGCCCTGACGCGCGATGAATGCGCCCTGCCAGCCCGAGAGATACCAGTTCAGATATTCATAGGCGGCTTCAAGTTTGATGCCTTCGAGATGGTTCATCAGCCCCATGCCAAGGCCCCAGCCGCGATAGCCCTCTTTCAGCCCCTGATAGACGCAGGCGGTGCCGCGCGATTTCACCGCCGTCACGGCGGGCGACCACATCGACTGGATCACCACCTCGCCGCCCGCCATCAGGTTGACCGATTCGTCAAAGGTCGACCAGAAAGCCCGGAACTGACCGGCTTTCTTCAGCTCGATCAGGCGGTTGATCGTGGTGTCGATCTCTTCCTTCGTCATGTTGCCCTTGTCGCCATAGGTCAGCTCGCCCAGAGCCTCCATCGCCATGGCGGCGTCCATGATGCCGATCTGCGGGATGTTCACCAGCGCGGTCTTGCCCTTGAATTCCGGGTTGAACAGCTCGCCCCAGCTTTCCACCGGGCGCCCGATCAGGTCCGGGCGGATGCCGACCGTGTCAGCATTGAAGATGGTCGGCATCGTGGTGGCAAAATCGGTCGGGCTGGCAGAAAAGGCGGTGTCGCCCGGGCCGCCGGTATACATCACCTTGACCGGTGTGGTGCCCTGCATCGACTGGGCGGAACCGTCGAAATTCTTGCCGTCCTTCATCACCGGCGTGATATCGCCCCATTTCGCGATCTTCGCCACTTCGACCGGCTGCAGCTGGCCCGAGCGCCAGACCTTCTGCATCGCCCAGAATTCCAGATCGGCAATGTCGATGGTCTCGGGCTGGTTCACCACCTTGGCCATCAGCGAGGTGCTGTCAGCGGTTTGGGGCACGATTTTGAAGCCGAGATCGGCTGAGGCTTTTTCGCAGATATCGGCGATCACCGAATAAGAGGGCCCCACCTGGTTGAGCGTGATGTCCTTGATCGTCTGGGCCCAGATCATCGGCGCGCCGAGAATCCCCGAACCCACTGCCGCGCCGGCTCCGGCGGCTGAGGCTTTCATAAAGCCCCGGCGGCTGAGGCCCGGTTTCTTGCTGGTCGTCATGGTCATTCTCCCTGTTGCTGGAGGTGGCCTGCCGGGTCTTCTGACCGGTCGGGCGCTGATGGGAACTATCCGGAGCGGATATCACTCTGACAAGTACGCTAGCAAAGTGTTCTTGGGATGCAATGCACAATTTATATCTGGAAAGATGTAAAGCATGGTCGCATACTTCGGGCTCAGTGCCGGATGTGCCACTTTTTTGGGCAAATTGCCCTGTATTTGCCGGGGTGTGGGCGGCCTTTGTATGCGATGGACAGAAAGATCGGACGGTTGAGCCAAAACACTGCCGAATCTGCCCCGATGATCGCCCGGCCGGCGATGTCGATGGGGGCGGCGGGGTCACGGCCGGCCTTTCTCTATGTCTCGATTCGCGACCTCCTGTCCCGAAAGATCAGCAGCGGGGAGCTGCCGCCCGGGACAGTGCTGAAAGAAGCGCCGGTTGCCGGGCAGCTCGGCGTCAGCCGGGCCCCGGTGCGCCGTGCGCTGGCCCTTCTGGCCGAGGCCGGGCTGATCTTCGAGGCCGGTGGTCAGGGCTTTAAGGTCGGTCAGGCCGCGCCGGTGCAGCTGGCGCTGCGCCAGCTCCACCAGATTCTCACCGGCGAGCCGGAGGAAATCGACCGCTCGCCCTCCTGGGAGCGGATTTTCGACGAGGTGCGCGAGGAAATCACCGCCGCCATGCCCTTTGGCTCCTGGCGCATTCAGGAGGCGGCGCTTGGCGACCATTTCAATGTCAGCCGGACCGTCGCGCGCGAGGTGCTCTGGCGGCTGATGGACCGGCGCTTGGTCGACAAGGACAGCAAATCGCATTGGATCGTCGGCCAGATGACCGCGCGCGATCTGCGCGAGACGCTGGAAATGCGGGCGCTGATGGAACCGGCGGCGCTGGACCAGGTGCTGCCTGGCCTTGACCGGGCCTGGCTCGCGCGGCTCGAGGCGCGGATCGCGGCGCTGATCCGCGCCTTCCCGCAGGTCGAGCCCCAGGCCCTGGATCAGATCGACCAGGCGATGTTTCAGGAGATGTTCGCCGGTCTGCGGAATTCGCGCCTTCTGGCCTCGATCCGGCGCAATCAGATCTCGTTGGTGGTGCCGCATCTCTTCCGTCACCATTTTCCGCTGACCGATGACCTGGCCGCCTTGCTCGATTACGCGCGGATCCTGCATCACCTGGGCCGGGACGAAGCCGAGGCGGCGCAGGTTCTGATGCGCAGCCATCTGCTGCGGATCGGGAGGCTTACGCTGGCGCGCCTCAGGGTGCTGTCGCTCCTGCCGCCGCCGCGCCGGGTGGCCTGGCTGATTCCGGCGCATCAGGGGGGCCTATGACGGATACCGTACTGCGCGTGATCGGAACACCTGCGACCCTGACGCCTGAACTGCGCGCGCGGGCGGCGGCAGATTTGCCGTTCGGCATTCAGTTCGAGGTGCTGGACGGGCTCGATTGCCAACGCCGCGGCGTGATGGCGCCCGAGAGCTTCGATGTTTATGATCAGTGGTTCCATTCGCTGGATCTTTTATGGACGGCGGCCTCGATCCGCCCGATCGACACGACGCGGCTCGCGCGGTGGGATGAGGTGACCATCGCCGGAACGCGCCCCGGCGCCAATGGGCGGCAGCCTGGCAGCTGGCCCGGAAGCCTCCTTTATGCGCAATCTGATCGCAGCCTTGCAGCCTGGCCGCAGCCCGGAGAGGCCCGCAAATATCCATGTTGCCAACAACTTACAACGTGGACAGCTTCGTCTGGACGCCAGAGATGTCGGCGTTGCGCCGCGCGGGAGAGGCCGAAAGCTGGGCCTGGCTTCTCGATGGGCGCTGGCATGGGCGCGCGGCCCTCGCCGCTGATCCGGCTGCAAGCGTGGTAGAGCTTGCGCTGGCGGCGCGGGCGGCCGGGCTGGTCGACATCGCCGATCCGGGCGATCTGACCATCGAAGAGATCGACGCACTTTTCGCCGTGCTGATGCCCCTGCGCCGGTCGGGTCATTTTACACGCTTCTGGGCGACATCTGATGATGCGGTGCGGCTGATGACGCCACAGGGCAGCGGTGGCGGGCCGGTGATCTCGGCTTTGTGGTCGCCCGCCTATTACGCGATGCGGGCCATGGGGCGCGATCTGCATTACGCGGTGCCGGGCGAGGGATATCGTGGCTGGCATTCCGGGCTTTGCCTTTCGGCGGCACTGTCGGGCGAGCGGCTTGAGATGGCCTATGCCTGGCTCAACTGGTGGCTCGATGGTGTGCCCGGGGCGATCATGGCGCGGCAGGGCTATTACATGTCGGTGGTCCAGCCGCTTCGCGACACGCTGACGCCGGCCGAATGGGCCTTCTGGTATGCGGGCGAGCCTGCCTGCGAAGATCTTGCGGGCAGTGACGGGCAGATCGTGGTCCGGCGCGGCGAGCGGCGCGAAGGCGGCAGCTATCAGGACCGTGTCGCCCGCATCGCCGTCTGGTCGACCATCATGCCCGAACATAATTATCTGATCCGGCGCTGGCGCGAATTTCTCGGGGACTGAGGGCGCGGCGCCGGTTCAGTCGCTGGCGCGGATCAGCACGCCTCCGGCCTGCAGCGCGGCCTCGAGATCCGGCGGCGGCGGCTGGTCACAGATCACCTCGTCAATCGCGTCAAAGCCGCAGACCTGCACCAGACCCTGCACCCCGAATTTCGTCGCATCCGTCACCACCACCCGCCTGCGGCCGCAGCGCAGAACGGCGAGGGCGAATTCCGCCTCCTCCAGATCGTAATCCATCACCCCGGTCAGGGCATCGATCGCCCCGACCGAAATCACCGCATGATCAACGCTGAACCGGCTGACAAAATCTATCGCCGAGACCCCGAAGGACGCGCCACTGTCGCTCCGCAGCCTGCCGCCCGCCATATAGACCTGGTTGCCGTTCACCGTGGCCAGTGTGCGGGCAATGTCTGAAGAATTCGTCACCACCACCAGCCGATGATGCTGCAAAAGCGCGCGTGCCAGCAGGCTCGTCGTTGTTCCGGTATCCAGCATCACCGAATCCCCGTCACGGATCGTCGCGGCGGCGCGCCGCACGATGATGTCTTTCGCCGCGCGGTTTTCGCGCATCCGCCGCTCGAACGGGGCCTCACGCAGCGTCGACGCCAGCCCGATCATGCCATGCATCCGCACGATCTCACCCTGCGCGGCGAGTGTCTTCACATCGCGACGAATGGTCTCGGCCGAGACACGCAGCCGTTCGGCAAGCTCGTTGATTCCGGCTGTTCCCTGGCCGGACAGTATCGCGAGAATCTGGCCGTGACGCGGAGAGTGATCCATGAAAGCCCTGTTGTCGTGACCGTTTGCGCAGCTTTGGCGCGAAATAATGACCGATTCCACAATAACCGGTCAAGATCGGTCATAAATCCACATTTTTGTTGACGCAATCCCAAAGCCACCGCCAGTCTTACGCAACATGCGGCGACAGACTGCAGGGGGGGCTATGACCGGAGAGACAAGAGTTCCGCCAGAGAAGGCGGCGATCATCGGGGCGCTGCCAGTTTGGCAGGGCGACATCAGCATTGCGCCGCTTCTGGGCGGTATCAGCAATGAAAGCTGGCTGGTGCGCGATGAGCAGGGCGGCCATGTGGTGCGCTTTGGCAAGGATTATCCGTTCCACCACGTGATCCGCGAGCGCGAGATCATGACCGCCCGCGCCGCTGAAGCGGCCGGTTTCGCCCCGGCGGTCGAATTCGCCGGGCCGGGTGTCATGGTCAGCCGCCACCTGAGCGCGCATACGTTCAACGCCGGTGATGTGCGGGGCAATATCGACGGGCTGGCACGGCTGATCCGCGATTTCCACCGCGAGATGGGGCGCCATGTCTCGGGGCCGGGATTCATCTTCTGGCCCTTCCATGTGATTCGCGATTATGCCCGCACTTTGCGGACGGGCGGCAGCCGCAAACTGGCGGATCTGCCACGCTACCTCGCATTGGCTGATGAGCTGGAGGAAGCGCAGATCCCGCTGCCGATCATTTTCAGCCACAATGACCTGCTTCCGGCGAATTTTCTCGATGATGGCAACCGGCTCTGGCTGATCGATTTTGAATATGCCGGATTCTCGACGGCCATGTTCGACCTGGCCGGCGTGTCATCGAATGCGGGCTTTTCGGTGACCGAGACGAACACGCTGTTGCGCGCCTATTTCGGCGAGGCGCCGTCCCGCGACCTCTTGCGCGCTATGGCGGCGATGCAATGCGCCAGCCTTTTGCGTGAGGCGATGTGGAGCATGGCGTCCGAGCTGTATCTGAACGCGCCCGGCACCGATTACCCGGCCTATACCGAAGAAAACCTCGCGCGGTTTGAGATCGCGCTCGACCATTACCGCTCAGCTTACGGAAAGAAAACCTGATGTCGCAGACCCTCCCGCACATGCCCAGATCGTGGTGATCGGGGGCGGTATTATCGGCTGCTCGACCGCCTATCACCTGGCGCGCGATCACAAGGCGGATGTGATCCTGCTGGAACAGGGCAAGATCACATCGGGGTCGACCTGGCACGCGGCGGGGCTGGTGGGGCAGTTGCGCTCTTCGGCCTCGATCACCAGGGTTCTGAAATATTCCGTTGATCTGTATAAATCACTCGCCGCCGAGACCGGGCTTGAAACCGGCTGGAAGATGACCGGCTGTCTGCGGCTTGCGACCAATGAGGATCGCTGGACCGAGTATCGCCGCCTCGCCACCACCGCGAGAAGCTTCGGAATGGAGATGCATCTCGTCTCGCCCGAAGAGGTCAAACGGATGTGGCCGCTGATGGATGTTTCGGATCTGGTCGGTGCCTCCTGGCTGCCGACGGACGGGCAGGCCAGCCCTTCGGACATCACGCAGTCGTTGGCCAAAGGCGCGCGGATGCATGGTGCGAAGCTGGTGGAACATGTCCGCGTCACCGGATTCGTGATGGAGGGGAACCGTATCACAGCGGTCGAGACCGATCAGGGCGTGATTGCCTGTGAAAAGGTGGTGAATTGCGGCGGGCAATGGGCGCGGCAGGTGGGGGCGAAAGCGGGTGTCAATGTGCCGCTGCAACCCGTCAAACACCAGTATATCGTGACGGAAAAGATCGAGGGTCTCGCGTCTGATGCGCCGACTTTGCGCGACCCCGACCGGCGCACCTATTTCAAGGAAGAGGTCGGCGGTCTCGTGATGGGGGGCTATGAGCCGAACCCGCAGAGCTGGCGCACGGGGCTTCCTGGTGGTGATGTGCCCGATCAATGGGAATTCCAGCTCTTCGATGATGATTTCGACCATTTCGAGCAGCATATGAAAGAGGCCATCGCCCGGGTGCCAAAGCTCGCGGAAACCGGCCTCAAGCAGATGATCAACGGGCCGGAAAGCTTCACCCCGGATGGGAACTTCATCCTCGGTCTCGCGCCGGAATGCGCCAATATGTTTGTAGGCGCCGGGTTCAACGCCTTTGGCATCGCCTCGGGCGGCGGGGCGGGCTGGGCGCTGGCGGAATGGGTGATGCGGGGCGAGGCGCCGCTGGATCTCTGGTCGGTCGATATCCGCCGCTTTTCGGGCCTGCACCGCGACCGCGCCTGGGTTGAGGAACGCACGCTTGAGGCTTACGGCAAGCATTACACCATCGGCTTCCCGCATGAGGAATATGAAAGCGGGCGCCCGCGCATCACCTCGCCGCTTTACACGCGGCTGAAAGACCATGGCGCGGTGTTCGGATCGAAACTCGGATGGGAACGGCCGAACTGGTTTGCCGGCCCGGGCGAAGAGCCGCGTGATATCTGTTCGATGGGGCGCCAGAACTGGTTTGATGCGGTGGGCCGGGAACATCGTCTGGTGCGCGACGGGGTTGGCGTCTTCGACCAGTCGTCTTTCGCGAAATATGAGGTGGCCGGGGCAGGGGCGGCCGAGGCGCTGGAGCTGATCTGTGCGAACCATGTGGCGAAAGCGCCGGGCCGCCTGACGTATACCCAGATCCTGAACTCGCGCGGCGGCATTGAATGCGATCTGACCGTGGCGCGGCTGGCCGATGACCGATTTTACCTCGTGAGCGGGACGGGGTCGCGCACCCATGACTTTGCCTGGATTGCCGATCACTTGCCTGCCGGCGATGTGGCTATCCGGGATGTGACCGAGGATTATGGTACCCTGTCTTTGATGGGGCCGAAAGCGCGCGAGGTGCTCACTTCGGTCACAAAGGCGGATGTGTCGAATGCGGCCTTCCCCTTTGGCGCGGTTCGTGCGCTGGAGATCGCCGGCCATCAGGTCCGCGCGCTGCGGGTCACCTATGTCGGCGAGCTCGGATGGGAGTTGCATGTGCCTCTTTCCGGTACAGGCGATGTGTTCGATGCGCTGATGGCGGCAGGCGCCCCGCATGGCATTAGTCCGACCGGCTACCGCGCGATTGAAAGCCTGCGGCTGGAAAAAGGGTACCGCGCCTGGGGATCCGACATCACCCCGAATGACAATCCGTTCGAGGCGGGCCTTGGCTGGGCGGTCAAGCTGAAACGCGATACCGATTTCATCGGGCGCAAAGCCTGCGAGGCTGCGGCGGGCGCCGCCCTGGTCAAACGGCTTGCCGGGTTCACCACTGACGATGCCGATGTGGTGCTGCTGGGGCGTGAAACGATCCTCAGAGACGGCGAGCCGGTCGGCTATCTGACGAGCGGAGGCTATGGCTACAGCCTGCAAAGCCCGATCGGCTTTGGCTATGTGCGTAATGAGGCGGGCGTCAGCGACGCGTTCCTGCAATCGGGGCGGTATGAACTGGTCGTCGCCAATGAGATCCGGCCCGCGAAACTGCATCTCGATCCGCTTTACGATCCGGGCTCGCTGCGGGTGAAAGCATAGGTGACTGCAGGCCGGGCCCGAAATGGCCCGGCCTTTTATCAATGAAAACAATAATCAACAGGAGGGACAGCAATGGCTTCCATTGGAACATATATTATCTGGCTGATCATGGTCTGCGCCGTCGCGGGCGCGATCGCCGCGATCCGCGATCCTGAAAAGGGGCTTGGCAAAGAGTTCACCGAGGGTCTGCATTCCATCGGTCCGATTTTCATTCCTGTGGCCGGGATCATGGCCGCGATTCCTTATCTCTCGCATTTTATCGAATTCGCGGCCGGGCCGCTTTTCGCCCTTGTGGGCGCTGACCCTTCGATTGCCGCGACCACGGTGATTGCGGGCGATATGGGGGCTACCAGCTGGCCGACAAAATTGCCCAGACGCGCGAGGCATGGGCGATTGCGACCGTTGTCGGTTTCATGTCGGGCGCGACGATCATCTTCTCGATCCCGGTCGGCCTCGCGATGCTGAAGAAGGCCGACCATAAATATATGGCGCTGGGCATCATGTCCGGCATTCTCTCGGTGCCGGTCGGGGTGCTGATCTCCTGCACGGTGATCGCACTTTCGGGGCTGGATATCCGCCCGGAGGTCTCGACCGCGTCCGATGCGAATTTCGCCCTGACGCTCGGTTTTGGCGAGATATTCCGCAACCTCCTGCCGCTGATCATCTTCTGCGTCGCAATCGCGCTCGGTCTGCGGTTCGCGCCGGATGCAATGATCACCGGCTTTCTGTGGTTCGGAAAGATCATGTATGCGGGCATCACACTGGTGCTGGTGGCCTCGATCGTCGAATATTTCACCGGGTTCTTTACCAATGTCTTTGGCCATTGGGGCTTTGACCCGATCATCGCGGATGAGGCCGACCAGTTCCGCGCGCTGGAAGTGGCGGGCTATATCGGCATCATGCTCGCCGGGGCCTTCCCGATGGTCTACCTTCTGACCAAATACCTCGCGAAACCGATGGAGGTGCTGGGCGCGAAAATCGGCGTGGCGCCCGAAGGCGCGGCGGGGCTGCTCGCGGCCTGCGCCAATATCCTTGCCATGTTCCGGCTGGTGGAAAAGATGCGCCCGCGTGACAAGGTGGTGGCGATTGCCTTTGCGGTTTGCGCGGCCTTTACCTTCGGCGATCACCTGGCTTTCACCGCGAATTTCCAGCCGACGCTGATTGCGCCGCTGATCCTGGGCAAGCTCCTCGGCGGTGTGGCGGGCTTTATCCTCGCGGTCTGGCTGTCTGTGCCGAAAGCCGAGGCGCTGGCGGCGGCAGAGCGCTGATCCTTCCTTGCCGCCCGGGCGCAGGCCCGGGCGGGACTTGACGCGAAGGTCAGAGGGCGCGACCGGCCAGCATCCCCTCATAGACCGCCTCTTCCGCGGTGCGGGGGGTCTCGCAATCGCCGATGCCATGACATTCGATGCCCAGGGCCGTAATCTCAGACCTGAGCCCGTCAAAGGGCAGATGCCCGGACGACAGAACCAGCATATCCACGCCTTCGATTTCAATCGGCAGCTCTGATGCGGTATGCTGCAGGAAGACCGTATCGCCAAAGGTGCCGATCAGCCGCGCATAGGGCGTGACCCGCACACCAAGCCGGTGCAGCGAGGCCGCCGTCGCATCGCGGACGTAGAAGGGCATGGCCTCGCCCATATAAAGCCCGTTCACCGCCAGATCGACCCCGGCGCCGTCCCGCGCCAGGGCCTCAGCCACGCCCGGCCCTATCCAGTCGGCGCGCCAGTCGACCACCACCACCCGCGCACCGGGTTTCACCTCGCGCTTCAGGATCTGCCAGGCGGTGGCGACCCTGATCTCGCCATCCGTCTCAAACGGCGGCAAATAGGGCGTGGCCCCGGTCGCGAGCACCACCGCATCCGGCGCGAAATCGCGCAACAGGCTTGCATCGACGCGGGTATTCTTGCGGATTGTGACGCCCGCAAGCGCGCATTCGCGGGTGAGATTGGTCACGATGCCGCCAAACTCTGCGCGATGCGGCAAAAGCTGCGCCAGCAATGCCTGGCCGCCCAGGCGTGGTTCCGCCTCGAAAAGCGTCACGTGATGACCGCGCTCTGCCGCCACCGCTGCCGCTTTCAGCCCGGCCGGGCCGCCGCCGATCACCATTATCCTGCGCGGTCGCGCGGTTGCGGGATGAAGGCCGAACACCGTCTCGCGCCCGGTTTCGGGATGCTGGATGCAGGAAATCGGCAGGCCCCGGTGGAAGTGGTGAATACAAGCCTGATTGCAGCCGATACAGGCGCGGATGTCATCGAACCGCCCCTGATCCGCTTTGACCGGCATTTCGGGGTCACAGATCAGCGCGCGGGTCATGCCACAGCCATCGGCCTCGCCGCGCGCGATCACCAGTTCGGCCTCTTGCGGCTGGTTTATGCGGCCGGTGATGAACACCGGCACGTCCAGCGCAGCCTTGAATGCGCAGGCCTCGGGCGCCGTATAGGCGGCCGGGAAGTTCATCGGCGGCGCGATATGGACCGCGCCTCTGATGGTCGCCGAGGTGCCAATGGTGACGGAAAGATAGTCGATCCGCGTGCCAAGCCCTTTTGCCGCCGCCAGCGTCTCGGCATTGGTCAGCCCGGCCTCGTCTTTCTCACTGGCCGAGATCCTGAGCCCGATGATGAAATCATCGCCCGTTGCCGCGCGCATGGCTTCCAGCACATCCGCCATGAATTTCAGACGGTTGCCCTCTGACCCGCCATAGTCATCCTGGCGTCGGTTGACGCGGGGGTTGAGGAATTGCGCCGGCAGATAGCCATGCGAGGCGACCAGTTCGACGCCGTCAAGGCCGGCCCTGTACATCCGCTGCGCCGCATCGGCATAGCCTTGCGTGATTTCGGCGATCATCGCGGCATCCATTTCGCGCGGCATATTGCGGAACCGCTCATTCGGGGTGCCGGATGCGGAATATGCCACCGCCAGCATCCCATTCGCGCTTTCCATGATTTCGCGCCCGGGATGGAACAGTTGCGAAACCACCCGCGCACCATGCCTGTGGCAGCGCCGCGCCAGTTCGGCATAGCCCGGTATACAGTCATCTGTCGTCGCCATGATCAGATGCGATGTATAGCGCGCTGTCTCATGTACGCCCGCCACCTGGGTCACGATCAGCCCGGCGCCGCCTTTGGCGCGGGTTTCCTGATAGGCGATATAGGCCTCGTTCACCAACCCATGGTCCGGCAGGCAGGTGTCATGCCCGGTCGAGACGATGCGGTTGCGGATCTCGCGCCCCCGGATGGTCAATGGGCGGAACAGGTGCGGAAACATCGCGTCGGTCATGGCTGCCCGGGCTCCCTGGGTGGCGGATGCGGCAGGTTTGACAGGGCAAGTAAAAAAATCAATAGTATTTTTTACTGACGGAGGGGGGATGCAGGATGAAGCCGGATGAGCCGCGCCTGAAGGCTGCGCCTGCCGCCGAGGGCCGCGTCCTGGGCGAAAGGCTGCGTGAGCTGCGCAAGCGGCGCAAACAGACGCTGGCGCAGCTGGCCGAAGGGGCAGGGCTTTCTATCGGCTATCTGAGCCAGATCGAACGGGATCTTGCCGAACCCTCGATCAACGCGCTGGTTTCCATTGCGCAGCATCTGGGTGTGACGGTGCAATGGTTTTTCGCCGGCGACGAGCAAGCGGTGCCCGAAGCCGAGCAGGGCTATGTCATCCGCCAGGCCAACCGCCTCCAGGTCGCCTATCAGGGCGGCGCGGTCGATGAATTGCTGACGCCGCGCATGTCGATGGCGCTGGAGATGATCCGCTCGCGCCTGCCGCCCGGCGCCGAAGCACAGGATGCCTATAGTCATGACGGTGACGAGGTCGGTCTGGTGCTGTCGGGGCAGCTGGAGCTCTGGGTCGGTGACCGTCATTTCCGGCTGGAGGCGGGGGACAGCTTTTCCTTCGCCTCACGTGAGCCGCATCGTTATCGCAATCCGGGCCCGGCTGAGACCGAGGTGATCTGGGCGATAAGCCCGCCAACCTACTGATATATTTATGAAAATAAAGCTGTGTGGGGAAGATGTGAAGGGGGGTGAATTTGGCCCACCACCCCCCTCAGGGGTCCGGAGGCTCATATAGAGAGCTTGCACAGAGCATCCGGATCACAGTTTTCACTGTTAGCGCTATCATTAGCAGGGGATTACTGCCTGTTCAAGCCCCTCCTGAGGCGCTAACAATCAGGAAAGCGCTGTTTCATGACCCGCCCCGATCTGCCCGCCCGTTTCAGATCCCGCCAGAGGACCACCCATTGACCAAAGCTACGCCGCCCGAACCCCACCGCGCCCTGACCCTCCGCGATGTGTCAGAGGCTTCAGGGGTCAGCGAAATGACGGTCAGCCGGGTGTTGCGCAATCGCGGCGATGTGTCAGAGACGACGCGGGCCAGGGTCCTCGAGGCCGCGCGCCGTCTGGGCTATGTGCCCAATAAAATCGCGGGCGCACTGGCGAGCCAGCGGGTCAATCTGGTCGGAGTGGTGATCCCGTCTTTGTCGAATATGGTCTTTCCCGAGGTGATGACCGGAATTTCGAAGACGCTGGAAGATACCGGTTTGCAGCCGGTGGTGGGCGTCTCGAATTATCAGGTCGATCGCGAAGAACAGGTCATCTATGAGATGCTGTCCTGGCGGCCCTCGGGGCTGATCGTGGCGGGGCTGGAACATTCCGAGGCGTCAAAGGCGATGCTGGCGCAGGCCGGTATCCCGATTGTCGAGATCATGGATATCGACGGCACACCGGTCGACAGTATGGTGGGGATCTCGCATCGCCGCGCCGGTCGCAAGATGGCCGAGGCGATCATCGCGGCGGGCTATCGCAAGATTGCCTTTCTCGGCACCCATATGCCGACGAATGACCACCGTGCGAGGAAGCGACTGGAAGGGTTTGAAGAGGCGCTGGCCGCTGCCGGCCTCTCGCTGGTGGACCGCGAATTCTATTCCGGCGGCTCGGCGCTTGCCAAGGGGCGCGAGATGACCGAGACGCTGCTGAAGCGCCGCCCGGACGTCGATTTCCTGTATTATTCCAACGATATGATCGGCGCAGGTGGGCTGCTATGGTGTCTTGAGCAGGGATTGGATGTGCCGGGCCGGATCGGGCTTGCCGGGTTCAACGGGGTCGAACTGCTCGACGGTCTGCCGCGCCGGCTGGCGACGATGGATGCCTGCCGGCTGGAAACCGGGGTCGCCGCGGCCGAGATCATTGCCGGCAAACGCTCCAGCGGCGTTATCGGTGGCGAGGTCATCGAGTTCGAGCCGAAGCTGCAACCCGGCGATACCATACGAAACCTGTGAGAACTGGCAACCGGGCAGGGGGCGCTGCCCCCGTCTCCTTGCGGAGACTCCCCCGGGATATTTAGAGACAGAAAATGAGTTGAAAAACTGCATCATTTTCTGTCCTTAAGTATCCCCGCCGGAGGCTTCCCAGGGTGCCACCGGCGGGGCGCTGATCATTTCCAGCTGACGTAGTCATCCGCAGTACAGCCATAGGGGGCATTCTGGTCCCCGAACCGCTCCTCCAGCTTGCCACAGGCCCAGCTGTTGATCGGGGCCGGCATCATCGCATTGATCTCCATTCCCAGCGGATCGTGGGAGTCCGGGCTGCCGGTCACATACCAGAGCCACCAGCCAAGCGCCGCCAGAACGAAGAAGAGGATCACCCCCAGCCCGGCCAGAACATTGCGCAGGGCCCCGCCGCCGCGTTTCTTGGCCGGGGTTTCGCTGTGCTGCGGCTGGCCGAATTTTTCGGCCTCCTCGCGGTCCAGCAGGGCCAGCGCCTCACGGCGTTCCTGATCGGTCAGATCGATCCGCGTCAGGCCCCGGTCCAGCAAGGCCGCGAGACGGGAGCCGGTGCCCTTTACACCAAGGCCATAACCATTGCCCTGATCATCCCAGACCATCAGAGGATCGTCGCCCTTGCGCAGGGTCGTGGTCAGCACGGGTTTGGGCTGGTCCTTGTCATGATAGCTGATCTGCGTTTTGCCGCGCAGGTTCTGCATATTGGTGATCACAAGCGGCAGCAGCGCCAGGCGTGAGGGTTGCGCGAGGGCGCGCGACGCCCTGGCTGCCCGGAGGCGTTGCCAGAGGATCGCAGCCGCGCCGCCAAAGAACAGCAGCGCGAAGGCCGCCAGCATCAGGATCCGGTTCCAGATCTTTTCCACGCCAAGGCTCAGCGTCGCCAGATGCGGCTTGTCGCCCGAGATCACCACATCGACCCAGTAATCGCCGCTATGGAAATCGACGAACATCAGCCTGATATCGGATTCGTAATGCTGGCCCTGGTACTTATAGGCGACGTGAGCCTCGCAATCGGTGAAAAAGGCTTTGCGGGTCGTGCATTGGCCGTTCTGGACATCGCTGTCTTCAACCGTCACCGGGTTCTGGCTGATTTGCCAGTCGCGCCAGATATCCGGACCCTGCCACCAGGCCAGAAAGCCGCCGACGATCAGCATGACAATCACCGCGAAAAGGGTGGCACCGGGAGGAGAAATGCTGCCGGGGGTGAGCTTCAGCGGGCGGTCGGGGAGGGTCAGGTTTGTATAAGACATCGGACTCATAACTCAGCGTGAATTTTGAGCAAGCTGTCACAGACAGGTGATGAGACCCAGATCAAAAGTGATTTGTTCAGGAAAACCAGACCCTGGCGCCCGCAGGCCCATCAAGGGGAACCTGTGCGGGGAGCAGCCGATGCGGGCCGGCCCGAGACGCAGCCGGGGATGTCAGAGCGGGGTGGCGATCAGGCGCGCGCCGTCCTGGCCGGTGATCCGGGCCGGGATGATGCGGCCCTCGGGCTGCGGCGCGGCAAAGCTCACTTCGGTGAACTGGCCGGTGCGGCCGTTATGCGCACCTTCGGTCAGGACCTGATGCAGGGCGCCCTGCTGGCTTTCCAGATGGCGGATGAGCGCGCTTTCCCCCGCGGTGCGAAGCCGGGCGGCGCGGTCGCGGATCAGCGGGCCTTTCACCTGTGGCATCCGCGCGGCGGGGGTACCTTTTCGGGGCGAATAGGGGAAGACATGCAGGAAGGTCAGGTCGCAATCCGAGACCAGCTTCAGACTGTTTTCAAACATCTCGTCGGTCTCGGTCGGGAAGCCGGCAATGATATCGGCGCCAAAGATCAGGTCGGGGCGCAGGCTGCGGGCCTCTTCGCAGAACCGGATCGCGTCATCGCGCAGATGGCGGCGCTTCATCCGTTTCAGGATCATGTCGTCGCCTGCTTGCAGGCTGAGATGCAGATGCGGCATCAGGCGGCTTTCGGTCGCGATCGCCTGCATCAGGTTCTCATCGGCTTCGATGCTGTCAATCGACGAGATCCTGAGCCGTGCCAGATCCGGCACCAGCCGCAGGATCCGCATCACCAGATCGCCAAGGCGCGGCGTCGCGGGCAGGTCTGCCCCCCAGGAGGTGAGATCGACACCGGTCAGGACAACTTCCTGAAATCCCTTGTCGACCAGACGTTTGATCTGTTCGATCACCACGCCGGCGGGGACCGAGCGCGAATTGCCACGCCCATAAGGGATGATACAGAAGGTGCAGCGATGGTCGCAGCCATTCTGCACCTGGACATAGGCGCGATGGCGGCCGAAGCCGTCGATCAGATGGCCGGCGGTTTCTTTCACCGACATGATGTCATTGACCAGCGTCTTCTCGGTCACGCCGATCAGGTCCGGGGCCAGGAGGGGCGCGCGCAGCCCTGTCCAGGTCTCGGCCTGCATCTTTTCGTGATTGCCGATGACTTTCGTCACCTCGGGCATCGCTGCAAAGGTCTCGGGTTCGGTCTGTGCCGCGCAGCCGGTGACGATCACCGGGGCGCCGGGGTTTTCCCGCGCCAGACGACGGATTTCCTGCTTGGCCTTGCGCACGGCCTCGGCCGTCACCGCGCAGGTATTGACCACGACCGCACCATTGACCCCGGCGGCGGCGGCGAGTTCCTTCATCGCCTCGGTCTCATAGGCGTTCAGGCGGCAGCCCAGGGTGGCGAAAACAGGCGCGTTCATGTCAGGGACGCCAGGAAGGCGGGCGGGATACGGCCCTCGAAGACCAGCGCTACCGGTCCGGCCATCCAGACGCCATCCTCGCGCCAGTCTATCTCCAGCGCGCCGCCGTCAAGGTCGAGCGTCACGCGCCGCCCGGTCAGTCCGCGCAGATGCGCCGCGACGGCCGCGGCACAGGCGCCCGAGCCGCAGGCGAGCGTGATGCCGGCGCCGCGCTCCCAGACCCGCATGCGCAACCTGTCGGGGCCAGTCAGGCTGGCGAATTCGACATTGGTGCGTTCGGGGAACAGGGGGGCATGTTCGACCCGCGGGCCGCGGCCAGCGACATCCGCCGTATCGGCATCGGGCACAAAGAACACGCAATGCGGGTTGCCCATGCCAACCGCCACCGGCGCACCATCCAGCGGCAGATGCGCGGTATCGACAGCATGTGACAGCGGCACCTCGGCCCAGTCCAGCTGCGGCTGGCCCATATTCACATTGACCCGGCCATCTTTCAGCCGCTCGGCCCGCAGGGTTCCGCGTTGGGTGATCAGCGTCACCGCATCTTTGCCCAGATCGCGCATCACGTAATCCGAGACGCAGCGCGTGGCATTGCCGCAGGCCCCGGCGCGGCTGCCATCGGTGTTCCAGAAATCCAGCGTGAAATCCACGCCGTCCTGACCTTCGGGCGCCGGACGGATCTCGGCCAGCTGATCAAAGCCCACGCCCCGGTTGCGGTCGCCAAGCGCGCGCGCCAGCGCAGCCGTTACCATCGCCTCGCCGCGTGCCCGCGAGTCGATCACCACGAAATCATTGCCCGCCCCATGCATCTTGATGAAGGGCAGGCCGCTGCGGTCAGGGCCCTGTGTCATGCGCCCCATATACGCCTGCGCCGCCCCGCAATCCAGAGCGCAAAATGCAGGCCCGTATGCCGGTTTTGCAGGGGGTGCTTTCCTGTCCTGAGGGGCTTTCACCCGGGTCGCTGCCTCTGCTAGCCTTCGGGCGAATGCATTGTCACGGGACTGCCATGGATCTCACCGCTTGCTCCGCTCTCGATCTCTCGCAGCTGATCACCCGGCGCGAGGTGAAACCGTCTGAGGTGATGGAGGCGCATCTGGCCCGCATCGCTTCGGTGAACCCGCAGGTGAATGCGGTGATCTCGCTGCGCGATCCCGACCAGATCATGGCAGAGGCGCGGGCGCTGGACGATGTGGCACCTGAAGGCGCGCTGTTTGGCCTGCCGCTGGCGGTGAAAGATCTCCTGAACACCAAAGGCATCCGGACAACCTATGGCTCGCCGCTTTACGCCGATCACATACCCGAGGCCGATGATCTGATCGTTGCACGGATGCGGGCGGCAGGGGCGGTCGTGATCGGCAAGACCAATACGCCGGAATGGGGGCATGGCAGCCACAGTTTCAACCCGGTGCATGGCGTGACGCGCAATCCCTATGACCTGACGCGAAGCGCCGGCGGGTCATCGGGGGGCGCGGCGGCGGCGCTGGCCGCGCGGATGGTGCCGCTGGCGGATGGTTCGGATATGATGGGCAGCCTCAGAAACCCCGCAGCCTTTTGTAATGTCTACGGGTTTCGTCCGAGCTGGGGGCTTGTCCCGACCGATGCCGGGGCCGAGACTTTCCTTGACACGATGGCGACGGAAGGCCCGATGGCCCGCGATATCGCCGATCTCGCGCTGCTTTTGGGCGTTCAGGCCGGGGCCAACCCGCTGACCCCCTTTGGTCAGCCCGTGCAGGATTACCTCGGTGCGGTCAGGGCTGCGCCGGATGATCTCAACGGGAAGCGCATTGCCTGGTTTGGTGATTTCAACGGTCAGATCCCGTTTGAGCCAGGCATCATCGCCGCCTGTGAGGCCGGGCTGAAGACCTTTGAAAGCCTCGGTGCCGAAGTGGTGCCGGTGCCGCTCCCTCTGCCGATGGCCGATCTCTGGCAGGCCTGGGTCACGATCCGCAGCTTCCTGAATTTCGGGGGCAAAGGGGCCGAGCGCCAAACGCCCGCCCGCTGGGCCCGGCTCAAACCCGAAACGCAATGGGAGGTCGAGACCGGCGCAGGCGTGACGGCAGAGGCGCTCTACCAGGCGTCGAAAATCCGCTCCGCCTGGTATGCGCGCGCGCATCAGCTGCTGGCGGATTACGATGCGCTGGTGATGCCGGTGGCGCAGGTCTGGCCCTTCCCGGCCGACTGGCGCTATCCCGAAAGCATCAATGGCCAAAGGATGGACACCTATCACCGCTGGATGGAGGTGGTGGTGCCGGTCTCGCTGATCGGCCTGCCCGCTTTGGCGGTTCCGGTGGGATTCGGCGCAAACGGCCTGCCGACGGGTATCCAGATCGCGGGCCGCCACGGATCCGACGCCGCGATTCTCGCCATGGGCGAAGCCTGGCACCGCGCCACCCGCTGGCCGGAAAAGAACCCGCCCCGGATCTGAGGTCCTGCCCGCCCCGGAAAAGCGGGAAAGGGCAGTCCCCGGGCCAGGGCGGGCCGGAGGGCCAGAGGCTGCCCGGGCCGGAACCCGATGCACCCTCCGACAGGGAGAGCAAGAGGGGGTCCGGGGGAGAGTACTCTCCCCGGCTTTGTCCGGAAACGCTGAGGCTCAGAAGAAGCCGAGCTTCTTCGGATTGTAGGAGACCAGCAGGTTCTTGGTTTCCTGATAATGGTCGAGCATCATCTTATGGTTCTCGCGCCCGATCCCCGACTGTTTGTACCCGCCAAAGGCCGCGCCGGCCGGATAAAGATGGTAGCAATTGGTCCAGACCCGGCCCGCTTCGATCGCGCGACCGGCGCGGTAGGCGGTGTTCGCATTACGCGACCAGACCCCGGCGCCCAGACCGAAGACGGTGTCATTGGCGATCTCGATCGCCTCGTCCTGGGTCTTGAAGGTGGTCACCGACACGACCGGCCCGAAGATCTCCTCCTGGAAGACCCGCATCTTGTTGGTGCCTTCAAAGACAGTCGGCTGGATATAGAAGCCTTTCGAGATATCGCCGTTGAAATGGTTCGCCTGGCCGCCGGTCAGCACTTTCGCGCCTTCCTTCGGGCCGAGTTCCAGATAGGACGAGATCTTATCGAATTGCTGTTTCGAAGCCTGAGCGCCGATCATCGTATTCGCCTGACGCGGGTCGCCTGCCACGATGGCCTCGACCCTTTTCAGCGCGCGTTCCATGAACCGGTCATAGATCGATTCCTGAATCAGGGCGCGCGACGGGCAGGTGCAGACCTCGCCCTGGTTCAGCGCGAAAAGGGTGAAGCCTTCCAGCGCCTTGTCGAAATAATCGTCATCCTCATCCATCACGTCTTCAAAGAAGATGTTCGGCGATTTGCCGCCAAGTTCCAGCGTGATATTGGTCAGATTGTCGGCTGCGGCCCGCATGATCGACTTGCCCACCGGGGTCGAGCCGGTGAAGGCGATTTTCGCGATGCGCGGGCTCGATGCCAGCGCCGCACCGGCCTCGGCACCGGTGCCGTTGACGATGTTCAGCACACCCGGCGGCAGCAGGTCTTCGATGAATGAAAGCAGGAACAGGATCGAAGCCGGGGTCTGCTCTGCCGGTTTCAGCACGACACAGTTCCCCGCCGCGAGCGCCGGTGCCAGTTTCCAGGCCGCCATCAGGATCGGGAAGTTCCAGGGGATGATCTGGCCCACAACGCCCAGTGGCTCGTGGAAGTGATAGGCGACGGTGTCATCGTCGATCTGCCCGATCGAGCCCTCCTGCGCCCGGATTGCGCCGGCGAAATAGCGGAAATGGTCGACTGCCAGCGGGATATCTGCCGCCATGGTCTCGCGCAGCGGCTTGCCGTTATCCCAGGTCTCGGCAATCGCGATGGCTTCGAGATTCTCTTCGATCCGTGCGGCAATCTGCAGCAGGATGTTAGAACGCGTCGTGGCCGAAGTCTGAGCCCAGCCGCGACGGGCGGCATGTGCGGCATCCAGTGCCGCTTCGATATCGGACGCATCCGAACGCGCAACCTCACAGATCACACCGCCGGTCACCGGCGAGACATTCTCCATATAGCGGCCGGCTTTCGGCGCGACCCACTGGCCGCCGATAAAGTTCTCATAGCGGGTTTTGTAGGGCGCAGTGCTCAGGCCGAATTCTTCGTGCTTGGTCATGGTAGCTCCTCCGTTGGCCGCTCTCCCTTGCGGCTGAGGACACTAAGCTGGCGTCTGATTGCAGGCGGGTCACCCCTTGGGATATGCCGCAGCTGCGAAAGCTGTCGCAGTTCTGAGACAGTCTGTCCTGCCGACTGCCCGTAAGTGCGATGGTCGTGCGGCAATCAGTCGGGCCGCACTCAGTCGGACCGGCCCATTTTGCGATGCAGGGTCGCGCGGCTGATCCCAAGCGCCCGTGCTGCGGCCGAGATATTGCCGCCGGTGCGCGCAATGGCGCGGTGGATCACCGCGCGTTCGCCATCTTCGGGGCGCAGATGGCTGCTGACGCCCAGCAGATCGGCAGCAGGGACCGGGTTTCTGGCCAGATCACCGGTAAGACCCAGATGCTGGCGCGCCATGCGCGTGGCGCCGATCACCAGCTCATCGGCATCGACCGCCAGAAGCGCGCCGGTGCCGCGATCCGCACCGGGAACCAGCACCATCCGCGCGCCGCTATAGCGCGCCTGGAACAGATCGGCCTCGATCCGGCGGGCGGCCTCATGCACCGAATGGCTCAAAAGGCCCGAGAACCCTTCGGCGATATCGGCGCGCACGGTCGAGACATCCAGCACCGCCACCAGATCGCCCGAAGGATCCCAGATCGGCGCCGAGGCGCAGGTCAGCGCGGTATTTGCGGCAAGGTAATGCTGGTCACGATGGATCACAACCGGCCGCCCTTCGGCAAGGCAGGTGCCGATGCCATTGGTGCCAACTGCCGCTTCGCTCCAGTTCGAACCGGCACTGAGGCCGGCCTCCTGGAAATCGCGGTCTTCCGATTGCTTCACCAGACGTTCAAAGGGAATGCCGTCCTTGCTTGCGAGGATCACGCTGGCGCCAAAGCCGCCGACCACCTGAAACAGCCGCTCCAGCGTCGGGCGGGCGGCGCGGGTCACCGGCTCCATCCTCTCGCGCAGGCGGGCGAGGCCCATCCCGTCCAGCCGCTGATCACGTGGCGCAAGGGCCGAAGGCGCCAGCCCATGGCGGGCCGAACGCGCCCAGGAGGCGACTATCGACGACCGCGCGGCCTGGCCCTTTTCCAGCGCGGCGGAAACCTGGGCCACATGGTCGCGGATGGTGCGGCTGGTGGTGATATTGCCTGGCATGGATCGGCCTTCTCCCCTCCGCCGTCCGGGAACAGGATCCCGTCCGGAATTGCATCTCGGAAACAGCAGTTCTTTCCCCCGGGGCCCGGCTTTTCTGCTACTCTCTGAGCCAGGGCTGCAGGCGCGCCGGTCTGTGGCGCCGGTTTGCCGCTGCCAGCTATATGGGCATTGCCCGCAGAACTGCATCACTCCGGATGCGACAGAGTAACGCATGTTCTGCTTTCGGGGGCAAGAAATCTTGTGGCGCCGTCACGAGCCTGTGCATCGGGTGCCGCAACGCCAATCTGAAAAGGTCGTGGTCCAGGATGATCGTCCGTGACAAACCCACCCCGCTGCAACTTCTGACCGCCACGCGCGGCTCGATTGTCTTCCAGGTCGCACCGCCGGTGCTGTTCGTTGCCTGTTTCGCGCTAGTGGTGGTCCTGCTCGACCATATGACGCCCTGGGTGCCGCATCTGAACGCCGCTGCCTATACGGTGTTCGGGATCGGGCTGTCGCTTTTCCTCGGGTTTCGCAATGCCGCCGCCTATGACCGCTGGTGGGAGGCGAGGAAGCTCTGGGGCGGGCTGCTGGCCGATCTGCGCAGCTATGCCCGGGAGGTCGGGACTTTCGTGCCTGACCCGCAGCGGCGAGAGCGGATGCTGCGACTGGCGCTGGAATTCATCCATGCCCACCGGATCAACCTGCGCAAGCTGGTGCCGCCGGAGACCGGGCCCGGGTCGCAGTTCCGCGCGGCCACGCACCCGCCCTGTGCCGCGATGGATGCGATCACCGATGAGCTGAGCGCGGGCTACCGGTCGGGCGAGATCGACGGCTTCGGCGCGCGCGCGCTGACCACCCGCATGGCCAATCTCGCCCTGCTCCAGGCGGGGGCCGAGCGCATCGCCAACAGCCCGTTGCCCTATGTCTATTCGCTGCTGATCTATCGCACGACCTGGCTATATTGCCTGCTGCTGCCGCTGGCGCTGGCGGAAACCACCGGCTGGCTCTCGCCTTTGTTCACCGCCATCGTGGCCTATATGTTCCTTGGCCTGGCGGAAGTGACTGAAGAGCTGAGCCATCCCTTCGGCACCAGCCCAAATGGACTCGCGCTGGATGCGATCTGCCGCGCCTGCGAGATCAGCCTTGCGCCGCATCTGGGGGAGGAGCCGCCGAAACCGCTGGGGCCGGTCGAGCATTATCTCAGCTAGAGCCTCTTGCCAGCCGCGCTCAGGAGGGGGAAACTGGCGTGATGAAACGCTTTTTCCTGCGCCTTTACTTTGACAATGCGATGGTCGGCCCCGGCAAGGCCGAACTTCTGGAACATATCCGCGAGACCGGCTCCATCTCGGCGGCCGGTCGCGCCATGGGGATGAGTTACAAACGCGCCTGGATGCTGGTGGAAGAGCTGAACGCGGCCTTTGCCAGCCCGCTGGTCGCCAGCGCGCGCGGCGGCTCGGGCGGGGGGGCGCGCATCTGACGCCCGAGGGCGAACAGGTGCTGGCGCTTTTCCGCGAGATCGAACGCAAATCGCGCGAAGCAGGTGCCGAAGAGATCGCCCTGCTCGAGACGATGCTGGCGCCGGCTCAGCCCTGATTTGCGGCAAATGGCGTTGTGGCGAGCGGGAAATAACCCTTGCGCCTGTTCGTCCTGGCGGTCTTTATATCCGCAAAGATATATCGAACCGGAGGAATCCCATGTCTTTCGCCAGCCGTAAATTCGCCCGCCGCTCTGCGCTATTTGCGACCGCTTTCAGCCTCGCCCTGCCCGCAGTGGCCCAGGCCGAAGAGGTCGTGGTCTTTGCTGCCGCATCGATGAAGAACGCGCTGGATGAGGTCGCGGCGAAATTCCAGGAGGAAACCGGCAATACGGTGGTGATTTCCTATGCCGGCTCGAATGCGCTGGCGAAGCAGATCATCGAAGGCGCGCCCGCAGACATCTTCATATCGGCCGCTGTCAACTGGATGGATGAGGTCGAAAAGGCCGGTCTGGTTGTCGAAGGCGCGCGTGAAGATCTTTTGGGCAATACGCTGGTCCTGGTCGCGCACGGCAAGGATGCCGCACCGGTCGAGATTGGTGAGGGCTTTGATCTGAAAGCGCTTTTGGGCGATGAGAAGCTTGCCATGGCCTTGATCGATTCCGTGCCCGCCGGCCAGTATGGTAAGGCTGCACTGGAACATCTGGGTCAATGGGGCGCGGTTGAGGGATCGGTCGCTCAGGCCGATAATGTCCGCGCGACGCTGGCGCTGGTGGCCCAGGGCGAGGCGCCTTACGGCATCGTCTATGCGACCGACGCCGTGGCCGAGGATAATGTCACCGTGGTCGGCACCTTCCCCGCTGACAGCCACAAACCGATCGTCTACCCTGCCGCCCTGCTGACCGGCGCGGCGGATGCGGCGGACCGCGCCTTTTACGAGGCGCTTTCGGGGGATGAGGCCGACAGGAACTTTGCCGCCGAAGGCTTTTCGATCCTGAACTGAGACTGATGAAAGGGCCTGAGAGGCGTGACGGACTGGCTGTCTCCTGACGAATGGAACGCGGTGATGCTGTCGCTGCGGGTGTCGTTCTGGGCGGTGTTGGTCAGTCTGCCTTTTGGCCTTTTCATCGCCCATGCCCTTGCCCGGTGGGAGTTTCCCGGCAAGCAGGTGCTGAACGGCATCGTGCATCTGCCGCTGATCCTGCCGCCGGTCGTCACCGGTTATCTGCTGCTGATGACGTTCGGGCGCAAAGGCACGGTGGGGTACTATCTCGACCAGTGGTTCGGGATCGTCTTTGCCTTTCGCTGGACCGGGGCCGCGATGGCTGCAGCTGTCATGGCCTTTCCGCTGATGGTGCGCGCGATGCGGCTCGCCATCGAGGCGGTGGATCCGAAACTGGAACAGGCCAGCGCCACGCTCGGGGCATCAAAACCCTGGGTCTGGCTGACGGTGACGCTGCCGATGATCCTGCCGGGGGTGATCGCAGGCTGCATCCTTGCCTTCGCGAAGGCGATGGGGGAATTCGGCGCCACGATCACTTTCGTGTCGAACATCCCCGGCCAGACCCGCACCCTGCCATCGGCGATCTACAGTTTCATGCAGGTGCCGGGCGGCGAGGCCCAGGCCGCCCGCCTCGTCTGGGTCGCCATTGTGATCGCCATGGCAGCGCTTTTGCTGTCGGAATGGGTCTCGCGGGTTGTTGCGCGCAGGATTTCAGGGCAATGACGCTGTCGGTTTCCCTGCAGCACCGCTTTCCCGGCATCACGCTGGATGTGCGGTTCGACGCGCCCCTGGGGGTGACGGCGCTGTTTGGCCGCTCGGGGTCGGGCAAGACCACGGTGGTCAATGCGGTGGCCGGGCTTTTGCGCCCCGATCAGGGCCGGATCACGCTGGGTGACCGGGTCTTGCTTGATACCGCGCGCGGGCATTTCCTGCCGCCGCATAAGCGCCGCATCGGCTATGTCTTTCAGGACGCACGTCTTTTCCCGCATCTGACGGTGCGTCAGAACCTGCTTTATGGCCGCTGGTTCGCGCCGAAGGGCCGTGCGGGCGCTGCCTTTGACCAGGTGGTCGACCTGCTGGGGATCGCCCCCTTGCTGGACCGCCGTCCCGGTCGCCTCTCTGGCGGCGAGAAAAGCCGGGTGGCGCTTGGTCGGGCGCTTTTGTCCGACCCCGATCTTTTGTTGATGGACGAGCCGCTCGCCGCGCTGGACGAGGCGCGGAAATCCGAAATCCTGCCCTATCTGGAACGGCTGCGGGACACAGTGGCGCTGCCGATCCTTTATGTCAGCCATTCGCCGGCCGAAGTGGCGCGGCTGGCGACGACGGTGGTGATGCTTGAGGCAGGCCAGGTCAGCCGTGCCGGCCCTGCGGCCGAGGTGCTGGCCGACCCGGTTTCCGCGCGCGGCTTTGGCCCGCGCGAGGCGGGGGCAGTGCTGAACCTGCGCGCCGGCGCGACTGATTCCGATGGGCTGACGCGGCTTGAGACCGGTGGCGGCGCGCTCTGGCTGTCTTTGCCGGGCGTGGCCGAGGGGACGGCGCTGCGCCTGCGGATCCTTGCGCGCGATGTCATGCTGGCGCGACAGCAGCCGGAAGCGATTTCGGCGCTGAATATTCTTGACGGCACGGTGCGGGAAATCTCGGAGAAAGACGGCGAGGTGCTGGTGCGCCTGTCGGTGGGCGAGGCGGCGCTGCTGGCCCAGATCACCCTGCGTTCGGCCAGGCTGCTTGAGCTTGCACCGGGGATGCGGGTCTTCGCGGTGGTCAAATCGGTGGCGGTGGCCCCGGGGACGGCAGGGGCGGGAACCGTGGCGTAGGCGCGGATCACGCCACGCAACAGTTACTGCTGCATTTTCACCCTGCCGGGTGATGGGTCGCCCCGACAGACGGGAGTATCCATGGCCTATTGATGTAAGACCTTTCATTCGTTTTTGCCGGGGAGGCGCCGTCAGAACGCGACCTCCCCCGGATTTCGGCCCTGATACCGAACCGGCATCAGCCCTGCGTTCAGACGTGGATCAGGGACGATGTTCAGCCCCGCCCGCTCAGTCGTCGCATCAGGGCCAGCTGGCTTTCGGATCCCGTCTTGTGAAGCAGGCTCTTCACCTGGCTGCGGATTGTTTCGACCGAGCGGCTATGGGCGTCGGCGATTGCCCGGATCGAGAGCCCCTGCGTGATCCCCGTCAGCACCCGTGTTTCGGCCGCACTCAGCGCATAACGCTGCTGGAAATGCGCAATGCGCAGCGGTTCGGACCTCACCTGCCCCTCTTCGATGATCAATCCGGCGGCCGGACCACACAGAAATTCGGATATCGGCTCGCGGGCGGCACGGAACAGGGTCAGCCGGCAGCCATTCTGATGCCAGACATGCTCTGTGGGCCCTTCATAGCCCCGTGCCAGGATCTGCACCAGAAGCTGACGCGCCGCCTCATTTGCAAGGTGAATGCGGCCAGTCGGGGTCAGGGTAAAGAGATCCGCGCGCCGCGCCGCCTCTTCAGCCGCCGGCGAAATCGATGTCGGTTTCAGATCATCACCGATCACGCAAAGCCCGGTGCCGAGCACGCCAAGCGCCTCGGCGGCGAAATTGCCCGGCATGGCCTCTCTGCTGAGATTGGCGAAATGGCGCATTACCCGCTGAAGATGCGGCCTCAGGGCCTCAAGCCGATGGCCCATCATCGTGGCGATTTCAGGATCGCTGTCGCCGAAAATCGTGGTCAGCAGCATATGTTCGCCGCCCCGGCGCCCGAGAGTCACGCCGGCCGAGCCGATAAATCCGGCGGGGCGCAGGAAATCGCTGTAAAACTCGGTCCGCTTCAGCGCGTCGCGCGAGGTGACCTCGTGATCGACGATCACATCATTGGAGAGACGCAGGATATGATCGGGCAGCCAGGGGTTGAGCTGGCAGTAATATGCGGCGTAATCCGAGATCTGCTTTGCACCGATGCCTGAGGTCAGTTCCAGCCGTCCGACACCGCCACTCATATGGTCCTTTTGCAGCAGGAACAGAGCGCCGCCATTAATGCGGTCGGATGCCAGCAGACTCAGAAACCGCGACCAGCCCGCTTCCCCAAGCAGAATTGAATAAAGCGCCTCGGTCAGGTCGGCATGAAGATCAGGCAAGCAACACCCCTTCCTTCCCGCAAGGAAAGCACAGGCTTTTGCGGAAAGAAAGTCAGCAGTGCGGGCGCTGACCGCGGTTACGCGATGCGCGAAACCACGAAATCCGCAAGATCGCCCAGGATCGCCTTGAGCGGATGATCGGGGAGCGGTGCCAGCGCGGCGCGCGCGGTCGCGGCCCAGGCGAGGGCATCGACGCGGGCGGCAGCCAGCGCGCCATGGCGCTCCATCAGCGAAAGCGCGATCTCCAGATCGCCGTCACGCTGATCGCCTTTGGCGATGACGCGGATCCAGAAAGCCTGTTCTTCCGCATCGGCTTTGGCGACCGCCTTGATCAGCGGCAGGGTCAGTTTGCGTTCGCGGAAATCATCGCCGGTGTTCTTGCCGATCACAGCCGAGGTGCCACCGTAATCCAGAAGGTCATCGGCAATCTGGAAGGCGATGCCAAGCGCGTCGCCATAAGTATAGAGCGCCCGGACCTGATCAGGCGTCGCTCCGGCAATCTCGGCTCCGGATTCCGTGGCTGCTGAAAACAGTGCTGCCGTCTTGCCGCGCACCACCCGGATATAGGTGTCCTCTGTGGTGGCCAGATCCCGGGCGGCGGTGAGTTGCAGCACCTCGCCTTCGGCAATCGTCGCCGAGGCATTGGCGAGAATATCAAGCACGCGCAGGCTGCCCGGTTCGACCATCAGCTGGAAGGCGCGGGCGAACAGATAATCGCCGACCAGAACCGAGGACTTGTTGTCCCATAAAAGATTGGCGGTCGGCCGGCCGCGGCGCTGCGCGCTCTCATCGACGACATCATCATGCAAAAGCGTGGCGGTATGGATGAACTCAACCGTGGCGGCGAGCTTCTGGTGGTCTTCACCGCCCGGGTTTCTGGCCGGATAGCCGCAGATATGCGCCGCGGCGAGCACCAGCATCGGTCGGATCCGTTTGCCGCCGGCTTCGATCAGATGGGCGGTGACTTCGGGGATGCGGGGCGCATGTTCACTGGCCATCCGCGCGCGGATGATCGCATTGACGGCGGCCATATCCGGGGCCAGAGCCTCCGCCAGCCGGTCCTGCGGACCGCGATGCGCGTTGTCACTGCCGTCCATCTTCATCCCCAAACACTCAGGTCAACCCCTGGTGGGCAGGCGCCTCTTGCCCTGACGGCGCGGTGCGGCTACCCAAAACCTATGAAAGAGCTTTTGCGCACGACCGACCCGACGGTGATCGCCTTTGCGACGGCCCTTCTTGAGGGCGAGGGAATAACAGCCTTCGACCTGGACGTCCACATGAGTGTACTTGATGGTTCACTCGGAATTTTGCCGCGCCGCCTGATGGTTGCAGACCGCGACCTCTTCATGGCGCGGGCGATCGTGACGGATAACGGCCTGGAGGTTTCGCCATGAGCACGGAGCAGTTTGCCGACGGGGATTTGTCGGATGACAAGTTTCTGTGCGGCAGGCTCAGGCTCTGGCAGCCGCTCAGGGGGTATCGGGCGGCGACGGATGCCGTGCTGCTTGCGGCGGCCTGTGGCGCGAAGCCGGGCCAGCAGGTGCTGGATCTGGGTTGCGGGGCGGGGGCGGTGTCGCTGTGCCTCGCCGCGAGGGTGCCGGAGCTGCGGCTCGCGGGGCTGGAGGTACAGCCGCTTTACGCCGCCCTTGCCCGCCGGAATGCACAGCGCAATGGCATCGCGATGGAGGTGCATGAGGGCGATCTGAGCCGGATGCCCCTGGCCCTGCGTCATGATTTCGACCATGTGGTCGCCAACCCGCCCTGGTATCCGGCCGGGGGCAGCGCCTCGCCGGTGGATATCAGGGCGAAAGCGATGCAGGTGGTCCTGCCGGTGTCGGACTGGGTGGCGGCGGCGACGCGGCGGCTGGCGCCCGGTGGCTGGCTGACGCTGATCGCAGGCGCGGATTCGGTGCCCGAGCTCCTTGCGGCGCTGGCGCCAAAGCTCGGCTCGGCCTCGATCCTGCCGCTGGCGGCGCGTGAGGGGCGCGAAGCGCTCCGGGTGATTTTGCGGGCAAAGAAAGGGGGCCGCGCTGCCTTTCGCCTGTTGCCGCCGCTGGTGATCCATGAGGGCCTGGCGCATGATGGCGACCGTGAAAGCTATACTGCGGAAGCAAATGCAATTTTGCGTGACGGTGCAGCTCTGCCGGCGCGTTTCGGCTGATTAAAAGAGAATTACCGGCAATATTTGTCGCTCTCATATGAAAGAGAGATGACACGACGCGCGTTCCGTGCTGCAATCCTCCTTACGCGAACCATACAGGAGGACGAAATGACCATTTCTTCGCATCTGGCAGAACTTCGCAAGAAGCACGAGGTGCTCTCTGATAAGGTCGAGAAAGGGCAACGCAGCCCGGCGACGGATGCCACCCAGATCGCAGAATGGAAGCGCCAGAAGCTTCGGCTGAAAGAGGAAATTGGCCGCCTCAGCGCCTCCCACTGAGTGAATTCTCCTGAGCCCCGGCCGGAAAAGCCCGTGTCTGTGTGGATCAGGACGCCTTGCGGGAGGCGATCAGCGCACCACTGGTGATCAGGATCGCTGCCGCAAGGATGGCCCAGCTGGCTTCGGCTTTGCCCGCGATGATCAGGGCAAGCGTTGACAGCAAAGGGGCAGCATAAGAGGCGACACCCAGAAGCTGGATGTCGCCTCTTTTCATGCCGATATCCCAGGTGAAGAACGCCGCGCCGACTGGCCCAATCCCCAGCAGCAGCACCGAGAGCCAGCCGGCAGTGCCGGTGGGCCAGAGGGTCTCCTCCAGCGCAAGGTGAGCGATCAGCGACAAGGCGGCGGAGGCGAGACAGAAGATGGTGACGCTTTCCGTTGGCACAGTGCCGAGACGGCGCGAGATGACCGAATAGACCGACCAGGTGAGCGCACAGCCAAAAGCCAGGATCATGCCGGTGGTGCTGAAACCGCTTTCTGTGCCACCGCCAAGGATGATCAGCGCAGCGCCGGCAAAGGCGACAGCTGCCCCGAGCAGCTGCGGCAGGCGCAGTTTTTCGCCCGGCAAAAGGCCGGAAAAAAGGACGATGAACAGCGGCCAGAGATAGGCTATCAGCCCGGTTTCTGCGGTGGGTGACACGCGGAAGGCTGTAAAGTAAAGGAAGTGATATCCGAAAAGACCAATTGTTCCAAACGCATAGACTTTCCAGGAGATGGTCTTTAACAGATGGAACCCGTTTCGCGCCGTCCAGACCAGCCCGATGCTGCCGCCAATGGCAAAACAAATCGCGTTGAGCAGGAAGGGCGGCACGGGCTCTGATCCGATGGTCAAAAGAGCCAGCAAAGCCCACATCAGGACTGCGCTAAATCCGATGGCCGTAGCCTTATTGTGCGACATTTCAGCTCTCCTGCCCCCGTTTCCTTAAGTAAGGAAACGGCCCGGAGTTTTCTTTGAAAACTCCGGCGCCCTTGTAATCTGGCACCGCAGAAAGAGAAAGGCCCGCCGGGGCGGGCCTTTCCTGTGGCGCGACGGGATTCGTCAGACGACGAACTGACCGCCATTCGCAGAGATGGTCGAGCCGGTGATGAACCCTGCATCATCCGAGGCGAGGAAGGCCACGCAGCGCGCGATCTCTTCCGGCTCGCCGAGGCGGCCGACCGGGATTTGCGGGATGATGCGTTCGGCGAGGACTTTCTCGTCGATAGCGCGCACCATTTCGGTGCCGATATAGCCGGGGCAGATCGCATTTACCGTGATGCCTGCCCGCGCACCCTCCTGGGCCAGAGATTTGGTAAAGCCGAGATCTCCCGATTTCGCCGCCGAATAATTCGCCTGGCCGGCCTGGCCTTTTTGCCCGTTGATGGAAGAGATATTGATCACGCGGCCGAATTTGCGATCCCGCATACCTGACCAGAGCGGATGGGTCATATTGAACAACCCGGTCAGATTGGTGTCGATGACCTCTTTCCACTGGCCGGGAGTCATTTTGTGGAACATGGCATCGCGGGTAATGCCGGCATTGTTCACCAGCACATCGACCGGACCCAGATCGGCCTCGACCTTTTTGATGCCTTCAACGCAGGCATCATAATCGGCAACTGACCATTTATAGGCCGGAATGCCGGTTTCCGCAGTAAAGGCCTTGGCCGCATCGTCATTGCCGGCATAATTGGCGGCAACCTTATAGCCGGCCGCTTTCAGCGCGATTGAAATGGCTGCGCCGATGCCGCGAGAACCGCCGGTGACGAGTGCAACTCTGGACATGATTCCTCCTCAGAAAAGCTGTTCCCCGGAAGTTAGCGGTAGTTCATCCAGTGCGCAATATTGTTTCAAAAATTATTTTACTTGCGCAGCAAAGTTTCATTGGGGTCGTATGTTTGTAACGCTGCCGGGCTATGGAAAAGGGCACCGGATCGCGCCGGTGCCCCTGAATTTAGGTTTATATTACAAATATTTGATGTCAGTCGCGCTCAAGGCACATCGCGACACCCATGCCGCCGCCGATGCAAAGCGTAGCGAGGCCTTTCTTCGCGCCCGAACGGTTCATCTCGAAAATCAGCGTATTGAGGATCCGCGCACCCGAAGCGCCGATCGGGTGACCGATCGCAATCGCGCCGCCATTGACGTTCACCTTTGCCGGATCCCAGCCCATGTCCTTGTTCACCGCGCAGGCCTGAGCGGCAAAGGCTTCATTCGCCTCAACGAGGTCAAGGTCAGCGGCCTTCCAGCCCGCCTTGTCCAGCGCTTTGCGCGAGGCATAGATCGGGCCGACACCCATGATCGACGGATCAAGACCAGCCGTCGCGTGAGAGGCAATCCGCGCGAGCACTTTCAGCCCGCGTTTCGCGGCTTCCTCTTCGGTCATCAGCAAGACGGCGGCCGCGCCGTCATTGAGGCCCGAGGCATTGGCGGCGGTCACGGTCCCGTCTTTGGTGAAGGCGGGTTTCAGCTTTTGCATCGCCTCGATCGTGGCGCCGTGGCGGATATATTCGTCGCTGTCGACCAGGATATCGCCCTTACGGGTCTTCACCGTGAAGGGCGCGATCTCATCTTTGAACTTGCCGGCTTTCTGCGCCGCTTCGGCTTTGTTCTGGCTGGCGACGGCGAATTCATCCTGCTGTTCGCGCGAGATCTGCCATTGAGCGGCTACATTCTCGGCGGTCTGGCCCATGTGATAATTGTTGAACGCATCCCAGAGGCCGTCTTTGATCATCGAGTCGATCATCTTCATGTCGCCCATTTTGGTGCCGGCGCGCAGATGCGCGACATGGGGCGAGAGACTCATGCTTTCCTGACCACCGGCGATGACGATTCCGGCCGCGCCGGTCTGGATCTGCTGGGCGCCAAGCGCGACCGTGCGCAGGCCCGAACCGCAGACCTGGTTGATCGACCAGGCCGGGCTTTCCTTGCGAAGGCCGGCGAGGATATGCGCCTGACGGGCCGGGTTCTGGCCCTGACCTGCGGTGAGCACCTGGCCCAGAATGGTCTCATCGATGTCGGACTTGTCGATCCCGGCCCGGGCGATAACGGCCTCGATCACACTCGCTCCCAGTTCATGCGCCGGTGTATTGGCGAAAGCCCCATTGAACGAGCCCACGGCGGTCCGTGCGGCCGAAACGATTACGATATTGGTCATCTGAAGCCTCTCCTCAGGCAGTAACGTCGGGCAGAGATCCGCGAGGGGATCGGGCGGCCCGCAGGGTCTTCTTTGGCGAAGAGGGACACAATCAGAAGAAATACGCAAGAATATTGCGCGACAGTTTTTGACCTCAGCCTGCGGTTGCCGCCGCATGCCTGGCGCGGAGATACAGGCTGAAATCGGGATCGAGTTCCGGCCGACCGAACAGATAGCCTTGCAGACACCCGACGCCCTGCTCCCGCAGCCAGTTCGCTTCTTCGTTGCTTTCGACCGCTTCGGCCACGAGGAACATGCCAAATTCCTGCGCCATGGCGATGGCTGCGCGCAGGATCGGCTGGTTTTCCGGATCCCTGTGACAATCGCGGATAAAGCGTCCATCGAGCTTGGCGATGTCGAAGCCGAATTCATGAAGCAGGCTCAGCGAGGTGACGCTGTCGCCGAAATCATCCAGGGTGAATGTGATGCCATATCCCCGCAACTCGTCCATGAAGGGGATCAGCACATCGGGCATCTGCATCGCCGAGGCCTCGCTGATTTCTAAGATCAGCCCTTTGCCGATGCCGGGGTTTTCGCCCAGCACGCGGCGCAAAAGCTGCGTCCAGGGTTTATAGCCCACCGATCTCGCCGACATATTGACCGCGATTCGTACCCCGGGATTGCGCCGCAGCGTCGTCAGCCCCAGCCGTAACGCCGCCACGTCGATTTCGCGCCCAAGCTCGCGGGTTTCGGCAACCGACATGAAGTCGCGCGCCGGAATCGTCATCTGCTTTTCATCCAGCAGCCGGATATAGCCTTCATAAAAGCCGATAATATCAGGGGCGGCGGCATAAACGGCGGGCTGGAAGGCCAGGCGCATCCGCTTGTGCTGCAACGCCTCGCGCACCATGTGCAGCACCGCGCGTTCTGCCGAGGAAACCGCGATGGCAAAAGGAGAGGCTTCCTGGCCTTCGAGATCGACTTTCTTGCGCCGCGCCTGTTCGAAGCTCATCCCCGCTGTCCTTATTGTTCGGGTGACACTCTGCGCGAAGATAGGTAAACCGAGGCTGAACGTTCTGCGTTTGTTTCAAATTTTGCCTATTCCGGGAGGCCAATATGACTGCCGATTCCACGCAACGCTGTCCCTGGTGCGGCACAGACCCGCTTTATGTCGCCTATCACGATGAGGAATGGGGTCGGCCTGAGCGCGACCCGCGCGCGCTGTGGGAAATGCTGATCCTCGAAGGCTTCCAGGCTGGCCTCTCCTGGTACACGATATTGAAAAAAAGGGAGAATTTCCGCGCAGCCTTTCAGGGCTTTCAGCCGGAAACCATCGCCTCCTGGGGGGCGGCCGAGGTGGAACGCCTGCTTCTTGACCCGGGCATCGTGCGCCATCGCGGCAAGATCGAGAGCACAATCCGCTCGGCCCGCGCCTTTCTCGAGATCGAGGCGGCCGAGGGGTTCTCGCCCTGGATCTGGTCTTTCACCGGCGGCGGGGTGTTGCAGAACCGGCTCGGGTCGATGGCAGAGGCCGTAGCGTCCACTCCTGAGAGCACCGCCATGTCCAAAGCCCTGAAAAAACGGGGTTTCAATTTCTGCGGCCCGGCGATCACCTATGCCTTCATGCAGGCGGCGGGGATGGTGAATGACCATCTGACCAGTTGCCCGCAACATGGGGAATGTGCCGCGCTCGCCTGATCGGGGAAGCGATCAGGCAGGAAGGGGCGCGCGCCCCCTTGGCGACTGCGACATCAGCGCGCATATAGGGGCAAAGCCGCGAAAGTGAGGACAGCATGCTCGGTCTTGATGAGACACAAAAGCCCGCCGCCAGCCAGCCTGGCGATCTGATCAAAGACGGATCTGATGCGACATTCATGGCCGATGTGATCGATGCCTCGCGCGAGGTGCCGGTGATCGTTGATTTCTGGGCGACCTGGTGCGGGCCGTGCAAGCAGCTCGGGCCGGCGCTGGAGGCTGCGGTCACGGCGGCGAAAGGCAAAGTGCGGCTGGTCAAGATCGATGTGGATCAGAACCAGATGGTCGCCGGTCAGCTGCGCGTGCAGTCGATTCCGACGGTCTATGCCTTCTGGCAGGGCCAGCCGGTTGACGGCTTCCAAGGCGCGCTTCCCGGCTCGGAAATCAAGAAATTCGTCGAGAAACTGGTGGCGCTTGGCGGTGATGACGGGGGCCTGGGCGATGCGCTTGCCGCCGCCGAAGAGATGCTGACAAACGGCGATTATGCCGATGCGGTCGAGACATTCGCAGCCATCCTTGGCGAAGAACCCGAGAATGCGGCGGCCTTTGGCGGCCTCGCCCGCAGCCATATCGGCGCCGGCGATTTTGACGCCGCAGAGGCGCTTTTGCAGACCGTTCCGGCCGCAATTGCCGGCACGCAGGAAGTCGAGGCCGCCCGCGCGCAGCTGGAACTGGCGCGGCAGGCTGCCAATGCCGGCCCCGAGGCCGAGTTGCAGGCCGCCGTTGACGCGGATCCGGCCAATCACCAGGCGCGGTTTGATCTTGCCGTGGCGCTCAATGCCAGCGGAAAGATCGATGAGGCGGTGGACCAGTTGCTGGAACTGTTCCGGCGCGACCGCGAATGGAATGACGGCGCCGCGCGCGCGCAGCTTTTCACCATTTTTGACGCGCTGAAGCCGCAGGACCCGATTGTGCTGAAAGGGCGGCGGCGGCTCTCTTCGATGATTTTCGTCTGAGATGTTTCCGCTGCGGCCTTCGCTGGCGGATCTGCCGGGGACGATCCCGGTCTTCCCGTTGCCCGGTGCATTGCTCTTGCCCCGGGCGCGGCTGCCTTTGCACATTTTCGAGCCGCGCTATCTCGCGATGATCGACGATTGCCTGAAACATCCGCACCGGCTGATCGGTATGGTCTGTCCGCTGGGCGAGGATCGGCTCTCGACCATCGGCTGCGCCGGTCGTCTGGTGCAACTCGGTGAGACCGATGACCGCCGCTATATGGTCACGCTGGCGGGTCTCACGCGGTTCCGGATGGGCGGCGAGGTCGAGGGCTTTACCCCCTATCGCCGTTTCAACGTGGACTGGTCGCCGTTTGAGCGTGATCTGGGCGGACCCGAAGAGGATAGAGGCCTCGACCGGCCGGCGCTGTTCTCGCTGATCTCGCGTTATCTGGCGGGCCGCGATCTGACCGCTGACTGGAAGGGGCTGGAGGCAGCTCCGGATGAGATTCTCATCAACTCCCTCTCCATGCTGGTGCCGCTGTCGCCCGAAGACCGCCAGGCCCTGCTGGAAACCCCGGATCTTACGACACGGCGTGAGACATTGGTGACTTTGGTGGAATTCGCCCTCAGGGGCGGCAATGGCGATGAGGTGCTGCAATGAGCGAGACCGGGAACGAAGACCAGAAACCGGCCGCTTTCGACCGGCGCATGCTGGAGGCCCTGATCTGCCCGGTCACGCATGGGGCGCTGATCTGGGACAGTGAGAAGCAGGAACTGGTTTCGAAATTAGCGAAACTTGCCTTCCCGGTGCGGGGTGGCGTTCCGGTCATGCTGGTGTCGGAAGCCCGTGAGCTGGACTGACCGCCCGCCAGCGGCGGGCGCGGAATTTTTCTGAAAATTCCGGCCAAATTTCTTACTTAAGAAATTTGCGGCCCTCAGGGGCGATGGAGGCGCATCATGAAAAACCCGTCCATACCGCCCTGCGACGCGAGGTAATCCGGGCGCAGCCGCAGCCCGCCGCTTTCTGTCCACCAGTCTGAACTGATGCCATCGAGCTCAAGGCGGGTGGTTTGCAGCCCGGCATGCCGGGCGAGGGCGGCATCAAGCTGGAGCTCGCCCTCTTCCGGCAGGAGCGAGCAGGTGGCGAATACCAGTCGGCCGCCAGGCTTAAGCCAGGACAGCGCCCGGTCGATCAGCTGCGATTGCAGTTCAGCCAGGCCCCTGATTTCGCTGCCGTCCTTGACGAAAGGCAGGTCGGGGTGGCGGCGGATGGTGCCGCTGGCCGAACAGGGAGCATCCAGCAGGATCGCGTCAAAGAGGGTATCCGGCTCCCAATGCAGGGCGTCGGCGGCGATAAGCTGCGCCTGCAGGCCGGTGCGGGCCAGGTTTTCCTCAACCCGCCGCAGCCGCGCCGGGGAAATATCAAGCGCCGTGACCTCGGCGCCGGTGGCCGCCAGTTGCATCGTCTTGCCGCCAGGCGCCGCGCAGAGATCGAGCACCCGCTCTCCGGCCTGCGCCTGCAAGAGCCGCGCCGGTATTGCGGCGGCCATATCCTGCACCCACCAGCCGCCTTCGGCATAGCCGCGAAGGGCGCTGATCCGGCCAGGATCGGAAAGGCGCAGACTGCCGGTCGGCATCATCTCGCCCTCGGGATGTGGGCCTTCAGGGCGCAGCGTCAGATCAAGCGGCGGTGGGGCAGCGAATACGGTTTCCATCTGCTGGACCGCATCGCGGCCCCATTTCTGAACCAGCGGCTGGCGCAACCAGCGCGGCAGTTTTTGCACCGGCTGCTCTGCGAGCGCGGCCGGGTCTAACCCGCGCAGCACGGCATTGACGAGGCCGGACATATGCCGGGTTTTGCGGTCCTGCTGCGCGATGGCGACGCAGGCATTCACCACGCCATAGGGGGCCGCGCCCAGGGCCATTTCCACCAGCCCGAGCCGGAGAATATTCATCAGGCCGAGCGGCGGCGATTTACGCAGCTTTGGCGCGAGGATGCGGTCGGCAGGGTCCAGCCGGCGCAGCACTTCTTCGGTCAGGCGGCCCGCACGGGCGCGGTCCTGCGGCGCGAGATCCGGTTCGGCGAGCTCGGCGAGCATTTTCCCCTCGCCCAGCACCGCATTCAGCGCGGCCACTGCCGCTGCCCGTGCCGCTATACCTTCAGCCATTCTGCGCCCCTTTGCACCTGCCGTCCGGCGCTGTATCACAGACAAGGACCGGAGAGGAACCGCTGCCATGACCGATTGCCAACCGGAAGAACATCGCGATCTGCCGCCCGAGGCGCTGCGGGCGCTTGCCGAAGCCGAGGCGCGGCGCAAGGCTTTGGGCGATCAGGCGGTGCCAAAAGAATATGGCGGACGCGACGGGCTGGAGCCCGTGCGCTATGGGGATTGGGAGAAGAAGGGGCTCGCGGTCGATTTCTGACCCGATTCACTTCTGACCCCGTTCACATCTGATCGGCAGAGCGCTGGCGGCTGGATGCGGGAGCGCCCTGCGACGGAGTTTCAGCTCAGGAGGAAGCTGGCACGCCGCATTTAAAGCGGGGCCGGATCAAAGACCCAGCACATCCGCCATGTCATAATGGCCAGGCTTTTTGCCCTGCCCCCAGAGGACGGCGCGCAATGCGCCCCGGGCGAAGATCGAGCGGTCCGTGGCAAGGTGGCGCAGCACGATGCGTTCGCCGTCGGCGGCAAAGATTACATCATGTTCCCCGACGACATCGCCGCCCCGGATCGCTGAAAAACCGATCGTGCCACGGCTGCGGGCGCCGGTGATGCCTTCGCGGGCAGGGGTGCGCAGCTCAGCCAGGCTTTTTCCTCTGCCTTCTGCGGCGGCCTCGCCCAGCATCAGCGCCGTGCCGGACGGCGCGTCGACCTTGTGGCGGTGATGCGCTTCGACCACCTCGATATCCCAGTCTTCATCCAGCGCCGCTGCAACCTTGCGCGCAAGCCCGGTCAGAAGATTGACGCCAAGGCTCATATTGCCGGCGCGGATGATCACCGCATGGCGCGCCGCCGCGCCGAGTTTCGCAATATCCGCATCGCTGAGCCCTGTGGTGCCGATGACATGCACCGCGCGGGCCTGGGCGGCGAGGCCGGCAAATTCCACCGTGGCTGCGGGCGAGGTGAAGTCGATCACGCCCTGGGCTTTGGCGAAGGCCTCGACCGGGTCATCGGTCACGATGATGCCATTCGGCTGGCCGCCCATGCATTCGCCAAGATCGCGGCCGATCCAGAGACTGCCCTCGCGCTCGACCCCGGCGACAAGGCGCGCCTTGCCGCTGGCCTGAATGGTCTTCACCAGCATCTGCCCCATGCGGCCCGACACACCCGTGACGACAATACCCGGCAGATCGCTCATGATTTCCTCCAGCGGTTTCAAGCCGTGGTTTAGCGCCGCGCGCGCGCGGTTGAAACCCTGCCCGTTGCGGGGCGGACGGAAAGGGCTTAAATGCGGGTCATGGCCACAAAACGCATATCCTCCGGTCAGGGGCCGTCCCAGCGTCAGCTGCGGGTCGGCGAACTGATCCGACGTACCCTTTCCGATGTTCTGAACCGGGGCGAGATCCACGACCCGGAGCTGAATGCTATGCCGATCACCGTCGGCGAGGTCTCGCTTTCGACCGATCTCAAGGTGGCGACGGTTTATGTCATGCCGCTTCTGGGCACGGCGCCGGTTGATGAGGCGGTGAAGCTGCTGGCAAAGCACCGGGGCGAGCTGCGCCACCGGGTCGCGGCCGGGCTGACGCTGAAATACGCGCCGGATCTGCGGTTCCGCCCGGACGAGACCTATGACCGGCTTGACGAGACGCGGCGGCTGTTCGCGGATCCGAAAGTGCAGCGCGATATCGAGAGCAAAGATCAGGAAGGGGCCGGGGAGGACGAGGCGTGATCCGCCTCCTCGCGGCCCTGGTGGTGCTGATATCGGGTGCGGCTGCCGCATCGGCCTCGGCCTGCCGCCAGGATATGTTCGAGGGCGTGCCTTTCAGTCTTTGCGAAGTGACGGCAGCGGATGATCTGCGGCTGTTTCTGGACGGCCCCAGGGGTAATCTCGGCTCGTTCCGCGCGGTGGACCAGGCTTTGGCGGCCGAGGGCAAGACGCTTGGATTCGCGATGAATGCAGGCATGTATCATCGCGACCGCTCGCCCGTCGGGCTTTATATCGAGGGCGGCGAAGAGAAACATGCCATCGTCACCGCCGAGGGGCCGGGGAATTTCGGCCTGCTGCCAAATGGGGTGTTTTGCTGGGCGGATGGCAGTTTCAACATCACCGACAGCCGTCAGTTCGAGCCCCTGCGGGGCAATTGCCGCTATGCGACGCAGTCGGGGCCGATGCTGGTGATCAATGGCAAGCTGCATCCGCGCTTTCTGGAAAACAGCGATTCGACCTATATCCGCAATGGCGTCGGCGTCGATGCCGCGGGGACGAAGGCAGTCTTCGTGATGAGCGACCGCGCCGTCAATTTCCACCAGTTCGCGCGGTTTTTCCGCGACCATCTCGGGCTGACGGATGCGCTTTATTTCGACGGCAATATTTCGCGGCTTTACGCGCCCGAACTGGGACGCCATGACGGCGGCTTCGCGATGGGGCCGATTGTCGGCACCGTGATCGATTCGGGTCAGGCACAGGACTAATCAATGGCGAAAACGCGCAAAGGCCGCCCGGTTTCCGGCTGGGTGATCGTCGACAAGCCTGCGGGCATTGGCTCGACCGATGTGGTCAACAAGGTGAAATGGGCCTTTCAGGCCCAAAAAGCCGGCCATGCCGGCACGCTGGATCCGGATGCGACGGGGCTGCTGGCGGTTGCTCTGGGCGAGGCCACCAAATGCGTGCCGGTGGTGGCGGATGCGCTGAAATGCTATCGGTTCCGGGTGGTATTCGGGGCCGCGACTGCAACCGATGATGCCAGCGGTGCGGTGATCGCGACTTCGCTTGCGCGGCCTGCGGATGGCGAAATCGAGGCGGCGCTGGCCGCGTTTCGCGGCGAGATCCTGCAGGTGCCGCCACAGGTTTCCGCAGTCAAGGTCGATGGCGAGCGTGCCTATGACCTTGCCCGCGAGGGGATCGAGATGGATCTCGCGGCGCGGCCGCTTTGGGTCGACAGCCTTATGCTGCTGGGGCGACCCGATGCCGATCACGCAGACCTGGAAATGGTCTGTGGCAAGGGCGGCTATGTGCGCGCCATTGCGCGCGATCTTGGCCGGGCGCTTGGCTGTCTGGGGCACGTGGCCTGGCTCAGGCGCGAATGGTCGGGCCCGTTCGAGGCGGCTGAAGGGGTCACGATGGCGCAGATCGAGGAGCTGGCGCGGCAAGACGGGATCGACGCTTTGCTGGCGCCGCTCGAACTCGCGCTGGCGGATCTGCCAGAGCTGAAGGCGACGGCGGAAGGGGCGGTGCGGCTGAAGAACGGCAATCCGGGGCAGGTGCTGGGCCATATCGACTATGGCGATGAGGCCTGGGCGAGCTTTGACGGCAAGGCGCTGGCGCTTGGCCGCTATATGGGCGGTGAACTGCACCCGTCGCGCGTGTTCAATCTTTGACGCGCGGGCTCTGATTTTCGCGGTACGGCTGCGACACTGAAACAGGGCGGCCGATCTGGCCGCCCTTTGATTTTTCGCCTCTGCCTTCTCTGGTTCCTGCAGCGCCGTGCCGGATCAGGCAGCGAGCAGCCTGATTTCGGACGGGTCGATCTGGCCATTCACCTCGGCCACGACAAAGCCGTCGATGCTGATCAGGGATGAGCCGCCGGTCGCGCTTTGCGTCACCGAGACTGCGGGCGAGACATGGGCGGCGGGGTCATAGACCAGCACGATCTCATCATCCTGCGGGTCGTAATCGGTGATGGTCGCGAAGCCGCCTTCACCCAGCCATTGCGTCAGGACGAAGCTGTCAGATCCCGCGCCACCATTGCCATAATCACCCGCGCCGAGATGGATCACATCATCGCCGTCACCACCATTGAGGAAGTCGACTTCGCCATCGTCCCCCTCGGGGAAGGCGCCCCAGAGTGTATCATTTCCGGCGCCGCCATCCAGCGTATCCGAACCCGCTCCGCCGACCATCTGATCGTCGCCCTCGCCGCCCCAGAGCCAGTCATCGCCCTCTTCGCCATAAAGGCTGTCATCGCCCTCACCGCCCAGCAGCGTGTCATTGCCGGCGCCGCCCTGGAGCAGATCGTCGCCTTCATGCCCCATCAGCTGGTCATCGCCATCGCCGCCGTCGAGCGTGTCATCGCCCGTATCACCATGCAATTCGTCGTTGCCGGCACCGCCAAGGACGAGATCATTGCCGGCTCCGGCATTGACGATGTCATTGCCATTGCCGCCATAGACCGTGTCATCGCCATCGCGGGCGTTGATCTGATCATTGCCATCTTCGCCCCGGATCAGATCATCGCTGTCGCTGCCGTCCAGCAGATCGTCTCCGGTCGTGCCGGTGACCGGCACAGGCTGCGGCGAGACCGGGCCTGGCCCGGTTCCGGAACCGTCGGGATTGCCCGTGCCCGTGTCGGCGTCGGTGCCACCCGTATTATCCGGCAAGGGTTCAACGATCGGGGGATCAGCGACAGGGGGGCCATCCTCTGGGACATGGCCATCTTCAAAGCCGGTGTCGGTTTCATCGGAGCCGCCATCTGTGGGGTCGTCTGTGTGGCTGCCCGTTGCGCTGCCGTTCAGGCCAGCCCCGGGCGTGTAACCGGATTGAGTACCGTTTTCGCTGCCGCTGCCCGAAGGCGTGATGCCTCCTGTCCAGCCGCCGCCATGGGTGCCGCCCGCGCGGAAAGGGTTCAGGCCGTGGAAGGGGTCGGTCTGGGTCGCGTCATCCGGATCATCCAGCAGATTGCCGTGACCGGTCTGAGGATCGCCCTGGCTGTCCTGGTTTTCGGACTCATCCTCTTCGTCCGTGCTGCGGGCAGAAATGCCCTCAATCAAAGCACCGGCAAACACCGCCCCCAACAATCCCAATAGGCCCAGCATTGTCTCACCTCACATGGCTGACCCCATGGGGGCGTTAACCATTTTTCACGTTAACCATCTGATGCATATGAAAACTTCCTGACTAATTCATACCACGCAAGGGGGGTATCCTCATAGAAGATGTTTTGGTTAAGTTGTAAAAAATCCGACGCGATCCGTTTCCGGATTCGCTCTGACCGGGCGGGGTCGGCCGGTGCGGGACAGGCCCAGACCTGATCCGATACGCCTTGCCGCCGACAGCGCCAGGGGCTTTCCTTTTGCGCCGAATCCCCGTATAGGAGCGCATCCCCTGCAGCGGTTTTCCCTGCCGGGGTGTAAGGGCCCTGCTGGACGACATCCCGGCTTGTGCCGTCTCTCGCAACACCGAAAGGAGCATCCGATGTCGATCACCGTCGAAGAAAAAGCCCGCCTGATCAAGGAATACGCGACCAAAGCTGGTGATACCGGTTCGCCCGAAGTGCAGGTTTCCATCCTGTCCTCGCGCATCGCGACCCTGACCGAGCATTTCAAAACGCATAAGAAAGACAACCACTCGCGTCGTGGTCTGCTTATGCTCGTCGCGCAGCGCCGCAAGCTGCTGGACTATCTGAAAGCCAAAGACGAAGCGCGTTACAGCTCGCTGATCGCGCGCCTCGGCCTGCGTCGCTGAGGTTTTGCCACAGCGCCCGGTTTCACCGGTCGTGTCTGTGTCACAAGAATGCCCGTGCCGAAAGGTGCGGGCATTTTTCTTTGATACTGCCCTTCTCTTATAGTTTAAAACTATAATGACGGCCGCAGATTTCTATTTCTCTCTTCGGGTGACCGCCTGTATCGACTGAGTGACCGGAGGCGGTAACCGGAGGGGGAGGCCATGGCGCAAGACAAAAGCGGTTTCTCCCTGTCCCGGGCGGCGGGCTATCTGGCAGCAACTGTCGCTTTCGCGCTGTTTGCGGTGCTCTTTGCCCTGGCAGGAGCGGTCCTCACAACCGGCGCGGTCCTGTTCGATCTGGCCTGGGTGCCCTCGCTCGGGATCGGGCTGTCTTTCATGCTTGACCCGCTGGCACTGATCTTTGCCGCGCTGATCACCGGGATCGGCGGGCTGATCTTCCTCTATGCCACCGGCTATATGGGCAACCATCCGCAATTCGGGCGCTTTGTGCTCTTCCTGTTTCTCTTCATGCTTTCGATGCTGGGGCTGGTGCTGGCGCGCGACCTGATCACGTTATTCGTGTTCTGGGAGCTGACCTCGCTCACCTCTTACCTGCTGATCGGCTTCAGCCATGACGACCCGAAGGCGCGCCGCAATGCGCTCCAGGCGATGCTGGTCACGGCGGGCGGCGGGCTGGCATTGCTGGCCGGGTTCATCCTGATCGGCTTCGCTGCGGGGAGCTATGATCTCGCGGTGATCCTGCAAGGCGGGGGATTGCAGACCAGCCCGCTTTATGGCGCGATCCTGACGCTGGTGCTTTTGGGGGCATTCACCAAATCTGCGCAGATCCCGTTCCATTTCTGGCTGCCCAATGCCATGGCGGCACCGACCCCGGTTTCGGCCTATCTCCATTCCGCGACCATGGTGAAGGCAGGGGTCTATCTGCTGGCGCGGCTGCATCCGGCGCTCTCTGGCACCGGGGCATGGGAGATCACACTGACCCTGGCCGGCGGCGCGACGGCGCTTTTTGCCTCGGTCATCGCGATCCGCCAGCGCGATCTGAAACAGGCCCTGGCCTGGACGACGCTGATGGCTCTGGGTGTGCTGGTGCTCTTTCTGGCGCAGGGGTCGGGTGTGGCCCTGACGGCGGCGCTGACCTTCCTGATCGTGCATGCGCTTTACAAGGCGGCGCTGTTCATGGTGGTGGGCGCGGTGGATCATGGCACCGGCAGCCGCGATGTGACAGCCTTGCGCGGTTTGCGGCGGGCAATGCCGCTGACCGCGGTTTCGGCGCTTCTGGCTGCGGTCTCGATGGCAGGCCTGCCGCCCTTCCTTGGCTGGATCGGGAAAGAGCTGCTTTATGCCGGGGTCACGCCCTGGCTGGTGCTGCCGCTGCTGGCCTCGAATGCGCTGATCTTTGCGGTGGCGGGCGTGGTGGCGCTGCGACCCTTCTGGGGGGCGCCGCCCGGGCCCTTGCCGCGAGAGCCGCATGAGGCAGGCTGGCAGATGCTGGCCGGCCCGGTCGTGCTTGGGGGGGCGGGGCTCGTCTTCGGGCTGATGCCTGGCCTGTTGCAGCCGTTGCTGGACGCGGCGGTCATGGGATTTGGCGCGGCTCCGGCGGCAGAGCTGCATCTCTGGGCCGGGGTCAACCTGCCGCTGGCGCTCAGCCTTGCGACGTTCGGGCTGGGGGGGGGCTGTTCCTGGCCGCGCCGCGTCTTCTGGCGCGCGGGACCGGCCTTTCCTTTGCGGACCGCTGCTGGGACCGGTTGCTTGCGGGCCTCGCCGGTTTCGCCACGTTCCTGACCCGGGTGATCCAGTCCGGCAGGCTGAGCCACTACCTCACGCTGAGCTTTCTGACGGCTGGCCTCGTGATCCTTGCCACGCTGGCGGCAAAGCGTCCGCTGCTGGCGGTGGAACTCACCGCGCCGCTGCCGCTTTGGGTGATCGCGGGTTTCATGCTTGGCGGGGCGGCGCTGTCGCTGACGCCGCATTCGCGCATCGCCAATATCGCCGGGATCGGCACGGTCGGGATCGGCGTCGCGCTGATCTTCCTGATCTTCGGCGCGCCGGATGTGGCGGTGACGCAGCTGATGGTCGAGTGCCTCTCTGCCGTCCTGTTCGGCATCGCGCTGTTGCGCCTGCCCGGAATCACCGAGCGCCGCAGCCCCCGCCGTCGCGCGCTGCATTGGGGGATCGCGGGCATTATGGGTCTGTCGGTTACGCTGATCCTACTGGCGATCACCGCGCATCCGCCGGACCGGCAGCTTGCCGATTATTTCGAAGAAAACAGCTACAGCCTCGCGCATGGTCTGAACATCGTGAATGTGATCCTTGTGGATTTCCGGGCCTTTGACACTTTTGGCGAGCTCACCGTGGTTCTTCTGGCCGCCATTGGCGCCTGGGCGCTGCTGAAGCGCCGCATCGGGAGGGCGCGCGGATGAGATCCCCGATCCTTGCCACCGGCGCGCGGCTTTTGTTGCCGCTTTTCCTGGGCTTTGCGCTTTACATCCTTCTGCGCGGCCATAATGCGCCGGGCGGCGGCTTTATCGCCGGGCTGATCGCGGCGCTTGGCTTTGCGATTGTGATCTTCGCCGATGGGCCGGAGGCCGCGCGCCGGATACTGCGGATCGATCCGCGCAGCCTGGGCGGCATCGGGCTGGTTTGCGCCCTGATCGCGGGGCTTGCGGCCGCGTTGAGCGGGGGAGCACCTTTCCAGGGGATCTGGCTCGATCTGCCGGTCCTGCCGCTGTCCACGGTGCTGCTGTTTGATATCGGCGTATTCCTGGCCGTGATCGGCGGCGTCCTGGCGCTGATCTTCGCGCTGGAAGACAGCGGAAAGGCGGGCGGCTGATGGAAACCATCCTTGCGATACTGGCCGGAGCGCTGGTCACTGCCGGGCTCTGGCTGATGCTTTCGGGCAATCTGCTGCGCTTTCTGTTCGGGCTGATGCTGCTTTCGAATGCGGTCAATCTGGCGATTTTTGCCGCCGGACGTCTGACCGAGGGCCGCCCGCCCCTGCTGGAACCCGGCGGCGCGCGGCCTGTCGGCGAGATGGCCAATGCGCTGCCACAGGCGCTGTTGCTGACCGCCATCGTGATTGGCTTCGGTCTCTTCGCCTTCGCCCTGGCGCTGACGATCCGTGCCTATCGCAGCTTTGGCCATCTTGAGGTTGACCGGATGCGTCTGGCTGAACCGGAAGAGCCGCGGGGGAAGCATGAGCTGGATCCTCGCACTTCCGATCCTGACGCCGTTCATCGGGGCCGGGGCCTGCCTGTTCCTGCGCAATCGAAAGGGCGCGGGCTGGATCTCGGTCCTGACGGCGCTGGTCTCGCTGGGGCTCGCGGTCCGGCTTCTGGTCACGGTGATCGACCATGGCGTGATCGCGGGTCAGGTGAGCGGCTGGCCTGCGCCCTTCGGGATCACGCTGGTGGCGGATTATCTCTCGGCGGCGATGGTGCTGATCACGGCGATCATCGGGCTGGCGACCGCCCTCTGGGCCATGGCGGAAATCGGCCCGACCTCGGCGCGGCTCGGCTGGTTCACCCTGTTCCAGACGCTGCTGGGCGGTGTGACCGGCGCCTTTCTGACCGGCGATCTTTTCAACCTTTATGTCTGGTTCGAGGTGCTGCTGATCTCGTCCTTTGGCCTGCTGGCGATCGGAGGCAGCCGCAGCGCGACGGACGGTGCAGTGAAATATGTGACGCTGAACCTGATCGCGACGGCGCTGTTTCTCTGCGCCGCCGGGCTGACCTATGGCGCGACCGGCACGCTGAACATGGCCGATCTGCATGGCAGGGTGGCGGCGCATCCCGATCAGGGGCTGATGACGGTGATCGCAATGCTGTTCATGCTGGCCTTCGGAATGAAAGCTGCAGTCTTCCCGTTGTTTTTCTGGCTGCCGGCCTCGTATCACACGCCACATTATGCGGTATCCGCCCTTTTTGCCGGGCTTCTGACCAAGGTTGGCGTCTATGCGCTGATCCGGGTCTTCACGCTGATTTTCACCGGGGATCAGGGCTGGACGCATGAGATCCTTCTGTGGTGCGCCTGCCTGACCATGGTGACAGGCGTGCTTGGCGCGGCGGCCCAGAGCGATTTCCGCAAGATCCTTTCCTTCCACATCGTCAGCCAGATTGGCTATATGGTGCTGGGCCTTGCGCTGATGACGCCGCTCGCGCTGGTGGGGGCGGTGTTTTACCTGCTGCATCATATCATCGTGAAGGCGAACCTCTTCCTTGTGGCCGGGGTCTCGCGCCGCCTGACCGGCGCGTCTGATCTGGCGCAGATCGGCGGGCTTTACCGGGCGGCGCCCTTCCTCGCGGTCCTGTTCCTGATCCCGGCCTTTTCGCTGGCGGGCTTTCCGCCGCTTTCGGGCTTCTGGGCGAAATATCTGCTGGTCCGGGCCGCGCTGGAGGAAGGCGCCTGGCTGGTTGCGGGGATCGCGCTTATGGTGGGGCTTCTGACCATTTACTCGATGACCAAGATCTGGGCCGGCGCCTTCTGGAAGCCGCATCCCGGCGGATATGAGCCGGTGCTGGCGCAGCTTTCGCCCCGCGCGCGCGTGCTGATGCTGACGCCGATGGCGGTGCTGGCGGCGATGACGGTGCTGATCGGGGTGATGCCTGAGCCCTTCGTGACTTTTGCCACCACCGCCGCGCAGCAGCTTCTGGAGCCTGAGGCCTATATCCGGACCGTGCTGGGAGCGCGCCCATGAGCCATGCACCCCGTATTCTTCCCCGCATCGTTGCCGGCGCGAGCCTTGTGCCCTGGTTCCTGAAAGAGCTGGTGAAATCCTGCCTCCAGGTCGCGCTTGACTGTATCCGGCCGCGCCTGACCCTGTCTCCCGCGATTGTTCAGTTGCCGCTGCGCGCGGATATATCGGATGCCGAGATCTTCCTGCTCTCAAGCCTGATCACCCTGACGCCTGGCACACTGACGCTGGATGTCGCCGGGGACCGCAGTTGCCTCATGATCCATTGCCTGCATGGCAGCGACCCTGAAGCCCTGGTTCAGGAGTTGCAGGATGGTATGGCGCGCCGCGTCAGGGGGGTGTTCAGATGAGTTCTGCTGCGTTTCTGGACCTGAGCCTGACCGGGGCCATGGCGCTGATGGCGCTGGCGGTGTTTCTGGGACTGCTGCGGCTGTGGAAAGGGTCGACGCTTGGCGACCGGGTGGTGGCGCTTGATATGATGTCGGCGGCGGTGATCGGCTTTTGCGCGCTGTTTGCGCTGAAGGCCGGGATCGGGGCCTATCTCGACATCGCGGTGGCCGTGGCGCTGGTGAGTTTCGTGCCGGTGGTGGCGCTGGCGCGCTATGCCGGGTGGCTGGCGCGGCGGGAGGGGACCGATGACTGAGGTGATCACAGGGGTTCTGGCGCTCGCGGCAGGGGTGTTTGCGGTGATTGCGGCGCTTGGCGTCCTGCGTTTTCCCGATGTATTGACGCGGATGCATGCGGCCTCAAAGGTCGGGGCATTCGCCGGCAGCCTCGCGCTCCTGGCGGCGGCGATTGGTTTTGGCACCACCGGGGCGGTGGTGAAGGCGCTGGTGGCGATCCTGTTTCTTTTTGTCACCGCCCCCATCGCCGCACATCTGATCGGCCGCGCCAGCGCCTGGCGCAGCGGGGGGCTGCCGCGCGGGCGGCGCTGATCGCGCTGGACGGATTGTGATCCCGGCCAGCAGCGCCCGCTTTTGCGCTTTGGCGCGGCATGGCTTATGCTTGATCCGAGAGCAGCCCATCCGTCACCCGCGAGAGACAAAATGTCCCGTATCCTTTCCAGTGCCTTTCTGGTCCTGGCCCTCGGCGCCGGTGCCGCAGCGGCCGATGTCTGTAACTATCGCCTCAGCGAGATGATCGCGCTGCGCGCCCCGAAACTCGCGGCAGCGGCGGCAGATGCAGCCGTCGTCGGACGTTTTGACCCCACTGCGCCGGATTTCCTGACCCTGGTCGACAGCAGCACCGGCTTTTCCGCCGTGGGGGCTGTCGTGGCCGGCGCCAATGCCGCCAAAGCCCTTGGCGGGGCAGAAGCCGCGCTTGGGGCAGGGGGCACCGTGCTGACCTCCTCGGCGCTTGGCATGGCGGCGGGGGCGGCAGCGCTTGGCATTGTCGGGCTGGAGGGCGTCTGCCAGTTCAAAGCCGAACGTCTCACCGATTATTATGAAGTGCTGGCTGTGCTGGCCGCTGTGGCCGAAACCGCCGACCGGGATTTCTTTCAGCTGCAACTGGGGCCCGCGCGCAAGAAGGGCGCCGTGGTCGAGATCTGGGATACCGGCAGCGGGGTGCGCAAGCAATATCCCGTGGCTGAGCTTTACTTCGTCAATGGCGAGCTGAAATATCGCCGCTGGGGCTTCAACAAGAACCTCGGGATGCTGATGCAGTTCGAGGGGGGCATCCCCAAAGTCGAACAGAAATGACCTGAGAGAAAGAGAAAAGGCCCCGGATCGCTCCGGGGCCTTTCTTAATTCTGAAGCGGGGGGCTCAGCCCTCGGCTTCTTCTTTCTTCTCGGTGATTTCCAGGCCGGTTTCCTGGTCAACCATCTTCATGCCGAGACGGACCTTGCCGCGATCATCAAAGCCAAGGAGTTTCACCTTAACTTCCTGACCTTCTTTCAGGATCTCATTCGGGTGGTTCAGACGCTTGTTCGCGATCTGCGACACGTGGACCAGACCGTCCCGCTTGCCGAAGAAGTTCACAAACGCGCCGAAATCGACCAGTTTGACGACCTTGCCGGTGTAGATCTTGCCATCTTCCGGCTCTGCCACGATCGACCAGATCATGTCATAGGCCTTCTTGATGGCATTGGCGTCGTTCGAGGCGATCTTGATCATGCCATCATCATTGATGTCGACTTTCGCGCCCGAGACTTCGACGATCTCGCGGATCACCTTACCGCCCGAACCGATCACTTCCCGGATCTTATCGGTCGGGATCGACATGGTTTCGATCTTCGGAGCGTAAGCCGAGAAGCCCTGCGGCGCGGACAGTGCGGCATTCATCTCGCCGAGGATATGGAGACGACCGTCTTTGGCCTGGGCCAGAGCCTGCTCCATGATCTCGGGCGTGATGCCCGCGACTTTGATGTCCATCTGCATCGTGGTGATGCCGTTGGCGGTGCCTGCAACCTTGAAATCCATGTCGCCAAGGTGATCTTCATCACCGAGGATGTCGGTCAGAACCGCCCAGCGGCCATCGTCTTCCAGGATCAGACCCATGGCGACGCCTGCAACCGGCGATTTCAGCGGAACGCCCGCATCCATCATCGAGAGCGAGCCGCCGCAGACCGAAGCCATCGACGAAGAGCCGTTCGATTCGGTGATCTCGGACACGACGCGGATCGTGTAGGGGAAATCGGTTGCAGCCGGCAGAACCGCCTGCAGCGCGCGCCATGCCAGCTTGCCATGGCCGATCTCACGACGGCCGGGCGAACCCACGCGGCCAACTTCGCCAACCGAATAGGGCGGGAAGTTGTAATGCAGCAGGAAGTTCGAACGGTAATTGCCGTTCAGCGCGTCGATGATCTGCTCGTCTTCGCCGGTTCCGAGCGTGGTGACCACGAGACCCTGGGTTTCCCCACGGGTGAACAGTGCCGAGCCATGCGCGCGCGGCAGGATGCCGTTTTCGCAGAAGATCGGGCGGACGGTTTTGTTGTCGCGGCCGTCGATCCGGGCGCCACCATTGATGATGTCACCGCGCAGAATGCCCGATTCCAGCTTTTTGATTGCCGAGCCGAGGTTCTTGTCGGCAAGATCTTCTTCCGACAGCGAAGCCTTGATCGCTTTCACCGCAGCCGAGATCGCATTGGTGCGGTCCTGCTTGTCACGGATCGCGAAAGCAGCGCGCATCTGGGTTTCGCCAGCGGCGGCCACACGGGTGTAAAGCTCGGAATAATCCGGAGCCTGGAAGTCGAAGGGCTCATTGGCGGCTTCTTCGGCGAGGTCGATGATCAGGTCGATCACCGGCTGCATCGCGGCATGGCCGAACTTGACGGCGCCGAGCATTTCTTCCTCGGTCAGCTCGTAAGCCTCGGATTCCACCATCATAACGGCGTCTTTGGTGCCGGCGATGACGAGGTCCAGACGCTGGTCCGGGTTGTTCTTCAGCTGGGTCATGTCGTCCATGGCCGGGTTCAGAACATACTGGCCATTGGTGAAGCCAACACGCGCGGCCCCGATCGGGCCCATGAACGGCACGCCCGAGATGGTCAGTGCGGCCGAAACGGCGATCATCGCGACCACATCCGGGTCATTCACGAGGTCGCAGGACAGCACGGTCGCCATAACGAGGACTTCGTTCTTGAAGCCTTCGACGAAGAGCGGGCGGCAGGGGCGGTCGATCAGACGCGAGGTCAGCGTCTCTTTTTCCGACGGGCGTGCCTCACGCTTGAAAAAGCCGCCAGGAACTTTGCCGGCGGCGTAATACTTTTCCTGGTAGTGAACGGTCAGCGGGAAGAAATCCTGGCCTTCCTTGGCCGTCTTGGCGAAGGTCACATTGGCCATCACCTGGGTTTCGCCCAGCGTCGCGATGACCGAACCATCGGCCTGGCGCGCAACCTTGCCGGTTTCCAGGGTCAGCGTCTCATCGCCCCACTGGATAGATTTTTTCGAAATTTTGAACATGCATTTTCCTCTTGGGAGCGCTCCGGCCCCTGCCGGTCTCCCGATATATGGCGACCCCATTGTCGCCGCCCCAATCCTCATGCATGTGCCCGGGGCCAGGGGCGTCACGTCTCAGATGGCGCGGGCCATACAGGAAAACGGGCTGTTTGGGAAGCCCGATCCGGTCAGACCCCTTCTGCATCAGACTTTGATCGCCGCCTGCAGCCTTTGCATATCGGCGGTGAGGGCGGGCGTGCTCAGCCCGAGCCTGGTGGCGAGGGCCGCGATCCGGATCCGCCAGTCGAAGCGCGCCAGCGCCTCGTGATGGTTGCGGCGCGCGACCTCCGGTGTCCAGGCGTGGACGGCTTCGGCGATCAGATCGAGGTTTTGGTCAAGGTCGATCCCGCCGGTTTCCAGCACCGCGCCGGGCCAGCTGACCAGCCGCAGATCCCCCTCGGGCTGGCGTCCGGCAACGCTGGCGCCGCAGGCCAGCGCATCGGTCCAGCGCGCGGTGACATAGGCGCGCGTCGGGTGAGTATAGGGGGCGGGTGCCGCGATATTCGAATGGGCGATGATGAATTTCGACCGCGCATACCAGTCGCGCATCAGCTCGGTTTGCTGGGTTTCCGGGCTGGCGGGGAAGGGGGGGCGGCCCTGGAACTGCAACCCCCGCGCCGCGCAGGCGGCGGCGGTGCGCGCGTCATCATCCCAGGCCTCGGGCTGGCGGCCGACCCGCAAAAGATCAATCGGGCGCTCTGCTGCAGTGCTGCCCAGATCCAGCACATCGGCCCCCCAGCCGAGATATATCGCACGGCCCGGCGCCAGCGCTTCGTAATCCGGGGCATCGCCCTCGCGGGTATAGGCCACCAGGTCGAAATGCGACAGCAGGCGCGCGGCGGGGCGCGGCCAGGTTTCTGTCCAGAAACTGTCGATCACCCAGAGCGCGCGGAACGCCCGTTTCTCGCGCCAGAGCGGATGGGCGAGCGCCCGCGACAGTTCGGAAGGCGAGCGCAGTACAAAGATATCGCCGCCCGTGCCGCCGCGCGGCGGGGGAAACAGCGTCGCGCCAATCCGCCCGGGCAGCGAGAGCCGGCAGGGACCAATGTCGTAAATCCCGGCCTCAAGGAGCCGTGCCATCAGGCCAATCAGGTGATTGACCGGCATCCAGCCGGCATCCTGGTTTGCGAAACAGAACAGCCTTGTCGCAGCACGTGTCATGGTATCGGCCTCCGGCATCTGACAGGGGGCCTGCGGCCATATCCCGTGCAGAGATAGCAGAAATTTCGTGACGGCGGAATGGTTTGGTGCGATTCCGGGGACGGCATTTGTTAACGGCCAGCCTCAGGCCGCATCAGCCCCGATCACCCGAAAGCCAATATGACCGGTCGGGCTTTCCGCTGTAATATGGCTGCGTGAATGCACGAAACAGCGGGCGCAACAGCTGTCATGACGCAGATGCGAGCCGCCGCGCCGCACCTTGCTGTGAGCCTTGGCCTGGCTAACAGGGCAAGGGCGCGGCGAGTAAAGATCCAAAGCTGCCCGCCGTCCCCCCAGACATTGCCGGTCATACTGAACAGCCCATAGCCCTTTGGCGCAAAGGTCCTCACCGGAGCAGTGACGGCAAAACCGTCTTCTTCGCTGTTTCGATCGGGAAAGCGGCCTTGCCAGATATCATGCCCATACCGCCCGGCCGGGGGCAGATCCCTCCCCAAAGGGAATTTCATCCGCGTAAGCCCGCCGCGCGCGGCATATTCCGTTGCGCCTCGGAGGGCAGGAAGGCCGGGTTGTTCTGGCACAGATCCCTCAGCTGCCAGAAATCCTCTTCCGTATCAACGATCTGCTGCCAGGCATCGAGATCGCGGATCAGCCGGTATGTGACATGACGCTGCGTCACATGTTCCTTGTAAAAGGACGGCACCACCGGATCCGGCGCCCTCTCGCCTTGAATAAGCGGCAAGAGCACCTGCCCGCATTGCCGCTTTGGCGCGGTGACATCGGCAATGCCCGGCAAAGTCGGCCGGGCATCGATCATCGCAACCGGATCGGTGACCACCCGCAGCAGCGGGATTTCCGGGGCTGACCGGATCAGCGGTACATTGGTTTCTACAAGGTCGCTTTGCGGAAGATAATGTGATTGCCAGGGTGGAAGCCGTGATCCGCGACAACCATGATCGCCTCATTCGCGGCATGGCGGGACTCGCGCAGCTCATCAGGCACAAGTCCCAGCTGATAGTCAGCCCGGCTACAGGCCGAGCAGTAACTGCGCGCGCTTTTCAGCCAGAAAGTCGATCGCCGAGGTTTCGGCCAGAGAGACAATGAAGAAATCATCACCCTCACCATCATCGGTGCCAGGCCGGCCCCGCTAACCCCTGTAGAATTTCATTCGGCACCTCGTTTCTTTGGGCAGCTGAGCTACCGCCCGCAACCTGGCCACTGACACAGGCTGTGATTTGCAGCCTGCCGATCCCTGACGGGAGGGAGATAAGAGCTGTCGGAACGCAGGCAGCACGCGCCTGAGTTCAGGGGGCAGGTCGCACTGGCAGCCCTGAAAGGCGAGGAGCCTTTAGCCGGGCTGGCGTCCTGACCGGTGTCGATCTGAGGAGCGTGCGGCGAGCGGTGCCGGTTTGACCAGCGGCGCATGGGTGTGATGCTGGAACATGTGGGCATGGTGATGAGCGACAGATGCTCTGCCGCATCTGTCGGGAATTAGGGTCATCGGTGCGCCGGCGTCGTGGGCACAAGCTGGCCCTGATCGCCGACACCAGTATCTCGAGGGCAAGGATGGCACGGGAACTTGATGCCCTGGTCCGGATCCATGGCAAGCCCGACTGCATCGTCTCTGACAATGGCACCTGGTTCACCAGCCAGGCGGTCCTGAAATGGGCGACCGACAACGGCGTCGGATGGCACCACATCCACCCCGGCAAGCCGCAGCAGAATGGCTGCATCAAGCCCTTCGACGGAAGTCTGGGCGACGAATGCCTCTGCGAAGATATCTTCGACAGCCTGGCTGATGCGCGCCGGGCGCTCGAGCGATCTGGCAGCGACGCGCCCCGCGGGCTTGCCCGACCCGACACCGGCCAGTGTCAACCCCAGGGGCTCCCGTTATGAACGAGGAACAACCGGAGAGAAGGTCGGATCGCTGTGTCGATGATCTGCGCCTCATGCGGGATCAGGGGCGTCATCATGCTGGCCCGCGCCGGACCGCAGACCGGAGCCTGGCAAAGAGCCGTGTGGAACGCCGTCGATACCGCGCAAAATTCGTCAAGAACCGGGAATTGTAAAGGTAAGCCGAACACCGATTTATAGCGCCGGGGCGCGATGGCATCGTCAAAAACGGACCAGAAGAATGCTCTTGCGCGTCATAAGGTTACTTTGTCAGACATCGAGAACTGGCAGGGCTGCAGGCAAGGCAAAAGCCACGTGCATTCCCGGATTTCCGGGAGGCTTGACGCAAACAGCCAAGGCTTCCGTCTGATCTGATATATGTAATCTGCCGCCGGCGAAGAAACCGGGCAGAGTGTCAGCCGACGCCCGGCTTCTGGCCCATCCCGTCGATTGTTTTCAGCGTCATTCTCTGGTGTTGCCCGGCACCCGACACATCCATCGCACCTTACCTGGTCCTGCGCTTCATGGGCGCCGGTCATGTTGGACAACTGATCTGAGGTGGAAAACTCCGGTGGCTTCAGGCCGCAGCTTGCTCCGGAAAGGATTGTTGGCGCCAATCCGTTCATCATGCGGGCGTTGAGAGAAAGCGGGGCAGCACGGTCCGTAGATCATGTCGAGAAAATGGATCAGCGTTATAAATGCCATGTGTTTCAGGGGTGTCTATACGGCGGAGACGACTCTGGCGCGCAACCTGATATCCAACGATGAGTGGACCTTCAGATCATCGACAGCACTGTGATCCGCGCTCGTCATCATTTTGCGGGCGCATCAGGGGGACGTTGATCAGAGGCTCTCGGCCGTTCGAGAGCGGCAGGTAAGAAAACGATCAGCGGATCTTATTCTGGACCACTTCCAGGACCGGGATCCTTCGGCCTTCGGCGATGGGGCTGGCGCTGAGATCCCGGTGAGAACCGGGATCTCGCGGCACAGGATTGCGGCTATATCGGCGATGATCTGGTGACAGCCTAAATCCTCCCGCAGATCGCCGTTCTGACCGCCTGCTGAGGCTGTGGCACCTGTGACACCCGGAATACAGCCCGATGAAATTCACGAAGATATCGAAAGCCGCAACGCGCCACCGATGATCCCGATGCGCAGGAAAAGAGAGCTGTCGATATGCTGCTCTACCCATGCTCAACCTGGTCGAGGGTTGCTTCAACAAGCTGAAAAACAGCAGCTGGCCGGCAAGCGGTTACGACAATTCCGCAGGCCGCATCCGTGAATTTGCTGACGCCGCCTTCATCAGGCTAATGCCCCGTCATTTTGCATCATGACCTAAGAACGCCGTTTCCGCCTCAGCCTGCTTCGGCTGGACTCCTTATACGCGCTTTATACGCGCTCTTCTTCAGCAGGCCTGCTCCTTCGGCCTCTGGCAATCGGCCTGATGATCCGCCGGTCCACGGTCCTGCCGCGATGGGTTGAACGACGTTCTCCCCTCCGCCTCTTCCTGCTGGACATGCGGCCATGGCACGGACGGCCCGAACGGCTCTGAACTGGTCTTTTCTGACTTCACGATCCGGCTCCTCCCAGTAACACCCACCTCTCCCATAGCGAAGGCGGCGGGGTTTTCCCCGCCGCCGACTGGTCAGCGCCGCTGTGGCTGACGCGGCTGATCGTTACCTGGCTGTTTCTGGCCGGGCATCTGCTGTTCCTGCTGGCGTCCGGGGGCACTGTCGGATTTGTGGTGCGGATCCTTCACCTGAGGTTGTTTGGGATCGCGCGGTTGATCGCGGGTCGGGTCTCTGGGGTCTGCCATTGCTAGTCCTCCATTTACGACAGGTTTGTCGCGCCTCATGGCGTCGACACCTCTGAAACGTCAGGGACGCAAGCTGGCTCCATCACGCAATATCACGCGCGAAATCCAGCCGGATTCATGGGCAGAACCAGGCAGAGGCCCGCCGAAAAGCGCTCCTGCCCACTCTCTCGGGCGCAACCCGACCAGCGAGGCGGTCTTGCAGGCGCGAAGCGCCGGTTCTAGCGCGAGGTCATCCAGACCCCAAGCATCGTCACCGCAAGACCCGCAAACATTGCCATGGTCAGAGGTTCGGAGAACAGCGCCCATGCCCATACCATCGTAACGGGGGGCTCAGATAAATGGCGGCGCTGACTTTCGCCGCAGGAAACATCCTGAGCGCTGTGTAATAGACCGAGTAGGTCGCAAAGGTCGCGATCAGCACCAGCCAGGTCATGCCGATTGCGAATTTCTGCGTCAGGGGCGGGGCGAGGCTACCTTCGCTCATCCAGGCGCAGGCTGCAAACAGGACCGAACTGGTAAGGGTATGGATGCACAGGCTCTGATACACAGGGATGCGCAACAGGGGCTGTCTGCGGTGCAGAATGGAGGCAAAGGCAAAGACCAGCATCGATATCACTGTCAGCCCATAGGCCCAGAGGGGGGCAGCTCCCAGACTCAGGCTGTCAAAGGTCACAAGCAAGACCCCGGCCAGGGCGATCCCGGTTCCCAGCCATTGGCGTGGGGTAAGGCGTTCCCCCAGCAAAGGTTGAGACATGGCGGCGATGGCAAGCGGAAGCAGATCAGAGATCAGCGCGACGAGGCCCGTCGGGACACGTTCGCCGATGGCCAGCGCAAACCCCCCGAGGTAAAGAAAGACCGCCATCACCCCAAAGCCCATCTGCGCCAGAACCGCCTTCACCGACAGGCGCGGCCCGAAGAAAATCGCAAAGGGCAAAAGGATCAGGCCCGAGATCAGCGTCCGCCAGAACAGCAGCAGGGCAATACCCGCTTCATCATTCGCATAGCGGATGCCGACGAAACCAGAGCTCCATCCGACAACCAGCATGAACGCCATGGCAGGCCAGAGAAACCAGGGCCGGGCGCGGGCCGGCAGAGCAGTGGCGAGGTCGGACATTCTGTGTTCCGGTTTGGACAGGATTGCCACTGGCTACGGGGTTTCAGGCGTCGGAGCACATGACAAATTTCGATCTCCCAATGACAGAGGCATCGCAGATGTAATGAATACTTGCCTGAAAAATGCCACCTGGTCATGACTTTGGGGTGACCTGTGAGGTATTATCATGACTGAACTTCTATCGCGGCGCCTCGATATCGACGCTTTGCGCGCTGTCAGGGCCATCCGTCAACACGGTGGCGTCACGCGCGCGGCCGAGGCGCTCGGGCTGACGCAATCCGCAGTCAGCCACAAGATAAAGCGGCTGGAGGCCAGCCTGGATTGCGAGATCCTCTGTCGCAGGCCGGGCATGGCGGTTTTCACAAAGCAGGGCGAAGAACTGCTGTCCTATGCCGACCGGATCCTCAGCCTGCATGACGAAGCGCTGCTGAGCCTGACGAAAAACGATCTCAGCGGCCGGATCCTGCTGGGTCTGACCGAGGACACCACCTGCTCGGACCTCGCGCGGATCCTTGGGCGCTTTCATCGCCTGCACCCGCAGGTGTCGGTGCGCACCCGGGTCCGCATGAGCCTCGTCTTGCGCGCCATGCTGGATCGCGGCGAGCTCGATGCCGCCATCATTCAGGTCTTTGCCCATGAAATCCGGCCCGCCGATGTCGTGCTGTTTCGTGAGGGGCTGCATTGGGTGAAATCCCGTGAACTGGCGCTTGCGCCTGATGGACCGGTTCCATTCCTGTCTTTTGATGATGAGTGTTTCTATCGTCAATGGGCGCTGGATATCGGCCAGGATGGCGGTGCGATGCTGGAAACCGTCTTCGAATGTTCAAGCGCGGCGGGGATCATGGCAGCGGTCAATGCCGGGCTTGGGGTGGCACTGCTGAGCGACCGGTATCTGCGAGCTGAGATGGAGGTGATCGCGGACCGATTGCCCGCTCCGCCGGCGCTTGCCTATGTCATTCGGCGCGCACGAAAGGCCAGAAATCCGGCACTGGACAGCCTGATCGCTGAAGTGACCACCGAAATCAGTCGTAATGGCGGCCTGTCGCTCGCCGCCTGAGCTGGTGGCACGGATGGCGGGCCACAGGGCGAGCTTGCTTCAGGGAAAGCGTGACGGCGCGGGGCGAGGATGAAAACGGTGGCGCGAAATTCGTCCACGGCAGCGGCGGCATGATACGACTGCGGTCGACGTAAAAGTCGCCAGATTTTCCCTTTCTGCGCCATAACGGAAGGTGCGGGGCTCTCCGGCGTGGAGCTATATCTCAGAGAGCGTCAGGCTTATGCGGAGGGCATGAGCCAGGGGGAAGCGCCGCGTGTATGTAACGTGTCGCGGGACAGGGTTCGGAAAATCATGCCGTTCTCGGTTACGCCAGGCTACCGGCGGCAGGCGGATATCTGGCGGATCGCCCGGATCGTCGCCCCCGTCCTAGGTCACTCGTTCCTTCGGCTGGAAACGCTTCATCGATGCGCGGTTCGTCATCGACCGGGAAGGGATCGTCCGACAGCAGCGGCGCCACGCCATGAGGCGCCAGAATGGCAGCCAGGACCCGACGGGACACATCCGTGATCAGCAGCCGGTCGCGGTTTTTCGTGAACACAGTTGGGACCCGGGCAGCGTCGCCGACCCCAGGGCCCACGAACCAGCGAAACAGCAGTTTGCAATCCATCTTCTCATGATCCACATCCCCCACCGCAGGCGGCGTTCATCGGCTGACGCCCGCGGGCGGTTACCGTTTGCGCGCGTCGAGCTCCGAATTGAACAGCCGCAGCCGATGGGTGAGCTTTTCACTCTCGATGACCGAGTCGAAATTTTCGAAGAGGAAGGACAGGGCCTCTCCTTCATCAAGGCCTGCATCGAAGGCGAAGCGCTTCAGCCGGCGATAGCCGTCTTCGGTCATGGCGACAGGAAAGCGGCGGGTCAGGCGAAAACGTTTCGGCATCAGTCTCTCCAAAGCGGTCTGGCGGCAGTCTAGAACGCCTCGGCAGTCAATGCCATGACCGGATCGGCACCGCTCTCGATCCGGGCCAGATGCGTCGCGCAGGCGGGCAGCTGGCGGGCCATATAATAGCGACCGGTGGCGATCTTGGCGTCAAGATACTCCTGGTCCGCCGCGCCGGCATCAAGGGCCGCAAAGGCGGCGCCGGCCATTTTCGTCCACATCAGGCCAAGGCAGACATGGCCGGCCAGATGCAGAAAATCGGTGGAACCCGCCAGCGCCGCATTCGGATTTTTCACGCCGTTTTGCATGAAATACATTGCCGCAGCCTGAAGCTGTTTCGACGCGGTTGTCAGGGCGTCAGCGAAAGGTTTCATCCGCTCATCACCGTCATGGGCGCGGCATTCGGCCTTCACCAGGTCGAAAAACGCCATCACATGATTGCCGCCATCTGCCGCGAGTTTACGCCCGACGAGGTCCAGCGCCTGTACGCCATTCGCGCCCTCATAGATCATCGCGATCCTTGCATCGCGGACGAACTGGCTCATGCCCTGTTCTTCGATATAGCCGTGGCCGCCGAAAACCTGCTGCGCCCCGACCGTCGATTCAAAACCCTTATCGGTCTGGAACCCCTTTATGACCGGCGTCAGCAACCCGATCAGCCCGTCAGCTTCGGCATCGGAATTGCGATGCGCGCGGTCGATCAGCGAGGCGCCCCAGAAGGTCAGCGCCCGTGCGCCTTCGACAAAGCTCTTCTGATCCATCAGCATACGGCGGATATCGGGATGCACGATCAGAGGGTCTGCGGCGCCTTGCGGGTTCTCCGCTCCGGTCATGGCGCGGCCCTGGAGGCGATCTTTCGCATAGGCGGCTGCGTTCTGATACGCCGCCGCGGCCACCGCATATCCCTGGAGGCCGACCCCCAGCCGCGCCTCGTTCATCATTGTGAACATGGCCCGCATCCCCTTATGGAGATCGCCCAGCAGCCAGCCCTTCGCGCCATCATAATTCAGCACGCAGGTCGCATTGCCGTGAATGCCCATCTTCTCTTCGATCTTGCCGGTCGAGATGCCGTTTCTTGCCCCGACAGAGCCATCATCGTTCACCAGAAACTTCGGCACGATAAAAAGCGAGATGCCTTTAGTGCCCTCGCCGCCACCTGGCGCGCGGGCCAGCACCAGATGGATGATGTTCTCCGCCAGATCATGATCGCCTGCCGAAATGAAGATCTTCTGGCCGGTGATCAGATAAGAGCCTTCCTCCTGCGGTTCGGCCTTCGTGCGCAAAAGACCCAGATCGGTGCCGCAATGCGGCTCGGTCAGGTTCATCGTGCCGGTCCAGTCGCAGGCGATCATCTTCGGGAGATACTGCGCCTTTTGCGCCTCGGTGCCATGGGTATGGATCGCCGAGACCGCGCCATGCGTCAGGCCCTGATACATGTTTAAGGCCATATTGGCCGAGACGAAGATCTCGCCTACCGCGCAATTGATCAGATAGGGCAGACCCTGGCCGCCGTAATCCGGATCGCAGTCAAGCGCGGTCCAGCCGCCCTGTTTCATGGTCTCGAATGCGGCTTTGAACCCATCGGGCGTGCGCACAGTGCCATTTTCCAGCACGCATCCCTGGCGGTCGCCAATGGGATTCAGCGGGGCGAGTATGGCCGAGGCAACCTTGCCGGCCTCTTCCAGCACGGCGCCGGTGAAGGCACGGTCGAGATCCGCGTAGCCTGGAATGTCAAAGCCGGAGATCCCGAAAACATCATGCAAAATGAACTGCATATCCTTCACCGGGGCGGTATAGCCGGTCATCGTTTTCTCCCTTCGGTTCTGTGCCGCTGGGCCTCCTGGCCCGGCAGTGGTCATTTGCCTGGCGGGTCGGCATTCTGGTTGCGGGCGGCGGCGATCAGGCCGGCACCGGTCTCCAGCTCGGCCTTCAGATCGCCTATCGCAAGCGTCAGTTCGTCGCGCTGCTGCTCCATCGCGCGGAGCCGTTCCTGGGCCAGATCCCAGGTGCGTTCCATCTGCGCGAGGTTCGAGCCGTCGCGGGCATAGAGGTTCAGGACCTGGCGGATGTCTTCCAGCGAGAAGCCAAAGCGTTTGCCACGCAGGATGATGGTCAACCGTGCCCTTTCGCGCCTGGTGTAGCGCCGTTGCGACCCGATGCGGACCGGCGAAAGCAGCTCCTTCGCCTCGTAAAAGCGCAGCGTCCTCGGGGTGACGTCAAAGGCGTCGCACATCTCGCGGATCGTCATCTGCTCGTCGTTGGGCATTGTCCTCTTTCCTGGATAGTGGCCCCGGCGGCGGACCGGTGGGTTGGTTAAGACATGTGCTGTCATCTGCGGCGATACAATTGAGCTTACGTAAACGTCAGTATGACGTCACGTCACGCCTGCGGTATTGGCAGAGTGCTGCCTGTGAGCCGGGGCTGTCGACCCGGCGGAGCGGGCAATAGTGACCGTCTCGGGCCGCCATCGGGGAACGCGCAATCCCGGGAGACGGGTCAGCCCTGTCCGCCGCTCTCGGGCGGGCGGCACGCTTCGGCGGCAAAGGCCAGAACGGCAGCGCTGATTTCGGATTTGCGCAGCGGTTTCGTCAGATAGCGGTCCATGCCCGAGGCGAGAATTCCCTCCTCGTCCCCCTCCATCGCATGCGCGGTCAGGGCAATGATCGGAACCCGCTTCAGCCCGCGCGCCGCCTCGCATTCGCGGATCGCCCGTGTGGCTTCGTGCCCGTCCATCCCAGGCATCGAGATATCCATGAAGATCAGGTCGGGCTTGTAGCTTTCCCATTCGGCCAGCGCTTCATGGCCATTTCCGGCGAAGCGCAGCTCGACATCGAGGGAGCGCAGCATTTTCTGCAAGACCAGCTGATTGGTCCTGTTGTCTTCGGCGGCAAGGATGCGCATGGCCCGCTGGTGGGGCTTCGTGGCAGTGCGTGGGGCCTCGGGCAAGGCGCATTCAGGCGCAACAGGCGGCGTCAGGCTGGTCAGAAATCGATAAAGCTCCGCCCGGAGCACCGGCTTTTGCAAGATTGCGTCGACCGCCGCGCCGCCCGCCTCCTCTGCGGCCAGCGGACTGGACGAGATCAATACCAGCGGCCTGTCATAACCGGCCTCCCGCAGCTTTTTGGCAAGGACCGCCCCGTCCATTCCCGGCATTTCGTGATCGGCAAACACGACATCCGGGATCATTCCGCCTGTGATATGGTGCAGCGCCTCGTGACCCGAACGGCAGAGCAACACCTCTGCCCCACAGGCGGCGAGCTGGCGTTCGAGGATGGTGCGGTTGATGAACTGGTCATCCACCACCAGCGCTTTTCCGATCGGGACGGGCAACCTCCCGGCCCCGCTCTCCTCGGCCAGAGGCAGGGCGAGCCGGAAGCCGAAGACCGAGCCCTTGCCATAATCGCTGTCGACCCAGACCGCGCCCTCCATCCGCTCGATCAGGCGCCGCGTGATCGCGAGGCCACGGCCGGTGCCTTCGAATTCGCGGTTCCGGTCATCATTGACCTGGCAGAATTCGCTGAACACATGGTCGAGCAGGCCTGCGGGAATGCCGATTCCGGTATCTTCGACCGTGACATGCAGCTGGTGGCGCCCGCCTTCGGCCTCCATGCCGACGACGCGGGTGAGCACATGGCCTTTGGTGGTGAATTTGACCGCATTCCCGATCAGAATGGTCAGCACCTGCCGGAGACGCGCCGGATCACCAGTGAAACGGGTGGGCAGGAAAACATCGTAATCAATCATCAGATCGATGCCCTTTGCCCGCGCGCGCGGCTGCAACAGCATCACCACCTCATGGATGAGGCGCTCAAAATCGAAATCCCCGGGGCGCAGCGTCAGCTGGCCGGCGTCGATTGAGTAATGGTCGGGGATATCGTTGATGATCACCAGAAGCGCCTCGCCCGAGGACCGGATGGTCTCGGAAATGAGGCGCTGCTCATCCGACAGAGCGTTGTGGCATAACAGATCCGCCATGCCGGCGACCCCATTCATCGGTGTGCGGATCTTATGGCCCATATTGGCAAGGAAGGCCGGTTTCGCCCGGCTCCCGGATTCGGCGGCGAGGCGGGCGGTCTCGAGCGCCACTGCCTGTTCGCGCAGTTGCGTGATGTCGACACGCAGGCCGACGCGGCCGCCATCCGGGGTTTCCTTGCCGATGGAGCGCAGCCAGCGGCCGTCTGTCAGCTGATGTTCCCCTTCGGCCGCAGGGCCGCAATGTTCCGACATCCTGGCCTTGACCGTTTCCACTTCGCACCCGCACGCCTCGGGGTACCCGCCCAGAGCGAGGCCGTAGCGCAGGATATTCTCGAAAGACACGCCCGGGGGCATCATCGGGGCCGAGGTCTTGTCAATATCGCGGTAGCTCTGGTTGCAGGTCATCATTCTGTCCTCGCTGTCGAAAAATACGAACCGATCGGGAATTGCCTCGATTGCGGCGCAGATCCGCATTTGCCGGGTGATGTCGACCAGCTGGCAGAGCATTCTATCCTGGGCGTCGATTTGCGCGGCCAACCGCCTCCAGCCGCCATTGGCCAGGTGCAGCAGCAGGTCCGGAGGAGGCAGGAGCGCTGCCTTGAGCAGGTCCGGCGCATCCGGGAAGGGTGCTGCTGCGATCTGCTGTACCGATGGGAACGGGGCTCCGGGCCACGGTCTGTCGTCTTCGGGGCGCGATATGCCCGGAGCGCGCAGGCCATTGGTCAGAAGATCGGGAGCCTCAGGTAGAGCTGTCAGAGCCGCCGATGCGCTGCGGGCGCGCGGCGGGGGCTGCGCCTCACTGAGCGCGTCTTCGGTGGTTTTGTCCGGCGCACACTCCCTTGCCTCCTCTGGCCCCGGGACATCAGATTGTGCTCGGTTCCGGGGGATATGGATGAAGGTCGCAACGGTATCCGATTTCTCGTCAGTGGCTGGTTCCGCAAGCCCTGGCCCGGTGTGATTCCCCGATGGGACCGGGGCGCCAGGCGGAGCGACGGCTGCCTGTGGGGTGGCTCTGGATGGTGGTGCCACGGTTGACAGGACATCGGAAGAAGGCGCCGGGGTCGAAATGGCCCCGGCCTGTGTGACAGACACCGCAGGGGATGCGCCGGGGGATAGGGAGGATGCGCCGGCGGCAGCGTTAAGGGCAGTTTGTTCGGACCTTGCCACATTGAGTGAGGTCAGGCGCGGGGCCCTGACGACGCTGCGGTTCTGGCGCGCCAGCCGCTCTTCGGCGGTGGCAAGGTCGCGGGTGCGCCGGGCCAGCAGACGCTCTGCCGCCAGCCTTGCACGCCTTTCCTTGGTCAGTCGTTCTGACAGATCCATCCCCGTCATGATCCAGGAACCAGGTTTTGCCGCGCCGGATCTGAGATTCTGCCCAGAAGTCCGGTATTCCGGACCACCTTCTCCGGTCAAAATGAAGCAGGAGTTAACAGGGGAGAAGTTCCTTTCTCCCGCATGCTTATTCGCGCCCGCCTGACCTGCCCGGCACTTGCCCGGGGGCCGGACGCGTGCGAAGCTGAAGTGGCGCCATGGCGGGCGGAACGGGAGTATTGTGATGCGTAATTTCGTCAGAAGTCTTTTGATGGCGGCCGCGATCGCCCTGCCCGGAATGGCCTCGGCCCAGGATCTGATCCCCGAGCGGCGCTCGGTCGTGATGGTCGATTCCGATCTTGTGGGCGGCGATATCGGCTCGGTCTTCGACACGACCATCCAGGCCTGCGAGCGCGCCTGTGTCACCAATACCCAATGTGACGCCTGGACCTTCAACAGCCGCAATGGCAGCTGTTTCCTCAAATCCGATCCCGGTGCCCCTGAAAGCTTTGTCGGCGCGCAATCCGCCTGGGTGGTCGCAGCGGCGCCAGGCGCTCAGACCCGGGCAAAAGAGCGGCGTGCCGAGCTGAGCTTCCTGCCGGATGACGAATTCACCACCGCGTTCAATCTTGCTACCGGGATTGGCCGGACTCACCCGACCGGCGACCAGAGCGCCGATGATCTGCTGCGCGAGGCGGCAGGAGATGAGGCGCGGTCCAGCTTTGCCGCAGCGGTCGACAAGACCGGCGCGGCGCTTGCCATCATCGATGATGCCGACACATGGGCGGAATATGCCCGTCGCGCCAAAGCCGCAGCGGATCAGCAGAATACGAGCGACACGGGCTGGTACAGATCCCAGGCTTTTTATGGGGCGCTGAACGCCTATCTGCGCGCCGAAAGCAAGGCGCAGCGCCATTCGATCCTCGTCTTTGCCGCGCGGCTGATGGAAGAACGCGGCAATGGGCGCGAAATGGTGCAGGCGTTGCGCCTCGCACAATCGCTCCAGTCGCGGGATGACACCGCTGCGATGCTTGACGAGGCGATCAGCAAATACGGCTTCCGGATCGAGGAGCATCAGGTCGAAGCCGATCTGGCCCGTCCGCGCATCTGCGCCGTCTTTACCGAAGACCTGAAACCTGTTGATGTCGATTACGGCGACTATGTGCGCCTGCCCGCCGGCGGCACTGCGGTTGAACTTGCCGATCAGCGCCGGCTTTGCGTCACCGGTCTGACCCATGGCGAACGCTATACACTGACCTTCCGCGAGGGTCTGCCTGCGGCTGATGGCCAGACGCTGGCCAGGGATATCGAGATCAATGCCTATGTCGGCGACCGCACGGCGGCCGTGCGATTCCCCGGGCGCGGCTATGTGCTGCCGAAATCGGGCGATGCGGCGCTGCCGGTCGAAACCGTCAATCTCGATACGCTGGAATTGCAGCTCTACCGCGTCAGCGACCGCAACATGCTGCGCGCCATCCAGAACGACTATTTCGGCACGCCGATCAATTACTATTCGGAATGGTCCTTCACCGATGAGATCGGTGAGATGGTCTGGGAAGGCACCGCCTCGATGAAGATCGAGGTGAATAAGGATGTCACCACCCGTCTGCCGATGGTCGAGGCACTGCAGGGCCGCGAGGCCGGGATCTATGCGCTGCGCGCCGCGATGCCGGGCAAGGATGCCTATGATTTTCCGCCGGCCTGGCAATGGTTCGTGGTCTCGGATCTGGGCATTACCAGCATGACCGGCGTCGACGGGCTGCATGTCTTCGTGCGCAGCCTCGGGACGGCCGGCGCCAAAGAAGGCGTGAAGGTACAGCTTCTGAACCGGGCGAACAGCCCGCTGGCCGAGACCGTGACCGATGCTCAGGGCTATGCCATTTTCGAGCCTGGCCTGATGCGTGGCACCGGCAGCGCGGCTCCGGCTTTGCTTGTGGTGACGGAAGGCGAGAAGGATATCTCGTTCCTGTCGCTGACCGATCCCGAATTCGATCTGTCGGACCGGGGCGTCGAGGGCCGTGAGGCCGCGCCGCCGGTCGATGTCTTCCTGACCACTGACCGCGGTGCTTACCGCGCGGGCGAAACCGTCTATGCCACCGCCATTGCGCGCGATCCGAAAGCCGAGGCTGTGGCCGGCCTGCCGCTGACCGCGATCCTGACCCGTCCCGATGGGGTCGAATATTCCCGCAACCTGATCTCGGATCAGGGCGCGGGCGGCTATGTTTTCCAGCTGCCGGTTGCCGGCACTGCGCCGCGCGGCACCTGGTCGCTGGCGATCTTTGCCGATACCAAGGCGGAAGCGCTGGTGTCGAAAACCTTCCTCGTCGAGGATTTCCTGCCCGAGCGCATCGATTTCACCCTCGATGCAGGCGAGACCGATCTGTCGCTGGCAGATCCCTGGATGAATATCGAGCTCACCGCGAAATACCTCTTCGGGGCGCCGGCCTCGGGGATGGAGATCGAGGGCGAGATCTATCTGCGCGCGGCCCAGGGGCTGAAATCCTGGCCGGGCTATGTCTTCGGCCGCTATGACCAGCCCTTCGACTCGCGGATGGACAGCTACCAGAGCGGCACGACCGATGATGAGGGCAAGGCGCGGCTCGACCTGGCACTTCCCGGCGCCGAGGGGCTGGAAGCCGACCGCCCCCTGACCGCAACCGCCGTGGTGCGGGTTGCCGAAGGCTCGGGCCGTCCGGTGGAGCGCCGCGTCGAGAAAAGCGTGACCCCCGCCGCCGCGATGATCGGCATCAAGGCGCAATTCGATGGCGTGGTCGGGCATGGATCCGAGGCGGGCTTCCTGCTGCAAGGCATTGGCCCTGATCAGAAACCGGCACCGATGGAGGTCAAATGGACCCTCACCCGGCTGGAGAATGACTGGCAGTGGTATCAAAGCTATGGCAGCTGGTACTGGGAGCCGGTGAGCACCCGCAGCCATGTGTCTGAGGGTTCGGCCACGCTGGGCGGCAGCGATCCGGTGGCGATTTCCCTGCCGGTGAACTGGGGCGAATATGAGCTGAAAGTGGAACGGATCGACGGCGAGACCGCCGTGAGTTCCATGAGCTTCTGGTCGGGCTGGTATGCGCCCGCCGATGTGTCCTCGACGCCCGACACGCTGGAGCTGTCGCTCGACAAGCCCGCCTATAAATCGGGCGAGACCGCGCAACTCAGGATCGTGCCGCGCGCCGCCGGCACTGCGCTGATCACCGTGCTTTCGAACCGCCTTGTCCATATGGAAGCGGTCGAGGTGAAAGAAGGCGAGAACCTGATCCCGCTGAACGTGACCGATGAATGGGGTGCAGGCGTCTATGTGACCGCCTCGGTGCTGCGTCCGATGGATGTGGCGGCGGGACGGGTGCCCTCGCGCGCGCTTGGCCTGTCTTACGCCTCGGTCGATCCGGGCAAACGGGCGCTGACCACCACGATCGAGATGGCCGATGAGGTCGATCCGCGTGGGCCGCTGGATGTTGCGGTCAAGGTCGAGGGTGTTGAGCCGGGCGAGACGGCCTATGTCACCATCGCCGCCGTGGATGAGGGTATTCTGAACCTCACCGGCTTCAAGGCGCCGGATCCGCAGGGCTATTACTTTGGCCAGCGCAAGCTCGGCATCGGCATACGGGACGTCTATGGCCGTCTGATCGACGGGCTGAACGGGGCCGAGGGCGAGGTGCGTTCGGGGGCGATGCGGGCGCGCAGGCGCGGCTGCAAACACCGCCTCCGACCGAAGAGCTGGTGGCCTATTTCACCGGCCCGGTCGAAGTCGGCGCCGATGGCTATGCCCGCACGAGTTTTACCCTGCCGTCTTTCAACGGATCGGTGAAGGTGATGGCCGTGGCCTGGTCGAAGACCGGCGTGGGACAGGCCGACAAGAATGTCCTGGTGCGTGACCCGGTTGTGGTGACCGCTTCGGTGCCGCGTTTCATGGCGCCTGGTGACCAGAGCCGTCTGTTGCTGGAAATCGTCCATGCGACCGGCCCCTCGGGCGAGATGAAGCTTGCGGTAACCTCGGAGGATCTGACGCTTGGCGAGGTTCCTGCAACCCTGACCCTTGCCGATAAGGGCAAGGCGGAATTCAGCGTCGATGTGATCGCGGGCGGGGTTGGCCTCTCGGAAATCCGGGTTGCCCTGACCACACCGGATGGCAAGGAGCTGATCAAGGATCTGAAACTGCCGATCCAGGTCAATGACCCCGAGATCGCGAAAATCTCGCGCTTTGATCTGAAAGCGGGCGAGACCTTCACCTTCGACGAAGCGGTCTTTGCCGATATGGTGCGCGGCACCGGCAAATCGGTCATGGCCATCGGCCCGCTGGCGCGGCTGAATGCGCCGGGGCTTTTGGCATCGCTCGACCGCTACCCTTACGGCTGCACCGAGCAGATGACATCGCGCGCCATGCCGCTGATCTACTTTGATCAGGTGGCACGGGTGATGGATCTGAAACATGCCGCAGATATCCAGAAACGGATCGATGAGGCGGTGGCAGAGATCCTGATGAACCAGGGCTCGGGCGGCGGCTTCGGCCTTTGGGGTCCGTCCTCGGGCGATCTGTGGCTGGACAGCTATGTCACCGACTTCCTCAGCCGGGCGCGGGCCCAGGGCTATGCGGTGCCGGATCAGGCCTTCCGCAATGCGCTGACCAATCTGCGCAATCGCGTCAATTACGCCTCGAATTTCGACGCCAATACCCAGGGCGGCGGCACGGATCTGGCCTATGCGCTGATGGTTCTGGCGCGTGAAGGGGCGGCGGCGATCGGCGATCTGCGTTACTATGCCGATGTGAAGGGCGATGATTTCGCCACGCCGCTTGCCCAGGCGCAGCTTGGTGCGGCTCTGGCCTCTTACGGCGACCAGACCCGGGCCGATGCGATGTTCCGCAAGGCGGGCGCGCGCATCCTAGCGCTGCCTTCGGATACCGCGACCCAGGTGCTGCGCGCCGATTACGGCACCAATTACCGTGACACGGCAGCGATCCTGACCCTCGCGGTCGAGGCTGGCAGCACCGCGATTGACCGGGAGGAACTGGTCAACCGTATCGCCATCGCGCCGCGCTATCTTTCGACCCAGGAAGCGACCTGGGCCTTGATGGCAACGAACGCGCTGATCGACGCACCGGATGTCTCGGGCGTCACGCTCGACGGCAAACCGGCCGAAGGGCCGCTGGTCAAAGTGATCCAGGACGGCGCCGCGCCTGTCGTGGTCAAGAACGAAGGGCGTGACACCTATCTGACCGTCACCACTTTCGGCGTGCCGTCAGAGCCTGAACCCGCCGGCGGCAATGGCTACACGATCACCCGCAGCTACTACACTCTTGATGGCGAAGCGGTGGAACTCGACAAGGTCGTCACCGGCAATCGCTATGTGGTCGAGCTGGAAGTGACGCCCTGGGATTACTCGGATGGCCGCCTGATCCTTGCCGACCCGCTGCCCGCAGGGTTCGAGATCGACAACCCGAACCTGATCTCGGGCGGCGATACATCGCAACTCGGGTGGCTGAATGTGCTGGGGCAGACTGCGCATTCCGAATTCCGCCAGGACCGTTTCATCACCCAGGTGGACTGGTCGTCGCGCGATGCCTTCCGTGTGGCCTATATTGTGCGGGCGATCAGCCCCGGCAGTTACCACCACCCGGCGGCCTCGGTCGAAGACATGTACCGGCCCGATTTCCGCGCCCGCACCGACAGCGGCCGGCTGACGGTCAACGCCGAGTAACATCATGCGCGCGCGCTGGATCTTTGCGCTTGCGGCGGGCCTCTGGCTCGCCGCGGGTTCCCGCGATGCCTTTGACGGCTGGATTGATGCGACCGTGCTGCCGCCGCTGGCGCTGTCCACCTCGGTCGAGGTCAAGGACCGCGATGGCGATTTGCTCAGGGCCTATACCGTGTCGGATGGGCGCTGGCGGCTGAAAGTCGATCTGGCAGCGGTCGATCCGCGCTATATCGACATGCTGCTGAATTATGAGGATCGCCGCTTCCGCGATCATGCCGGCGTTGATCTCCAGGCGCTGGCACGGGCGGTTTTGCAGGCCGCGCGGTCTGGCCGCGTTGTTTCGGGCGGCTCGACCCTGACGATGCAGGTGGCGCGGCTGCTGGAGGAAGGCACCACCGGCCAGGTTGGCGGCAAGCTGCGCCAGATGCGGGTCGCGCTGAAACTGGAGCGCGAGCTTTCAAAGGACGAGATCCTGTCGCTTTATCTGCTGCTTGCGCCTTTCGGGGGCAATCTCGAAGGGGTGCGGGCGGCGTCTTTGTCTTATTTCGGGAAGGAGCCGACCCGCCTGACCCCGGCCGAGGCGGCCCTGCTGGTCGCGATCCCGCAAAGCCCGGAAAGCCGCCGTCCTGACCGCGCAGCGGACCGTGCCGAGGCGGCGCGCGACCGGGTGCTGGACCGCGCGGTGCGCTTCGGGCTGATCGAGGACGAAGAGGCCCGGGCCGCCCTGACCGAAGCCGTGCCGGGGATCCGCAAGCCTTTCCCGGCCTTCGCCCCGCATCTTGCCGACCGGGCCCGGACCGCAGATCCGACGCTGGGCGAACATATTCTGACCATCGACAAGGATCTGCAAAAGCGGCTTGAGACCCTTGCGGCGGAAACCGTGCGCGCGCGCGGCAGCCAGATGCAGATCGCGATCGTGGTCGCCGATCACCGTTCGGGCGAGATCCTCGCCTCGGTCGGCTCCTCGGGCCTTCAGGATGAAAAACGCCAGGGTTTTGTCGATATGACCCAGGCGCTGCGCTCTCCGGGATCGACGCTGAAGCCGCTGGTCTATGCTCTGGCCTTTGACGAGGGCCTCGCCCATCCCGAGACGGTGATCGACGACAGGCCGATGAGTTTCGGCACTTACGCGCCGCAGAATTTCGACCGGCAATATCGCGGCGAGGTGCGGCTGCGCGAGGCGTTGCAGCTTTCGCTGAACATCCCGGTGGTGGCGCTGACCGATGCGCTCGGCCCGGCAAAGCTGATCTCGGCGATGGGCAAGGCGGGGATGAAGTACCGTATCCCCGGCGATCAGCCGGGGCTCGCGGTGAGCCTTGGCGGTGTCGGCGTGAGCCTTCAGGATCTGGTGCAGCTTTATGCCGCCCTGGCGCGTGGCGGCGTCGCGCTGCCGTTGGTCTGGCGTCTTGACGGCGAACGAGGCGAGGGCGCGCGCGTGGTCTCGACCGTCGCGGCCTGGCAGGTGGGGGATATCCTCGCAGGTCTGGCGCCGCCGCCCGGCGCGCCGGCGAACCGGCTGGCCTATAAGACCGGCACTTCCTACGGCCACCGGGATGCCTGGGCGATCGGCTATGACGGGCAACATGTGATCGGGGTCTGGATGGGGCGCGCCGATGGCACCCCGGTGCCGGGCGCTTTTGGTGCCGATGTGGCGGCCCCGGTGCTGTTTCAGGCCTTTTACCGTCTGAAAGCGGCCCTGGCCCCGCAACCGCCTGCACCGCCGGCGACTTTGCTGGTCGCGAACCGCCAGCTGCCGCCGCCGCTGCAACGGTTCCGGCCCCGAAATGCGGCTTTTGCTGAAGTGAATGCACCGAAAGTCGATTTCCCGCCCGATGGGGCCGAGGTGGAGCTTTTGCGCACGAATGCGGATCAGTCAGGCCTGAAGGTGAAAGTCTCTGGCGGCACCGCGCCCTTCACCTGGCTGATCGACGGCGCGCCGATGGCCGTGGGCTCGCGGGATCGCGAGATCATCCTCGCGCTGTCCGGCACCGGATTTGTGACGCTGAGCGTCATTGATGCCGAGGGCCGCTCCGCCCGCTCGAGAGTGCGGCTCTGGTGACCCGCTCCGCCCGCGCCGGAATTTTTTAAAATTCCGGGCCGGTTTCCGGATCGGAAACCGGGGGCGCCGGTCACAATGTGCATTGCGGAAAGAAAACACCCTGGTCATCGGGGCATTGCCTTTCGCGGCCTTTCCGCAGTGGGGCATGGCGACCGGGCAGTGCCAGGCGGAAGACCGCGTTCAGGTGCGCTCTGGTCGCAGCGGAACGCGGCCCTGATCGGTCAGCAAAAACACCTCACGCCCGTCAATCGCAATGGCGGTGAGCGGCCCGCCATAGGCGGCAGAACTGTCGATATTCACCCGGTTGCCGTAATGTCTGGCCTGATCCAGTGCAGTATGGCCATGGACGATCAATGGTCCGTGATCGCGGTCGTCGTCGAGAAAGCCCTTGCGGATCCAGACGAGGTCATCCTCGGCCTGATCCTCCAGCGCAATTCCGGGCCGGATGCCGGCATGAACAAAGAACACATCCCCACGGCGAAGCGAAGTCGGGCGGCTTTCCAGAAAGGCCAGATGCGCGGGGTCGACGCTGTCGACTGCCTCGCGATGCACCGGATCGATCGGGCGATCCCCGGCGGCACGGATGCCGTAAGAGCGCAGCGTCTCAGCCCCGCCAACTGCCGGATGCAGCCAGTTATAGGGGTTTGACAGCGCCGGATCCGCCCACCAGGGATCATGGATGAACTGTGTGAAGAGCCGGTCGTGATTGCCCTTGAGCACCACCCAGTCCTCACCCCGTTCCATGCCGGTCTTCAGCCAGTCGATCACGCCGCGACTGTCGGGCCCGCGATCCTCAAGATCGCCCAGATGCACCACCGGTGCCGGACCGTGCTGTGCGATATCCTTCGCGATCCGCTCATGTGCGCGTTTCAGAAGGTCAAGATGGCCATGTATATCGCCGATTGCATAGCTGCGCATGGGGGGGGCTCCTGCATCCGTTCCGCATGCCCGGCATTGCCGCAGGCTGCGGGATCGGGCAAGGCTTAGGCCGACAACCCTCTCGCCGCAAGCCAATCCTGACCTGAACCGACAAAGATCCGCAGGGAGTGTTTGCGCTAACAATGCGCGGCAGCTAAACGGGGGCAAATCAGTTCAGGAGGCTCAGATGGCGCTTGCAGAAATCGGTCTGGTCGGGCTCGGGTGATGGGCGCGGCCCTCGCTCTCAATATCGCGGAAAAGGGACATCGGATCGCGGTCTGGAATCGCAGCCATGATGTGACCCAGAAATTCCATGCAGAGGCCGGGGATCTGGCCGCGCGTCTCACTCCGGCCGAGACGCTGGAAGATCTGGTGGCGGCGATTGCCGTGCCGCGCGCGATCATCCTGATGGTGCCGGCGGGCGATGCGGTGGATCAGATGATCGCGGCGCTCCGGCCGTTGATGGGGCCCGATGATCTGATCATCGACGCCGGCAACGCCAATTTCCACGATACCGAACGCCGCGCCGCCGAAGCGGTCGCCCAGGGCGTGCCCTTTATCGGCATGGGGGTCTCGGGCGGCGAAGAGGGCGCCCGTCACGGCCCGGCGATCATGGGCGGGGGGCCGCGCGCCGCCTGGGACCGCGTCGCCCCGATCATGGAGGCGATTTCGGCGAAACATGACGGCACGCCATGCGCGACCTGGATGGGGCCGGGCGGGGCGGGGCATTTCGTGAAAACCGTCCATAACGGCATCGAATATGCCGATATGCAAATGATTGCCGAAGTTTACGGCCTTATGCGCGACGGTATGGATATGGCCGCCCCCGGCATCGCCGCGGTGTTCGAGGCCTGGAATGAAGGCGCGCTGCGCTCTTACCTGATCGAGATCTCGGGCAAGGTCGCCCGCGCGACCGATCCGGAAACCGGCGCCGCCATGCTCGATGTGATCCTCGACGCCGCCGGCCAGAAAGGCACCGGGCGCTGGACCGCGATCGAGGCGCAGCATCTCAGCGCACCGGTCCCGGTGATCGAAGCTGCCGTGATGGCGCGCAATGTCTCGGCGCGGCGTGACGAACGCCAGGCGGGTGAGGCGGTCTTCGGTGCCGGGCCGCGGCCGCTCGGCGGCGGGCTCAGCCTGAAAGACCTCGAAGGCGCGCTGATCGCGGGCAAGATCCTGTGTTACGCCCAGGGCTTCACCATGCTGGATGCGGCGTCGAAGACCTGGAACTGGGGCGTGCCGCTGCCGGAATGCGCTAAGGTCTGGCGCGAAGGCTGCATCATCCGCTCGGCGATGCTTGACCAGATGGCCCAGGCCCTGAGCGAAGACCCCGCACGCAACCTGATCCTCGCACCAGGTTTCACCGCGCTTCTGAAACAGCATCACGAGGCGCTGCGCCGCGTGGTCGCGACCGCCGCGCTCAAAGGCCATAGCCTGCCCGCGCTTTCCGCCGGCCTCGCCTGGTTCGATCAGATGCGCACCGCGCGCGGCACCGCCAATATGCTGCAGGGCCAGCGCGACTTCTTCGGCGCCCATGGCTTTGACCGGCTCGACGGAAAGCCGATCCATCATGGTCCCTGGGGCAACCACGCCTGAAAAGGAAAAGGGAGCCGGAATGGCTCCCTTTTTTATTTCATCTGTCTTTAAATATCCCACGGGCAAGCCGACGGAGACGCCACCGGTTCAGGCGACGTCGAACACCAGCGGCTTGACCTGCTGGAACATGCCCGTCGCCTCCAGCGTATCGACCACTTTCGCGTCAATCGGCCCGTCGAGATACAGAAGTGCAATGGCATCCTCGCCCACTGCCGACCGGCCGAGGGTGAAGTTCGCGATATTGACGTTGTTCTTGCCCATGGTCATGCCGAGAAGACCGATGATCCCCGGCACGTCGTCATTGGTGGTGTAGAGCATATGCGCCCCGATCTCGGCGTCGATATTGATGCCCTTGATCTGGATGAACCGCGGCTTCCCATCCGAGAACACCGTCCCCGCGGCCGAGCGCTCGCGCTTATCGGTCACCATCGTGACCTTGATATAGGCGTCAAACGAGCCCGACTTATCCTGACGCGTGGTCGAGATCTGGATCCCTTTGTCCTTCGCCACACTCGGAGCCGAGACGAGGTTCACATCCGGATTATGAGCCTTCAACACGCCCGCGATCACCGCCTGGTTCAGCGCCGGCAGGTTCATCTCCGCCACGCGGCCGTCATAGAGGATGTTCACCGCCTTCACCGGTTCATCGGTCATCTGCCCGATGAACGACCCGATATGCGAGGCAAGCCGGATCCAGGGCCCCATAACGGTGGCCTCTTCGGCGGTCACATTTGGCATGTTCAGCGCGTTTTGCACCGCGCCGGTCAACAGGTAATCCGACATCTGCTCGGCGACCTGCAGTGCGACATTCTCCTGTGCCTCGGTGGTCGAGGCCCCAAGATGCGGGGTCACAACCACATTCGGCAGGTTGAACAGCGGGCTTTCGGTCGCCGGCTCGGTTTCAAACACGTCAAAGGCCGCGCCCGCGACATGGCCCGATTTCAGAGCTTCGGCCAGTGCTGCCTCATCGACCAGACCGCCCCGCGCGCAGTTGATGATCCTGACGCCCGGCCTGGTTTTCGCGATGGTCTCGGCGTTCAGAATGCCCCGGGTCTTGTCGGTCAGCGGCACATGCAGCGTGATGAAATCGGCCCGCGCCAGCAATTCGTCCAGCTCGACCTTGGTCACACCCAGCTGTTTCGCGCGCTCTTCCGACAGGAAGGGGTCAAAGGCCACGACCTTCATCTTCAGACCCACCGCGCGATCACAGACGATGCCGCCGATATTGCCGGCTCCGATCACGCCGAGGGTCTTGTTGAACAGCTCAACCCCCATGAATTTCGACTTTTCCCATTTGCCGGCATGGGTCGAGACGCTCGCCTCGGGCAGCTGGCGCGCCACCGCAAACATCATCGCAATCGCATGTTCGGCGGTGGTGACCGAATTGCCGAACGGCGTGTTCATCACGATCACGCCCTTTTTCGACGCCGCCGGAATATCGACATTGTCGACACCGATCCCGGCGCGGCCCACCACTTTCAGCCGGGTGGCCTGGGCCAGCAGCTTCTCGGTCACTTTGGTGGCCGAACGGATCGCCAAACCATCATACTGACCGATGATCTCGGCCAGCTTTTCTTTGTCCTTGCCAAGCTTCGGCAGGTAATCGACCTCGACGCCACGGTCGCGGAAGATCTGGACAGCGGTTTCACTCAATTCGTCGGATACGAGAACGCGGGGGGCCATTGTGGGGCTCCTTGAATGGGGGTCTCAGGGGAGAGAATTGTGAGGGGCGGGGGCGCGGACGCCCCCGAAAACCAATCAGGCTGCGACAGTCAGCGCCGCAATCTCGACGTTGAACGCGTATTCAACCCAGGGCATCAGCGCGCGCACATCGGCCTGTTCGACTGTCGCACCACACCAGATCCGCAGGCCCGGAGGCGCATCGCGATAGGCTCCGGCATCCAGCGCCACGCCTTCAGCCTCCAGCCTTTTTGCAACATTTTTGGCGAAAGCGGCGCCATCCGTGATGCGCGGATCTGTGAATTTCACACATACGCTGGTGCAGGAGGCCGTTGCCGGATCCACTGCCAGATTGGCGATCCAGTCCTTGCCTGCGATGAAGCTCTTCACCTCATTCGCATTGGCCTCCGAGCGGGCGATCAGCCCTTTCAGCCCGCCGATGGTTTTCGCCCATTTCAGCGCGACGAGGTAATCTTCCACACAGAGCATGGACGGCGTGTTGATGGTCTCGCCAACAAAGATCCCTTCCGAGATCTTGCCTTTCGAGGTCAGGCGGAAAATCTTCGGCAGCGGCCAGGCCGGGGTATAGGTTTCCAGCCGTTCCACCGCGCGCGGCGACAGGATCAGGACGCCATGGCCGCCCTCACCGCCCAGCACTTTCTGCCAGGAGAAGGTGGTCACATCCAGCTTCGCCCAGTCCATCTCCATCGCGAAAGCCGAAGATGTGGCGTCGCAGATGGTCAGGCCCTCGCGGTCGGCAGGGATCACATCGGCATTGGGCAGACGCACGCCCGAAGTGGTGCCGTTCCAGGTGAACACCACGTCCTTATCGAAATCGACTTCGGCAAAATCAACGATCTCACCATAAGGCGCCTTGCGCACAGTGGCGTCGAGTTTCAGCTGCCTGACCACATCGGTCACCCAGCCTTCGCCAAAGCTCTCCCAGGCGAGCATCTCAACGGGCCGCGCGCCAAGCAGCGACCAGAGCGCCATTTCCACAGCGCCGGTATCGGAAGCGGGGACGATCCCGATGCGGTAATCCGCAGGGACGCCAAGAATCTCACGGGTAAGGTCGATGGCCTCTTTCAGCTTGGCCTTGCCTGCAGCGGCACGGTGCGAGCGGCCCAAAGGCGCATCAGCAAGCATATCGAGGGAGAAGCCGGGGATCTTCGCGCAGGGGCCCGAAGAAAAACGCGGATTGACCGGGCGCGCGGCCGGGGCGGTGAGTGCCATATCTGGTATCCTTGCAGATAAATGCCTCTCGTTGGGGAGAGGTGTCCCACCGCCGGGATTACGCCTCTCGCAGGGGTGACGCAAGAGAAATCTGAAGTGCCGGTTTCAGACCTTTACGTCGTCGATTTGCGGGACTTTCTCAGCGCACCCGGGGCCTCGCCCCAGGCGTTGCGGAAGGCGCGGGACAGGGTGGAGGGGCCGGAAAACCCTGTGCGCAGGGCCACTTCCGCCAGGGGGTGTTGTGTATCCGTCAGCATCCTCCGCGCGGCCTGGAGCCGAAGCGTCAGGCACCAGGCCGCAGGGGTGGTGCCCAGAGAGTCGCGAAACAGGATCTCCAGCCGGCGTGGCGAAAGACCGACGGCGCGGGCGGTCGCGGCGGCGGATTCGGGCTGGTCGATCCGCTCCTCCATCCGCCGCACGGCTGCGGTGACGCGCGGGTCGAGCGCAGGGTCACGGCGCAGGGGCGCGACTTGCGGCTCATGGCCGGGGCGGGCATCGGTGAGAAAGCTGTTCGCGACCTGGCGCGCGAGGCCGGCGCCATGCCGGGTGCGGATCAGATGCAACATGAAATCCTGCGCCGGTGCCGCGCCACCGATCGTCACGCGGTTGCGGTCGATCACGAAGCGGTCCGGCACAACCTCGATCTGCGGATGGCGGGCGGCGAGGTCTTCCAGGTCTTCCCAATGCACCGTGGCACGGTAGCCGTTCAGCAGACCCGCGCGGGCGAGCACCCAGGGGGCACTGTCAACCCCGCCGACCAGCCGGAACCGGGGCGCGATACGGGTCAGCTCGCGGATCAGCGGGCGGGTCGCGACCTCGTCAAGCCGGTAGCCCGAGATCACGATCAGCGCATCGGCGCCGACCGCATGGCCGGGCGGCCCGTCCGAGGGCAGTGATAATCCGCAGGTCAGGGGGACAGGCTGGCCATCCGGCGAGACCACGCGCCAGCGAAACGCCTCGTGCCCAAGCTGGCGGTTGGCGTTGCGGAGCGGATCGAGCGCCGAGGCGACCTCGAGGATCGAGGCCTGGGGCAGCACAAGGAGCGCGATGGTCAGCGGGCCGCGTGCCGATGAGAAGATAGCGTTTTCCGTCATGAAAAATTCGTAAATCGCAAAGCGTGTGCGGGCAAGCCGGATAATCTCGGGCGCAACAGGCCCCATGCTACAGGAAAGAGTCTCTTATGCCGCTGACCATGAACCGCGAGGTTTTCATCACCTGTGCCGTGACCGGGTCGGGGGGGACGCAGGATCGCAGCCCGCATGTGCCGCGCTCACCGGAACAGATCGCAACTTCGGCGATTGATGCCGCCAAAGCCGGTGCGGCAGTGGTGCATTGCCATGTCCGCGACCCGGAGAACGGCAAGCCGGCGCGTGATCCGGCGCTCTATCGTGAAGTGACCGAACGCATCCGCGATTCGGGCACCGATGTGGTGCTGAACCTGACCGCCGGCATGGGCGGCGATATGCTGTTTGACGGCACCGAGAACATGTCCCGCATGGCGGCACATTCTGATATGGCGGGCGCTGCCGAGCGGGTGGCGCATGTGGTCGAATGCCGCCCCGAGATCTGCACGCTTGACTGCGGCACGATGAATTTTAACGAGGCCGATTATGTGATGGTCAATACGCCCGGAATGCTGCGGGATATGGCGAAGCGCATGGTGGCCTCCGGCACAAGGATCGAGATCGAGGCCTTTGATACCGGGCATCTCTGGCTGGCGAAAGCGCTGGCGGATGAGGGGATTATCCCCGATCCGGTGCTGGTGCAGCTTTGCATGGGGGTGCCGTGGGGCGCACCGGATGACCTGAACACCTTCCTTGCCATGGTGAACAATGTGCCGAAATCCTGGCACTGGTCGGCCTTTGCTTTGGGGCGCAACCAGATGGCCTATGTGGCGGCGAGTGTGATCGCGGGCGGCAATGTGCGGGTCGGGCTCGAGGACAATCTCTGGCTCGACAAGGGCGTGCTTGCGACCAATGCGCAGCTGGTCGAGCGCGCGGTGACGATCATCGAAAACCTCGGCGCGCGGGTGATCACGCCGGCAGAGGTGCGGGCGCGGCTGAAGCTGGAAAAGCGGGCGCCTTTGCCGAAATGAGGCGCAGCTGGCCGTGGGCGGATGCCTCCGGCGGGGATATTTAGAGACAGAAAATGATGGCAGCCAAGTCTGCCTGATTCAGGGAAGGGAGCGCGTGCTATGGCACGTAAGGCGGCGATTATCGGTGGCGGCGTCATTGGCGGAGGCTGGACGGCGCGGTTCTTGCTGAATGGCTGGGATGTGGCGGTGTTCGACCCCGATCCGGAGGCGGAGCGCAAGATCAACGCGGTCCTGTCGAATGCGCGGCTTGCCTTGCCAGCTTTGTCAGATGTGCCGATGCCGCCGGAGGGGAAGCTGAGCTTTGCGGGCACCATGGCCGAGGCGGTCGAGGGCGCGGAATATGTGCAGGAGTCTGTGTCCGAGCGGATCGAGCTGAAACACAAGGTCTATGCGCAGCTGCAGCAGGCCAATCCGGGGGTTCTGATCGGGTCTTCGACGAGCGGGTTCAAGGCGTCTGATCTGCAGACGGGGTCTCCGGCGCCCGAGAACATCATCGTCGCCCATCCGTTCAACCCGGTCTATCTGCTGCCTTTGTCGGAGATCTCGGGGTCGGAGAAGAACACGCCCGAGACGGTTGAGAAGACCGTGCAGATCATGAAAGACATCGGGATGTTCCCGCTGGTGATCCGCAAGGAGATCGACGCGTTTCTGGGCAACCGCTTCCTCGAAGCGGTCTGGCGCGAGGCGCTCTGGATGCTGAAAGACGGGGTCGCCACGACCGAAGAGATCGACGAGGCGATCCGCATGGGTTTTGGTCTTCGCTGGGGGCAGATGGGGCTTTTCGAGACCTATCGCATCGCGGGCGGCGAGGCCGGGATGAAGCATTTCATGGAGCAATTCGGCCCGGCGCTGAAATGGCCCTGGACCAAGCTGATGGATGTGCCCGAGTTCAATGACGAGCTGGTCGATCTGGTGTCATCTCAGTCCGACGCGCAATCGGGGATGTATGGCATTCGCGAGCTGGAGCGCATTCGGGATCAGAACCTCGTCGGCTTCCTGCGCGCTCTGAAAGAGCGCAACTGGGGCGCGGGCAAGGTCTTGCGCGAACATGACGAGCGGCGGGCGGCAGTCTTCCACGCCGATACCGATCAGGGTCCGAAGGCCGCGCCGCTGGTCATGGCCCATATGCAGGTTCTGCCCGGCTGGATCGACTATAACGGCCATATGACCGAGAGCCGCTATTATTTCTGCAACTCGGAAGTGGCGGATGCCTTCCTGCGGCTGATCGGGGCCGGGATGGACTATGTGGAGGCGGGGCACAGCTATTACTCCGCCGAGACCCATATACGCCATCTCGGCGAGGCGAAGCTTGGCGACCGGCTGACCGGTACGCTGCAGATCATCTCGGCCGATGAGAAACGGTTCCGGTCATTTGTGCGGATCCTGAAAGGCGACGAGGTGGTCGCGACGATTGAGCAGCTTTGCCTGCATGTCGATATGAAGGCGGGGAAAACCGTGCGGGCGGCGCCCGAGGTCTGGGCGAAGTTGAAGGCCGTGGCCGAGGCCCAGGCCGGGTTGCCGCTGCCCGAGGGCGCGGGCCGCGCCGTTGGCCAGAAGAAGGACTGACGTTATGGATTTTGGCCTGAACGAAGAACAGAAGATGATCGTCGAGACGACGCGCGCTTTCGTCGAGAACGAGCTTTACCCGCATGAGGCGGAGGTGGAGCGCTCGGGCGTGCTGGAGCTGGATCTGATCCGCGAGGTCCAGAAAAAGGCCATCGAGGCCGGGCTTTATGCGGCAAACATGCCGGCCGAGGTCGGCGGTGCAGGCCTCGATACCCTGTCCTGGTTGCTTTACGAGAAGGAGCTGGGGCGCGCCAATTACGCACTGCACTGGACCTGCGTGGCGCGGCCGTCAAATATCCTGCTGGCCGGAAATGCCGAGCAGCGTGAACAATATCTCATGCCCTGCATTCGTGGCGAGACCTGGGATTGCCTTGCGATGACCGAGCCGGGGGCGGGGTCAGACCTGCGCGGCATGAAGGCCTCGGCGCGAGAAGATGGCGACGACTGGATCCTGAACGGGACCAAGCATTTCATCAGCCACGCCGATCTGGCGGGTTTCACCATCGTCTTCATGGCGACCGGCGAAGAGGACACCCCACGCGGCCCGAAAAAGCGGATCACCGCGTTTTTTGTCGACAAAGGGACACCTGGGTTCAACGTGCGCGATGGGTATCGGAACGTCTCGCATCGTGGTTACACCAACGCCGTGCTGGAATTCGACGATTGCCGGGTGAACAAGCGGCAGGTACTGGGCGAGCCGCATAAGGGCTTTGAAGTCGCGAATTCCTGGCTGGGCGCGACACGGCTGCAGGTCGCCTCGACCTGTCTCGGCCGGGCGGAAAGGGCGCTGGACCACGCGATCTCTTATTCGGCGGAACGCAAACAATTCGGGAGCCAGATCGGCAAATTCCAGGGCGTGAGCTTTAAGCTCGCTGATATGGCGATGGAGCTGAAAGCGGCTGAGTTGCTCACGCGGGAGGCCGCCTGGAAATACGACCATGGCACGGTGACCGAAGCCGATATGTCGATGGCGAAGCTGAAGGCGACTGAAGTGCTGGCGATGGTGGCGGATGAGGCGATCCAGATCCATGGCGGCATGGGGCTGATGGATGAACTGCCGCTGGAAAGGATCTGGCGTGACGCGCGGGTCGAACGGATCTGGGAGGGCACCTCAGAGATCCAGCGCCACATCATCTCGCGCGAGCTGTTGCGCGCGGTGGGGGGCTGAATGGCGGATCCGGTCGAAAAGGCTGCGGGTCCGAAAGTTCGCTTCACCTATTGCACGCAATGCAACTGGATGCTGCGAACGGCATGGATGGCGCAGGAACTGCTGCAGACCTTTGGCCAGGATCTGGGCGAGGTGACGCTGGTGCCGTCAACGGGCGGAGTGTTTCGCATTGAGCTCGATGGCGCCGTGATCTGGGATCGCAAGGAACAGGGCGGCTTTCCGGATTCGAAACAGCTGAAGAAGCTGATCCGCGATCATGTCTGGCCCGAGCGCGATCTGGGCCATGTGGATCGCAGCACTGACATTGCTCCCGACTGAGCCGCTTCTGATTGCCCCCGGAGGCTCTGCCTCCGGACCTCCGGGATATTTAGAGACAGAAAATGCAGCAGACACAGTTCATACTTAACCGAACATTCACCTTTGATCATCAGGCTGGAGGCACCGTACAGGCGGGGACGCCGATGACTGTGACGGGAAATGGCATCCCGCTCTGGATGAAGGGGCGGGATGTTATCATTTTCTGTCTGAAAATATCCTCGGGGGAGGCGACGCTTTGCGGCGCCGTGGGGGCAGACAGCCCCCCTTGTCGGGCACGGGCTGGGGGTCTGGCCATGAACCGGCTCGACAGATTACTTCGCCCGCGGCATATCGCCGTTCTTGGCGCGGGCTGGGCGCTCAACGTGATCGAACAGACCCGCAAGATGGGGTTTGACGGGCCGGTCTGGCCGATCCACCCGAGTAAGTCCGAGATCGGCGGGCTGAAGGCCTATGCATCTGTCGCAGATCTTCCCGAAGCGCCGGATGCCACCTTTATCGGGGTGAACCGTTTCGCGACTGTAGAGGTCACACGCGAGCTTGCGGAACGTGGCGCCGGTGGTGCCATCTGTTTTGCGGCCGGCTGGACCGAGGCCGGCGAGCCGGAGCTGCAGCAGAGCCTCGTCGCGGCCGCAGGTGATATGCCGATCCTCGGGCCGAACTGCTATGGCGTGATCAATTATCTCGACGGGGCGCTGCTCTGGCCTGATCAGCATGGCGGCGTGCGCGTTGAAAAGGGCGTGGCGCTGCTCAGCCAATCCTCGAATGTCGTGGTCAATATTGCCATGCAGCAGCGCGGATTGCCGATCGCCTATGTTGCCTGCCTGGGGAATGCCGCCGTGGTCGGGCTGGCCGAGCTGGCGGGTGCCTTGCTTGACGACCCGCGCGTCACCGCCATCGGAATGTATATCGAGGGGATCGATGACGCGCCCGCCTTTGCCCGTCTGGCACATCGGGCGGCAGAGATGGGTAAGGGCGTGGTCGCGATCAAATCCGGCAAGACCGAGGCCTCGCGCGTGGCCGCCGCCTCGCATACGGCCTCGCTGGCGGGGGCGGTGCGGCCTCTTCGGCCTTTCTCGCGCAGCTGGGGATTGCCGAGGTCAACAGCCCTTCCGAGCTGATCGAGACGCTTAAGATCTTCCACCTCCACGGGCCGCGACTTGGGACAAAGCTCTGCTCTTTGTCCTGTTCGGGGGCGAGGCTGGTATGGCCGCGGATCTGGCGGCACCTTTCGGGCTCAGCTTCCCGCCGGTGCCCGAGGCCAGTCGCAAAAGGCTTTCTGAGACGCTCGGGCCGATCGTCACCATTGCCAACCCGCTGGATTACAACACTTTCATCTGGGGTGATCTGGAAAAGACCACCGAGGTTTTCAGCGCCATGCTGGAGCCCTACGATGCCGGGCTCTATGTGATCGACATGCCGAGGGACGACCGCTGCGACCCGTCGAGCTATTTCCCGGCGCTCGACTCCATCGTCGCGGCGCAGAAGGCAACCGGCAAGCCTGCCTTTCCCGTGGTCTCGATTTCCGAGAATTTCGGCGAGGCACGGGTGCAGGGGCTGATGGATCAGGGGGTCTGCACGCTTCTGGGCTTTGAAACCGCGCTGGCGGCGATCCGCGCGGCGCAGACGCCCAAGGGCGCCCCCGGCTGGGAGCCGGTCAAAGCCCTCGCCCCACGCGAGACCAGGCTTTTGACCGAGGCCGAGGGCAAGGCGCTGCTGGCGGCAGCCGGCATCCCGGTGCCGCGCGCAGTGACCGGCGCCACGCTTGCCGAGGTGCAGGCGCAGGCGACGGGTCTGACGGCGCCCATCGCGCTCAAGGGTCTTGGTTTCGCGCATAAGACCGAGGCGGGCGCGGTGCGGCTTGGCCTTGCCTCGCTGGAGGGTGAGGCAGAGATGCCCGGTGCCACCGGATATCTCGCCGAGGAAATGGTGACGGGGATCATCGCCGAGATGCTTCTCGGGATCGGCCGCGATCCGGTTTACGGCCTGACCCTGACCATTGGTATGGGCGGTGTCACGGCGGAAGTGCTGGCGGATACCGTCACCCTGGTCTGGCCCGCGGATGAGGCGCAGATCCTGACCGCGATGCGGCGCCTGCGGCTCTGGCCGCTGCTCGACGGCTATCGCGGCCGGCCAAAGGCGGATGTCGCGGCATTTGCCACGATTGCCGTCCGGCTGGGCCATCTGATGGCAGGCGATGACAGTCTGGAAGAAATTGAAATCAATCCGGTGCTTTTGCGCGAAACGGGCGCAGTGGCGGTGGATGCCCTGATACGGAGAGAATGATGGCCGAGATGCAGATGCGGGACGAAGGCCCGGTGAAAACCCGGCGCGAGGGCGCCATTCTTGAGGTGACGCTCGACGCGCCCAAGGCCAATGCGATCAGCCTGAAGACGAGCCGCGTCATGGGCCTCGTCTTCCGCGACTTCCGCGATGATGACAGCCTGCGCATCTGTATCCTGCGCTCGACCGGCGAGAAATTCTTCTGCCCGGGCTGGGATCTGAAAGCCGCCGCCGAGGGCGATGCCGTGGACGGCGATTACGGCGTTGGCGGCTTTGGCGGGTTGCAGGAGCTGCCCAATCTCAACAAGCCGGTGATCGTCGCGGTACAGGGCATCTGCTGCGGTGGCGGGCTGGAACTCGCGCTTTCGGGGGATCTGATCCTGGCCTCAAAGTCAGCGACCTTCGCGCTGCCGGAAATCCGTTCGGGCACGGTCGCCGATGCGGCCTCGATCAAACTGCCCAAACGCATCCCCTATCATGTGGCAATGGATCTGCTGCTCACGGGCCGCTGGTTCGACGCCGAAGAGGCCTTCCGCTGGGGCCTTATCAAGGAGATCTGCGAGCCGGATGAGCTGCTGCCGAAGGCATGGGAGCTGGCGCGGCTTTTGGAATCCGGCCCGCCGCTGGTCTATGCCGCCATCAAGGAAGTGGTACGCGAAGCGGAAAACATGCGCTTCCAGGACGCGCTGAACCGCATCACCAAACGCCTGATGCCGACGGTGGACCGGCTCTATTCTTCGGAAGACCAGCTGGAAGGCGCGAAAGCCTTCGCCGAGAAACGCGACCCGGTCTGGAAGGGGCGCTGAGGGCGCGGGGTGCAGGATCGTATTGGCCCCCGCCGCGTCATTTTTCAGATGTAATACTGATATTAATAACGATTATGGCGCCCGCATGGCAAGTGGCTGATGCGGGCGTCGGATATTTTGGACCTGGATCCAGTCGCCGATGGTGTTGGGGGGCGCGATGTGGGGCATCCACCAGCCAGGAACAGGGTTTCTTCGTTCCCTGCCCGAGAGGATGAAATACTGCTGCCGGGGGCCATCGCCCCGGTCAATTCATAGGAGCCGCCGACCGGCATCTGGCAGCGCCCGTGCCGCCAGACGCGGCGGAAGGCGGGATTCTCCCGCGCCTCCTCGATCCGGGCGTTAAAGGTCGTCGCCTTCCGATCCTTCGCCTCCTGGCCGTCGAACCATGGGGGGATCAGCCACCAGCGCGCGAGCATGGCCCCAAGGGACTGCTTGCCGAGGATTAGCAGCGGCTCGGTCGGCTTGACGTTGAACCGGCGGGGGATCGGAGTGATCTTGAGCCAGCTCGTGTCCAGCCCCTCGGATCTCAGGGCCAGATCGACCACGCGTCCGCACATCACCTTGATCCTGCCGCTCACTGAGTTGCTGAGCGGACTATCATCCCTGTTGCGCGAATGCTGGTTCTGGCCTTTGGCCGGGGAACAGCCCTTGGCCCCATGTTCCCCAACGGTTGACCCGAAATGACAACGCCCCGCAGCTGGGCCATCATCGGTCACCTCCAGACGGCGTTGTTGCACTTATCGGCGAGGAGGATTCACGTGGTGCATCGCGGCTGTTAGGCTATGGCTATGCCGAAGCCCTCTTCTCCCCGCTAGCGCAGGACGAACTGGCCTGACTACAATGCGGCCCTCCGCCGCCGCGGCTGGCTCTCGATCTGGTTCGATCCGGCGCTGGTCTGGAACGCTGCGAAGACTGGCAGGCGCGGTCCCCCTGAGAACTTCTCAGAGAGCGCGATCCAGATATGAGGAGGATCAGGAAACAGTCCGGGGGACTGTTTTCCCGACGATTGGCCTTACGCCGAAGGTGGTGTTCGGCCTGCCAGTGCGGCAAACGGTGGGGCTGGTCGCCAGCCTGATCGGGATGGCGGGATTGGCCTGGCCTGTTCCGGACTATTCCAGGCTCTGCCGACGTCAGGCACGGATTGTGGTGCAGATCCCCTGCCGCCGCCCGGACGGTCCCGTGACCCTGTTGGTCGACATCGAGCCGGTGAAGCGCCACCGGTTCGAGCGAACCGGCGAGGGGCATCAGGTTCCGCGGCGTGAGGAGGAATCGTGGCTGCAGTGCAGCCGCGTAAGTCCGACGCAGGGAGTGGCAGGCGCGCAAACATGGCGCGTCGCGCCGCAGGCAGTGGCGCAAGGTCCATATTGGCATGGAGGCGCAGAGCGGCGATGTCCGGGCCGTCGAATTTACGTCCGGTCGACAAGGCGACAGCCCGATGCTGCCAGACCTGCTGGCGCAGCTCCCCCAGAAGGAAGAGATCGGCGCGGTCAGCCGCGGCGCAGTCGCCCGGGTTGCTGCCGAAATACGGCTCGATCAGGATGGCCGGCGGTTTGCCGGTCCAGAGCGAGGCACCGCCCCGGCCGTTCTTCGCAATGATCTTGACGCCGCGATCCCGCAGGCCGAGGGCGCGGACCATTCCGGCCTGGACACCGCGCGCGAGGCGGGCGCTGTTTGTGGTGCCGCTGGTCAGGGTTTCGGTGCCGGTGGCGCTGGCGGCTTCCGCGCTGTTGAAATGCAGCTCGACCGAGGCCGCGACACCCAGCCGGTCAACCTCGGCATAGGCGCGACCGATCTCACCGCTGCCAGCCGTGCGGCGCACGATCACATAGCGCGCCGGGTCCAGATCCCGGATCGCCACCGCGAGGTCAGAGTTGATGTCATATTCGGTGCGCTTGTCCGTCACGCGGACAGCACCCTGTGACCGGGCGTTATGCCCGATCACCAGAGCAATCTTGCTCATGTCGATCTCCATGTTTGGATGTGAAAAAGCCCCGCTGGCTGGCGGGGTGTGGTGAGGAAACTGATGATTTCAGGAGCCGAGCGTCGACTACTATTGCGACCAAACTAGGGTCAGGACTCGTTGTTGTTTCATAGCCAGAAGATGATGGTTGCGGCGAGGGCGATTGCCGAGAGGAACACCTTTGGGCACCTGTCATATCGCGTTGCGACCCGCCGCCAGTCCTTCAGTCTGCCGAACATGATCTCGATCCGATTTCGGCGCTTGTAGCGGCGTTTGTCATATTTGACGGGCTTGGCTCGGGATTTCCTGCCCGGGATGCACGGCTTTATCCCCTTGTCTTTTAAGGCCTCTCGGAACCAGTCTGCATCGTATCCACGGTCTGCAAGCAGCCAGTCAGCGGGTGGCAGGCCGCTCAGCAACGCGGCGGCCCCAGTGTAGTCACTGACCTGGCCTGCGGTCATGAAGAACCGGATCGGGCGTCCCGTCGTGTCAGCCACGGCGTGCAGTTTGCTGTTCATCCCGCCTTTGGTTCGACCGATTGCGCGCCCCCGTCTGTCGTCTGCGCCCCCTTTTTTATCCGCAGGCTGGAGGCCGTGCGGTGCGCCTTCAAATATGTGGCGTCGATCATCACCGTCGTCGGAACCGCCGCCTCTGCCGCCAGGCCATGCATCATGCGGGCGAACACACCCCGGTCGCTCCACCGCTTCCATCGGTTGTAGAGGGTTTTCGCAGGACCGTATTCCCTGGGTGCATCTCGCCACCGTAACCCATTGCGATTTATAAATATAATACCGCTCAAAACGCGACGATCATCGACACGCGGCTTTCCATGACTCTTCGGAAAAAACGGCTCAAGACGCGCCATCTGCGCATCCGTCAGCCAGTAAAGGTTGCTCATTCATCAGTCTCCTTGCGGAGCCTGAATCAGACTGAAACCCCAACATCAATGGGTCCTGACCCTAGCCCCGGACATTGACCTGTCTTCCGTAACGCATGTCAACCAATTCCTCGTCTGCGAGGTCAAGGTAGCCTTTCTGTGTCGCGGCGGCGAACTCCAATAGATTCCATGGGCCTGACTTTGCCGTGTTGCCCGGGTCGGGCATTCTATCTAACCTTCGCTCCATTCCGTCAGGGTCGAAGAGATCGGCCCCGGTGATAACAATGACGGGCGAGGCAGGGTTTCCATCCGTGCTCGGGCGTGCCCATCCCCATCGACAAAGATCAACGAGACGCCCTTTTTCCTCATCCGACAGCACGCTCTTCAGGCAAGCTGCAATGAGATAGGCTCCAGGCAGCCATTCGCCGAGGCGGCGAAGGCGGTCGACATCGGCCTGCTTGAAGGCGTCTTCAGCAAAGCCTTTGCACTCCCCGACCAGCAGGTTCGGCCCGGCAAGACGTCGCCCTCCGATGTCCCGGTCATGCCAAGCGAAAAAATCGGTCTCAAGCTGCTGGCCGTCCCTCGTCAAATCGAGCGCCGTGGTGAAGGTCATCGCTGGCGCTCTACCGAAGGCTTGGCGCAGAAAATTCAGCGTCAACAAGCAGGTGTAGGAGCCGCCGGCGAGATTTGGGACAGCGTAGGGGCCGACAACGCGATATCGCCAAGCCGTCCTTGGTGGCAGTTGGCCTTGAGGGAAGGAAAAGATGGAGAGGCACCGCTCGCAAGTGACCTGCGCGCCGACTTGGTCAAGATCATACCAGTTCCATTTGCCGCAGTGGTCGCATTGGACAGATAGGCCGAGCCGGAGAGCTCCGATGTCGACGAAAGGTTGCAGCGTTGCAGGCCGCACCCAACGTGCCCGGATTGCACGCAACATGGGCTGTAACTGATCGACGGTAGCGGTTCGAAAAGGCACGTCTTCGACCTCGCCGTCCCCGATTTCCCGTCGACTGTGCGCCATACGGTCGAACTGGCGCAGGACCGCCTCGTGGCCGATGATGCGGCTCCGGTTAAGGCCGCCCAAGGTGGTCAGCATACTGTGGGCCACTCGCCCGGCATCGGACGGTGCGGCCTCAATACGCTGAGCAGATAGCCACGCCTTGATGACATCGCGCATGAAGGGCAGCCGGATTGAGTGCCCGCCTTGGCTGTAGGAATGGAAAGTAAGCCATCCCTCGCGCGTTGGGCGCTGGTCCATCATCTCGGACTGGGGAGGATAGGCGCGGTTGCGGTCCACTGCAGCGGACGGCATCGCATCCGCCCGGTCATCGTTGGAACCGTAAAACCGGTGACTGATCGTGTTTACCCAACCGGCGTCTAGGTTGCGCGTCTGGCGCAGGTACGGTGGGGCGATGTGGGGAACCTGCACAGCCCACCGATCGTCGAGCGGGACCTCAACGTCCCTACGCTCTGCTGAAAGGTACGAAGGCTCTGGTCGGCTGGACAGACCCGAATCTTCCAACTGCCATATCGGATCATACCAAGTCTTGATCGCGTAGCTGCCATCGGGAAGGCCGGCTTCTGACAAGCGCAAGACTTCGATGATTGCAGGGTCGAGCGACCGCCCAAGCTGGATCGTCGTGTGGATCATCAGCCCGCTGGCGTTGTTGGGCAGCGGTCGGTGTTTCCGGCGGATTAGGTCGACAACGAGATCGCGCGAACCTTTGAGCCAATGGACGTTGACCGGTACGACGTCCCGCCGGAAAAGGCGCAAGTTCCAGAAGTCGATTATGTCAGGGCCGCTGAATGGATCGAAGATAAAAATAGTCTTGCCCCACGACCTTTGGAAGAAGCGCTCCGTCCCGTGGAGAGTGACGTCGAATGGGCACATCGCCTCCTGCCGTTCCATGACCTTCCAGGTTTCGACATCTGGCGGAACCAATTGTGCATCGAAGGCTCGCTCATATGTCGCCTCAATCCCAGCGAAGTCAGGGCGATCCGGAAACATCCCGTAGGCCATCTCGAAGAAGGCCTGTCCGACCTCATCCCCGACCCCAAAGCGCAACAACTTGCGTGGGGTACGTCTTTCGAACTGGAACTCCTTCTGATGTAAGTAGGCATAGACGTGGTCCATCGTCACACCGACGTCCCGCATCTTACTCACGGTATCCTCAACTTGCACGAACACGCCATGGCCCAGATTCGGATGACGCTCGTAGCGATCACTGGCATGCGGATCTATGCGTTCGAGCTGGCCAGCACAGGTCTCCACAAGCAGATCCGGCTCAAAGAAACTTAGCAGGCCACGCGTCAGCTCGTTCGGATCGGGATTGGTAAGGTTGGCCTCGCACCAAGTCGGTGGAAGGGCATCCATGATAGGGATAATCGGACAGGCGATGCCGCCCCATTGGCAGGTCGCGATCCTTGCAACCTCAGAAAGCGTTCGCCTATCGAGTGGATCTACAAGGAATCCTAGCCGAATAGGACGAAGGTTGATCTCAAGACTTGCGGTACTGGTTGTCATTTTTTTTCGCCTTGGGCACGCCCTCTAATGTGGAACTGCCGTCCAAAACCGGGGCCTCCAATACTCAGGCGGCTTGTGATTACCGATGAGCGCAAATCCGCGGATTGGTGGTCAGTCGGCCCGCGTTGGAAATTCTCCCAAGTTAGAAGCCACGGGGCCGAGCTCTGCCTATAGAAAACGCTCTCAGTTTTAGATTTCAGATTCAGACTCGTACTCATCTTGAGCCCGCTGCGCTGCATGATTTCCAGCCGTCCACGTTATGTGAAGGAGCCAGTCTTCGGCGAGGAAAAATTCGCCGCCCAGAACCTTGGCTTTCTCATCGACCAGCCGTTTTTTCATCGCGTCTTCGCCAACAATGGCGACCGCAGCATTGGCGTATGGTGCTTCATCGGGCATCTGCACAGGGAACAACACCTGCCACTGGAACGAACCCGCCGGGTAAGCGCTTTGAATCTGGTTCCTGCGCGCGAGCGGGCTTTTCGAAAACCCCACCTTGATGATTGATTGTTCCTCGACATCGGCCGCAGGGCATCCGAGATACGCCGCAACGTCTCCATCTAGCTTAAGGATGTAGAGAAATTTCGGCCCGTCAGTCTCGCCGACCGTGTAGGGTGCCGCAGGCGGAGGCACGGCGCGGCTTGGTGAGAGCGCGCTTTTCAGCGTCTGGATAGTCGGATCGGCAGCAGCGGTGCTGCCATAGACATGGACCTCTTGCACGTCCAGTCGGAAAAGTTTCTCGGCTTCTTCTGTCCCGACTTTCACTCCGCTTGCGCCGATAAACTCGGGGTGGGCGCTGTTATAGGCCTCCGGAAATATGTCCTCCACGCGCTTCCAGTCTTCCGGCACGATGCTCCAGGCGCGAGTGGCTTTGACGGCACATAGCCATTTACCCTGTGAAGTGGGATCAAGCTCTTTCTCCCGCCAGCGATCACCCGAAATGTAGTTTTGCGCGTGGCCCGCCTCGTGCGAGAGTTCCAGCACGCCAACGACCTTGCCGCGCATGTCCTCGGGGCCTTTGCCCTTCGTCACATAGATCGCGACCAAGGTGCCCGGTCGTGACTGAGTCAAGAAACGGTTGCGTTTGGCTTCGTCGGCAAAGCCGATGCATCCCCATTGCGAAGGATTGAAACCCCAGAACGAAGTCAGCCAGACTTCGCGACCATCGGGGAACTTGGTCGGGTCGGACTGTAGCTCCGGCACACTCGCCCAATCAAAGGCAAAGACCCCTTGCTGGGCCGCCTCAATGTCTATGTCGCCGAGGACCTTGCGAATGTATTCCATCGCGTCTTCATGCGGATGGCGCTCACCTTTCCTGACGAGCACTGTCGTCAGAGGAGGCAGCTTCTTTTCGGCGAGGTAAAGGAGAATAACTTCGAGATGGGCACCCAGGCCGCGCCCGTTCGGATGGTTCCATCCGACCGCTTCCCCTACTTCCTGATACGTTGTCCTTTGCCCAAGCGCAGCCTTGGAGGCCAGAAAGCGGGCAATCTCAAATTGTAGTGAATCCATATTCTTAGGTTCCCACACTCCTCTACACCTCCCTACCATCTGTGTGGCATCATGCGCAGAAAATAATATCGGCTATGGGCTTTGCCGCGGCACCGTCAGAACGGCGGCTTCGGGAAATGCCGCATTGCAGCATGAAGCAGCCACGACCGGCAGGTAAGGGCCGCGCTCGCATGCCCTGGGCGCTTGGACGGGTGACGGCCCCGAACCTGCCAGTTCTGTGCCGCAGCATGTCGCTCGGAGCCCAGAGCGGAAGGTCGTGCAGACCGCAGCCAATCTGCTCCGTTCGCTTGCGCAGAGGAAAGCGCGAACAAAGTAGCTGAGATAAGCTTAGAGACCTAAGTGCGCACAGATGTGCGCGCGCTGCACAAAAGAATTACATCAGGGATACGAGCACTATATTTCAAAGCTAGGCACAATTCCTTTGTTTGCCTTTGGCCACTTTGTTCCGAACACGGTCAACATGAGATCATCTAGCGCGTCAATAATCGCCAACACTGCTTGCTCCGCATCTCGGGATTTTACCATACCCTCCTTCTTTGGATGCATAATCCCGTTGCGGATATTTACAGCATTCGCGAAATTCGGCCACCACGCCTTTCCTCTATCGAAATCCTCACCTGAAAACCTCCAGAAAAGATACTGAAGCCTATCGTCAATAGACTGAAACCTTTGCTCACTGAGGCATGGGCGGCCGCGAACCAGCTTAACCGCTTTTTCCTGCATGATCGATTGCTCAAAGACATCGAATCCCTTACTCTCAATAAAATGCTCAAATATATGAGTGAGCATCCCTTCGAGGCAAGAAAAGGCGGCCGCTATTGCCATCTCAGAAAAGGATTTTTCAGTCTCTGGGTCACTGGCTTTTTTTGCACGGTCCAGCAATGCCTTCGAAAACTCAAATCGCCGGTTTGCATCAGAAACAATCGGATCCATCAAATGGCTTCTTTCTTCGCCTTCGCGTCCAAAATCGCTGTTTTGGCATGATATGCGGCTATGGCGGCCGAAATCATCTTGTCAGAGAACCCCCCTCCCTTTTCTGCCTGAATCCAGAATAGCTCCACGAATCTGCCCCTCTCTTTGGGGTCAGTCCTGTAACCCAGGCCTCGATACTGTTCGGGGTCCGTCATATGCCTGCCCTTGATCAAAAGGGCCGCCCGCAAAGGGTCTGGTTTTCCTTTATCCTTTAGATCAAAGTGCTTTTGCAAACGTACCGGGTTCCCCGATAGGATACCGGTTACAAAGGACCATGCCGCAAGTACGGCTTCGTTCATAGCCTTCTCTGCAAAATCTGGATTGCTGGTTTTTGTCGAACCCGTCTTTACGAAGGCTTTGCGTTGTTTATCAACTAAAGCTTGAAACTCTTTTCCGGCCTTTTCCAGAACTGGGTCATTCCAGAGTTCAGGGTACTGCTTTTTGATCCTTTCCCACTCAGGCACAATTCGGACGCCAGTTTTGGCGACATGCGGAACGGTTTCGGTCTGATCAAATTCCAGATCCTTCTTCTCTCGGCCCAGAAAGTGGTTTATCACAAAGGTGCGAGCTTGGCGCACCGATATCGTTCCGCCGCGCTTCCTCTTATCAGCGAAATCTTCCTTCTTCCCCAAGAACCCAACTTTTTGACACCAGGCTCTTAGTTCAGCCCCGTTTACTGTTTCAAACATCCGATCCAAAAGGTCACGAGACACTTCGATATTTGTATTGGAAATAACCTGAACATCCAGCCTTTGCTCAGTATCCAAGGCGAAATAGACCTTCACGCCATGTATACCATTTACGTTTCCATCTTTGTAGGCGGACTCAATCGCACCGAAACGGTGCTGGCCACCGACAACCTTTAGTGGCTTTGCATCACCCGCGATGAACTCACATACGATGTTACTAAAAGTTCTTCCCTGCTGCGCATCGAGAAGCATCTGGGTGTAAGCTGCATGATCTTCAACGAGATCACGATTGGCCCGATAGTCAGGAGATGCGTCCGGATCCAATGGAGTATCAGGCGTTGTGTGGGCGACTAGGGTACCAGCCATTACATGACATTCACAGTATAGGGCGCCAGTCTTTCCATCTGCGAATATTTGTATATGCTTTTCAAGAGGCTGAAGAAGACTGACAAACGCCTGAACATCTCCAGACTCGAGAAGTTCCTCGATTGTTTCTTCAGGAACTTCGTGCGCGATGAAAATTTGATTTTTCATGACTGGCCTTGTCGATTGCTTTTGTGTGCTGGAGGCATCTTGCTACATAGTTGCTCTATGTCAAACACTTGCACAAAACGCCCTTACCCACGGCGGATAGAGATCAAACTCACACGAGAAGATCTCAACCATGTATAACTATAGGGGAACCCAGTTGCCCTCAATCAACTTCCTTCATGTAGCGCCACCCCGCCGCCTGTAGGTCTCGTTGCATCAAGTGATTTTTGCCGGTGTGGCGAACGGCAGCTCTATCCCGCATCGCCGTCACGCTCTCCGGGTGTTTGCTGCGGAGCAAAACGACCGTCCGCTTCCGGGAATGCGGCAATGCAGCGCCGCGGGAAGTCGAACGTCCGCAAAGGGCCGGATCTGTCGCATGGGTGCCGCCACCCCACGGGATTGTGGTCGAGCATGTACGATAAGGTCTGCCACTCGAGCTCGTTCGCGCACATGAAAAAAGCCAGAAGAGCGAGCTCTACCGGCTTCGGACTTCTTCAATGAAGTCAATTATCCAACAAAATGGACAATCCACTGTCATTAATGGAAAATCTATCTGGCACTTGCCATGTTTTAATTGGTGGAGCCAAGGAGGATCGAACTCCTGACCTCTTGAATGCCATTCAAGCGCTCTCCCAGCTGAGCTATGGCCCCACCTTGAGGTATCGCTGACATCACGTCTGCGATGCGGCGTTATTTAGTCTGGGCTTGGGGGAGGTGCAAGAGGAAAAAGGCGCCTTGCGTCACGAATTGATGGATCGGGTCAGCGGGGGCGTCCGGGGGTAAGCCGCTGATCTGCGGGCGTCTGCGGGCGTGCCTGTTGCGAGGATCCGGCGCGGTCAGTGGATCCTGAAAAACAGTCACGGTTGCGCCCGGCGCGAGGGGGAGGGGTGGCTTTCGATTGGGAGTGAGGCAGGCATCGTGCCGCAAGGGCCCGGATCCCGTGCCCGGGCATTTGGTCTTGCCGCAGGACATGGTGACGGGATCCTTCCGCGATCTGGTTGACAGTCATGCCTGCCTCTCGAAGCCGGAGAGGAGGGGCAGATGACTGCGCGAGGCCTGGACTTTCCAGGGGGCTTCAGATGTGAGGGGGGATGATCGGTTTGCGAGCAGCGGCCTGAGCTCAGGGGCTGTGACCCGTGCGCCTGGCCTGCACGACGGGTTTTTGTCGATGGATGCCGTGGGTCGGGGAGGAGGCGACGAGGGCTTCCTCTTCCAGGTGTCACGCTTTGCAGCAGAAACAGGCTGTTGCACCGTGAGCTACGAAAGCCATGCGCTGGTTCTTTAAAATCAAAAAAAGCCGCTCCCGATCCTGCCGGATCGGGAGCGGCTTTGATGCAGATCGCCGGTATCAGCGGGTGAATTTCTTGTATTTCACCCGTTTCGGAGCCGCCGCATCGACGCCAAGACGACGGATCTTGTCTTTCTCGTAGTCATCGAAGTTGCCCTCGAAGAATTCGACATGCGCGTCGCCTTCAAAGGCCAGGATATGGGTGCAGAGCCGGTCGAGGAAGAAACGGTCGTGGCTGATGATCACCGCACAGCCCGCGAAATCTTCGATCGCCGCTTCCAGCGCCTGGAGCGTTTCCACGTCGAGATCGTTGGTCGGCTCATCGAGCAGAAGCAGGTTGCCGCCCGATTTCAGCAGTTTCGCGAGGTGGACGCGGTTGCGCTCACCGCCTGACAAAAGGCCGACCTTCTTCTGCTGATCGGTGCCCTTGAAGTTGAAGGCGCCGACATAGTTCCGGCTGGAGATCTGCGCATCGCCGAGATGGATGATCTCTGCCCCGCCCGAGATTTCCTCCCAGACGTTCTTGTCCGGGTCGAGCGCATCGCGCGACTGGTCGACGTAAGACAGTTTCACCGTATCGCCCAGCTTGACGGTGCCCTCATCCGGCTGTTCAAGGCCGACCAGCATCTTGAAGAGGGTCGATTTCCCGGCGCCGTTCGGGCCGATCACGCCGATGATGCCACCGGGCGGCAGCATGAAGCTCAGATCCTCGATCAGGAGCTTGTCGCCCATCGCCTTTTTCAGACCCTCGACCTCGATCACCTTGCCGCCAAGGCGCGGGCCGTTCGGGATGACGATCTGGGCCTTGCCCACCCGGTCTTTAAGCGATGCCTCATCGACCAGCTTGTCATAGGCCTGGATACGGGCTTTCGATTTGGTCTGGCGGGCTTTCGCACCCTGCCGGATCCATTCGAGTTCCTTCTCCATGACCTTTTGCTTGGCCTTGTCCTCACGGGCTTCCTGCGCCATGCGCTTGGCCTTGGCTTCCAGCCAGGACGAATAATTGCCCTCATGCGGCAGGCCACGGCCGCGTTCCAGCTCGAGAATCCAGGTCGTGATATCGTCGAGGAAGTAGCGGTCATGGGTGACCGTCAGAATGGTGCCCTTATACTCGATCAGGTGCTTTTGCAGCCAGGCGATGGTCTCGGCGTCAAGGTGGTTGGTCGGCTCGTCGAGGAGCAGCATGTCGGGCTCTTCGAGCAAGAGCTTGCACAAAGCCACACGGCGACGCTCGCCGCCCGAAAGGGTCGAGACATCGGCATCATCGGGCGGGCAGCGGAGCGCTTCCATCGCAATGTCGATCTTGCTCTCGAGATCCCAGAGGTTCTCGGCATCGATCTCATCCTGGAGGCGCGCCATCTCATCGGCGGTCTCGTCGGAATAGTTCATCGCCACTTCGTTATAGCGGTCGAGCTTCGCCTGTTTTTCAGCAACGCCCAGCTTGACGTTTTCACGCACATTCAGCGTCTCGTCGAGCTGCGGCTCCTGCGGCAGATAGCCGACTTTCGCGCCCTTGGCGGCCCAGGCCTCGCCCTGGAAATCCTTGTCGAGGCCAGCCATGACCTTCAGCAGCGTCGATTTACCGGCGCCGTTGACACCGACGACACCGATTTTGACGCCGGGCAGAAAGTTCAGATGGATGTTTTCGAAAACCTTCTTCCCGCCGGGATAGGTCTTCGAGACGCCGTCCATGTGATAGACATATTGATAGCTGGCCATGAGGTCGCTCCGAATGGGATTTCCGTGCCGGAATGGGGGCAGGAATTGGGCAGGATTGGCCCTCATGTAGCGATCCGGACGCGCGGGGGCAAGGCGGGCGCGGCGCGATACGCCGATCAGACACGCGCCGGAACCGGCATGTGCCGGGGAATTTCCCGGGGTGAGGCGGGGCGGCTGCAGCACAAGGCGGCAGCCTCGCAGGATTGTGTGGCAAGGACCGGCGGGAGGCCGAAGATGCGCGGTTGCGCCGGGGCAATGGCACCGGCAGGATCGCCAGGGGGTGAGGCTGGACGGTCCGGGTGATGCAGCGCGGCAATGTGGTAAACGACAGGCAGGGTGCCGGGCCGGAGGGGGGGGCGCGCAGCGGGCGGGCCTCTTGGTGGCCGCGGGCCTGTCTTGTTGCGGCCATGGGGCTTTTTCTGGCCGGTTGCGGCCCGGCGCGTCAGCCCGCTGAGGTGACGCCACAGCCGGAGCACGGGGCGCTCAGTGCGGCGGCGACCGCTCCGGGGCCTGCGGCGCTGATCCACGAGGTTGCACGGGGCAAGGGCCGTCCAGAGCGGATCACCTATCTCATCCCCGGTGCGCTTTCGACTGCGCGTATCTTCGGTACGCTGCGCCGGCCTTCGGGGTCGGGCCATCTGGTGATGGAGTACCGCTTTCCGGGGCTCGAAGGCCAGCCGATCGACCCGCCGATGCGCGTGGCACAGGTCGCGGCTGCCATCGCGCGCCATGCGGCGCAGTATCCCGGGGCCCGGATCGAGATCCTCGGCTTTTCCACCGGCGGTGCTATTGCCATCGAGGCGGCGGGCAGGATCGGACCGCAGCGCTCCGTTCGCGTCGTGGTCCTGTCTGGGGTGACACCTTTCCCCGGCGCCTACGAATCCGGGGCACGCGGCATGCTGGCGGTCGGGGCGTCGGCGCTGACGGCGGGATCACTGGCGCCGCGCGCGGTCTGGGGCGAATATTACAAGGTGCTGCTTTATGGCTATGGCTGGCGCAAGGACCCGACGATCAGGCGCCTGGCCGAAAGACGGGCGGCACGGGACCGCGATCACCTGATCCTGCCCGTGAAGGGCCTCGGCCGGGCACATACCGGCGATCTTCTGGGCTGGACCCTGTCGCCCGCCGCCCTCCGGTCGGGGGCCAGTATCCTTTTCCTGCATGGCAGTGTCGATCCGGTGTTTTCCCCGGGCGGGGTGGGGCGGCTTGCGAGACGGCTGGATGCCACCCTCTGCGTTGTCCCCGGCGGCGGTCATCTGATGCTGGTCACTCATCCGCGTATCGTCGGGCGGATCGGGGCCTTCCTGCGCGGCACCTGGCAGGCGGAGGAATGCCGCTGATCGCCAGCGCCGGGAACCCCCGGCGGTTGAACGCGTTAGATCTCTGTCCTGGAACCAATGCGAAAGGAGATCATCATGAAAGGAATTGGCGCCTGGTTGCTGGGTATCCCGATCCCGATCATCATTATTCTCTATCTGTTTGACGTATTCTGATCCGGGTAAGGCCAGACCCTGACCTCAGGTTTCTCTGACCTGAGGCTTCCCTGACCAGAGCTGGCCTGCCTGACAATGCAGGCCAGCCCTCTGGGCAAGCATGGTGCAAAGCGGCAGCGGATCCGCCGCATGATGATCACCTCACTGCCCTGCAAAGCCCTACAAATGTCCCCGCCACAAATGTCCGAACTGTCCGCACATTATTTGCGGGAAGGGCAGGGTTTGCGGACCGTTCACACAGACAGCGGCAGCAGGCCATGGCACTCGTGACATTGATCTCTGGCGGAGTGGTCCGCTTCCTGAATGGCCCCGGCGCGCCGGTCCTCGGCTCAGGGTTTCCAGGCACTCTGCCTCTCTGGATCACTCTCGCGCCCGGGACAACGCTTCTGGCGGGCCTTTACGCACCGCTGCCGCGTCGCGACCTCTGAACCGACGGGGCCTGAGCCTGTCGGTCTGACCCTGGCGTCAGATCTGACCTGCGATGGCAGCAAGGTGACGTCGTGAGAACGCCGTTTTGGACCTGAAAGGCCTTGCCTCTTTAATCGCCGCTCCCCACGCACCCGGCGCCCTTACCCGGGAAGCCTCGGGCTCTCACCCTGAGGCTCCGACCCAGGGCAACCTGCGGCAGATTTCAGGGCGCCGAGGGTGCGGCGGTTGCCCGCCGTGATCCGCCGGTAAACCGCGCAAAGCCCAGCTTTCACTTGCCCTTTCCTGCATTTCGGGGCATAGGACAGTTGCGACGTTATCTTCTTTCGACCTGTCTCCGCCAAACGGCCTACAGCCATCGACTAAAAAGCTGACTGCGCCAGTCCGCCACATAACGTGGGCGGAGATACGATCAGGAGAGCTCACGATGGCAAATGGCACCGTGAAATGGTTCAATGAAACCAAAGGTTTTGGCTTCATCGCCCCGAGGGTGGCAAGAAAGACGTCTTCGTTCACATCACCGCGCTGGAGCGCGCCGGTCTGCGCGGTCTGAAAGACGGCCAGGCTGTGACCTTCGACATCGAAGCCGGCCGTGACGGTCGCGAATCCGCGATCAATATCGCACTGGCATAAGCCTTCAGGCGCCAGTCGAAACAGAAAGGGCGGCCCGCGGGACCGCCTTTTTTATTTGTATGCCGCGTACTGGTTCAGACCCGTTCTGGAGACAGCCCGGGCAGGGGGGGCCTCAGGCGGCTGCCCAGCGGGTCAGATCACGCAGCGCATGTTCGCAGCCGATCCGCAGGCTCAGATCCGAAACCGGTGCCCGCAGCAGGATCGGCTCTTCACGGGCGTCTGGGAAGACATGGGTCGGGAAACCGGCGCTGATCAACACCACCGGCAGCCGCGACTGGACCGCCCTGAGGGTGCGCGTGACCACCTGAGCCACATTATCTGCGCCCAGACTGTCGCAGTCGAACACCACCACATCGCAGCCGCCCGGATCGTCGATCACGACCGAGAGTGCAGCGTAAAGCTCGGCTTCGGTTTCGATCCGCCCCCCCAGAGCGCCCAGCCGTGCGGCAAGGGGCGCGGCCTCGGTGCCGGTGACGCAGAGCACCCGAAACGCATGACCGATCCTGACGGCGCCGCCAAAGTCAAAGGAGTGATAAGCCTGCATGGGGAAATTCCGGGGATGTGGGGGTGATCGGATGCCGGGAGGAAATTCTCTGTCTCATGTGATCTTGCTGGCTGATTGCGCTGATTTCAGGGGCGGATTCAGGAATTTCCGCGTCAGATCTGCCTTGATGCTGCCATCTTGATTGTGGGGACGGCTCCGTGCAGGCTGCCCGCATCAATGACAGCAGGGAGGCGGAGATGAACCAGCACAGTAATCTGACCCATGAGATCCAGCGCTGCGACCTTGCAGCGGCCTTCCGCTGGACGGTGCGGCTCAATATGCATGAGGCGGTGGCGAACCATTTTTCGCTGGCGGTGAACCCGGGCGGAACCCGGTTCCTGATCAATCCGAACGGGCGGCATTTCTCGCGCATCACCGCCACCTCGCTGGTCGAGATCGACGCGGAAGACCCCGATACGATGCAGCGCCCCGATGCGCCGGACCCGACCGCCTGGGGGCTGCATGGCGCCATTCACCGCGCCTGTCCGCATGCGGTCTGTGTGATGCATGTCCATTCGGTCCATGCGACGGTGCTGGCGGCGCTTGAAGACTCGCATCTGCCCGCCATCGACCAGAATTCCGCGATGTTCCATGGCCGCCAGGTGGTTGATGGCCATTATGGCGGCATGGCGTTCGAAGAGGAGGGCGCGCGCTGTGCCGAACTGCTCGCGGATCCCAAGATCCACACGCTGATCATGGGCAATCACGGTGTGCTGGTGATCGGTCGCTCGGTCGCCGAGGCCTTCAACCGTCTCTATTACTTTGAGCGCGCTGCCGAGACCTATATCCGTGCCCTGTCGACCGGACGGCCCCTGCGGCTGATGTCGGATGCGGTGGCGGAAAAGACCGCCGCAGAATGGGAGGCCTATCCCGGTTTTGCGAACGCCCATCTGTCCGAGATCCGCGCGATCCTCGACCGCGAGGAACCCGATTACGCCGGCTGACATGAAACGGCCCGCCTGATGACAGGCGGGCGGTATCTTCTGGCCGATCAGTTGCCGGCGCCGGCCTTGCCGATCCCGGTCTGACGACGGTGTTCCAGCACGCCCTCCAGCCAGCCCAGTTCCATCTCTGGCACCGAGGACAGCAGCAGGTCGGTGTAATCGTCGAAGGGCGGTGCCAGTACATCGCTCTTCTGCCCGTAACGCCGCACTTCGCCCTTATACATCACTGCGATCTTGTCGGCGATGGCGCGCACGGTTGCCAGATCATGGGTGATGAAGAGATAGGCCATCTGCGTTTCGGCCTGCAGTTCCAGCAGCAGTTTCAGGATGCCATCCGCCACCAGCGGATCCAGCGCCGATGTGACCTCGTCGCAGATGATCAGCTTCGGTTTTGCCGCCAGCGCCCGCGCGATGCAGACACGCTGTTTCTGACCGCCCGACAGTTCCGCCGGGTAGCGGTCGGCAAAGCCTTTGCCCATCTCGATCTGGTCGAGAAGCTCCTGCACCCGCTTGTCGCGCGCGCTGCCTTTCAGGCCGAAATAGAACTCCAGCGGCCTGCCGATGATGGTTCCGACCGTCTGGCGCGGGTTCATCGCGGTATCGGCCATCTGATAGATCATCTGGATCTGGCGCAGATCGTCGCGCGTGCGCCCGGCAAAGGCGGCGATAGCTGGCGCCCGTCAAAACTGATCCGGCCCTTTGACGGCGGCAAGAGGCCGGTGATCGCCCGCGCCAGCGTTGATTTGCCCGACCCGCTTTCGCCAACCACTGCGAGGGTCTGTCCCGGCGGCAGATCAATCGTAATATTCTTCAGAACATCGAAATTGGTCCCGGCATAACGCGCCGTGACGCAGTCGATTTTCAAAAGCGGCGCGTCTTCGGGCTTTTCCGCATGCTCGATGCTGCGGACAGAAACCAGCGCTTTGGTGTAATCCTCGGTGGGGCGGTTGATGATCTGATCGGTGGTGCCGAGTTCGACCTTGCGGCCATGACGCAGCACCATGATCTCGTCTGCCACCTGAGCCACCACGGCGAGGTCATGCGTAATGTAAAGGGCGGCGACACCTGTATCGCGGATCGCCTCTTTGATCGCGGCTAGAACGTCGATCTGGGTGGTCACATCCAGCGCCGTGGTCGGCTCGTCAAACACCACCAGATCAGGCTTCGGGCAAAGCGCCATCGCCGTCATCACCCGCTGCAGCTGCCCGCCGGAAACCTGATGCGGATAGCGGTTGCCGATGGTCTCGGGCGAGGGCAGGCCGAGCTTGCGAAACAGGGTGATCGCCCGCGCCTGGGCCTCGGATTTCGACATGAGGCCGTGCGACAGGCAGGTCTCGATCACCTGATCCATCAGCCGTTTCGACGGGTTGAACGAGGCCGCCGCCGATTGCGAAACGTAAGTCACCTCCTTGCCCCTGATCCTGCGCATGCTCGCAGGAGAGGCCGTACGGATCTCGCGCCCGTTCAGAAGGATCTCGCCCCCGGTCAGCCGCACGCCACCACGGCCATAGGACATGGAGGAGAGGCCAATGGTCGATTTCCCGGCGCCGGATTCGCCGATCAGCCCCAGAACCTTGCCCTTTTGCAGCGTCACATCGACGCCATGCACCAGGGTCACGTTCTTTGGCGGCTCGCCCGGCGGGTAAGACGTGGCCTCGATCACGAGACCACGGATTTCAAGCAGCGGCCCGTCATGGTGTTTTGGTTTGGCAGGGGTCATCCGCGGCCTCCTTTCAGGCTGGAGGTGCGCGACAGCACCCAGTCGGCCACCAGGTTGACCGAAATCGCGAGCGCTGCGATCGCGAGCGCCGGCACCAGCGCGGCCGAGATCCCGTAGGTCAGACCGTCCTTGTTCTCTTTCACCATGCCGCCCCAGTCGGCCAGCGGCGGCTGCACGCCAAGACCAAGGAAAGAAAGCGTCGAGATGAAGAGAACCGCGAAGATGAACCTGAGGCCGAATTCAGCGACCAGTGGCGACAGCGCATTGGGCAGGATCTCGCGAAAGATCACCCAGGTGCCTTTTTCCCCGCGCAGGCGCGCCGCTTCGACATATTCCATCACCGCAATATCCATCGCGACCGCGCGGGCGAGACGGAAGACGCGGGTTGAATCGAGCACCCCCATCACAAGGATCAGGACCGTAAGGTTCAGCGGCAGGACGGACAGCAGCACCAGCGCCACGATCAGCGACGGGATCGCCATCATCAGATCGCAGATGCGCGACAGGATTTGGTCGGTCCAGCCGCCCTGGACTGCCGCCATGAAGCCAAAGAACGACCCCATCGAGAACGAGATGACCGAGGCCGCCAATGCGACAAAAATCGTTATCTGGCCGCCTTTGATCAGCCGCGAAAGGATGTCGCGGCCAATCGTGTCGGTGCCGAACCAATGCGTGGCAGAGGGGCTCTCCCACTGGCCTCCAACGGGCAGATCATAGGCATAGGGCATGATCAGATCGGCGAAGATCGCCGAAAACACAAAGATGCCGGTAAGGACAAGGCCGATAATGGCTGAGGGCGGTATTCTCATTTCGGATGCCTCAGTCTCGGGTTGGCGATGATCGAGGTTACATCGGCGATGATGTTCAGCCCGATATAGACGGCGGCGAAGATCAGCCCGACGGCCTGCACCACCGGCAGGTCACGTTTGGTCACATGGTCCACGAGATACTGGCCTAGCGCATTGTAAGAAAACACCACCTCCACGACGACGACGCCCACGACCAGGTAGGCGAGGTTGATCGCCACCACCGAGATCACCGGCGCGATCGCATTCGGGAAGGCATGTTTCCAGATGATTGTCATGGGCGAGAGGCCCTTGAGCTCTGCCGTCTCGATATAGGCCGATTGCATGACATTGAGGATCGCGGCGCGCGTCATCCGCATCATATGCGCGAGCACCACCATCACGAGGACGATGACCGGCAAAGCCACGGCCTGCAATTTCGCCCAGAAGCTCATGCCGGGAAAGACTATGGCGACGGGCTGGAAGACCGGGAAGACGATCGTGAGCAGGTAAATCACGAAATAGGCGGCAACAAATTCCGGCAGCGAGATCGTGGTCAGGGTGATCGCCGAGATCACCTTATCGGGCCAGCGCCCGGCATAGCGGGCGGCGACCGCGCCAAGGATCAGCGCCAGCGGCACCGCGATCACCGCGGCGCATCCCGCAAGGAACAGCGTATTCCCCAGGCGTTGCCCGATGGCCTGCGCGATATCGACACCATTGGTGAGGGCCTTGCCCAGATCGCCGGTCATCACCCCGCCGAGCCAGTTGAAGTAGCGCGTCAGCGCGGGCTGATCGAGCCCCATCTGCGCGCGCAGGTTCTCCAGTGCCTGGGGGGTCGCGGACTGGCCGAGAATGGCCTGTGCCGTATCACCGGGCAGGGCCTCGACGCCGAGGAAGATCACCGCCGAAACTGCCAAAAGCAGCACGAGGCCCAGCGCGATGCGCTGGACCAGAAGTTTCAGGATTGGATGCACCGATGCGTCCTCAGACCAGCCAGCACTTGGACGGAGCGCGGTAGTTCATCATCTCGGCATTCGGATCGTCCACCCAGCCGCCGATTTCCGCGGACCGGATACCCGCCACGAATTCGTTGAACATCGGCAGGATCAGACCGCCCTCGTCCCGGACAATATGCGCCATTTCCGAGTAATCGGCCTTGCGCTTGGTCTCGTCCAGTTCCGCCCGTGCCGCCAGCAGCAGCTCGTCGAATTTTGCGTTCTTAAACCTGGTGTCATTCCATTCCGCAGTGGACAGGTAAGCGGTGGAATACATCTGATCCTGGACCGGACGCCCTCCCCAATAGCTGGCGCAGAAGGGCTGCACATTCCAGACATTGGTCCAGTAGCCGTCATCGGGCTCAAGCTGGATCTGCAGCGGAATGCCGGCGGCCTGGGCCGAAGCGGCAAAGAGGTTCGCCGCATCAACCGCGCCGGGGAAAGCACCCGGTGCCGTGCGCAGGATGATCGGGCTGCCGTCATGGCCGGATTTGTCATAAGCCGCCTTGGCCGCCGCCGCGTCATATTCGCGTTGCGGGATGCTGTCGTCGAACAGCGGATAGGCCGCATTGATCGGGAAATCATTGCCCACAGAGCCAAGCCCGCCGAGCACCTTTTCCACCATCTCGTCGCGCTTGACCGCAAGCTTCAGCGCCATGCGCAGATCGTTATTGTCAAAGGGCGCGGTGTCGACATGCATGATAAAGACATAGTGGCCGCGACCAACCGCGCGCCGCACTTCGACGCCTGGCGCACCCGCCAGCAGCTGCGCGATTTTCGGGTCGATCCGGTTTATGATATGAACCTGACCCGATTGCAGCGCGGCAGTGCGGGCGGTGTTGTCGTTGATCGAAAGAATCTCGACCGTATCTGCGTGACCCGTATTCGGATCCCAGTGGTTCGGGTTCTTTTGCAATACGTAGCGGACGCCCGGCTCGAAGGTCTCAAGGATATAGGGGCCGGCACCGATACCGGCATTGGGATTGTCGTATCCGCCACCGGGCTGGATGATCAGGTGGTAATCGGTCAGCAGGTAAGGAAGGTCAGCCGAAGGCGCATCAAGCGTCAGCGTCAGCTTGTCGCCTTCCGCCTTCATATCGGTAATGCCCTTGACGATCCCGAGCGCGCCCGACTGTGCCTGTTCATCGGTATGGCGCTTAAAAGTCGCAAGCACGTCTTCGGCAGTGACCGGCGCTCCGTTCGAGAAGGTCACCCCCTCGCGGATCTTGAAGGTCCAGACTTTCGAATCCGGGCTCGACGAGACCTCTTCGCCAATCCGGAAATCAATGGTTCCGTCCGGCTTCATATCAACGAGCTGCTCGCCCCATTGCGCATTGCCGACCTGCGGCACGACCGAAGCCGCCAGCGCCGGATCGAGCGTATTGGTGCTTTCGCCGCCTGCCAGGCCCACACGGAGGGTGCCGCCCTTTTTCGGCTCGGCCAGGGCCGCTTTAGTGAACAGCGCCGAGGCCAGCGCGGCAGAGACGCCCATCGCGGTGGTCCGGCCGATGAATTCGCGGCGGTTCATTTTGCCGGCGCGGGCACGGGCGACCATCCAGTCGAGTTTCTCGGACATTCATTTTCTCCCTGTCGGTTTTCTGTTGGTTTATCTCCGGTCCGCCTTTTGGCATCACCGGATTCTGTTTTTGATTATTGAGTCAATAAAAGCGTGAAGCGCGGCATCGGGCAAATGTTTTCGTTGCGGACAAACCCTGCGGTTGTCCGTCGAGACCAGACAGAGGCAGATGCCCCGGAATATATCAGTCTCTGGTTGTCCATGCTGGCCGCACCGGTTCCGGCACAACCGCGATGGTGTGAAAGATGAGGCGGGGCAAAGCTGCCCCCGGGCCAGGCCCGTCTGTCTTCAACCATATCGCGGCAAACATAAACGCGCGCCGTCCAGTAATGCAACCCATTGGCAGAAAAGACCTTCCTGGCGGCGTTTTCGTCAGCACAGCAAGGGCCGGGCCGATCCTGTCTCTGTTGGCATGGCACCTTTGCGGGCGATCTTGCCCGTTTTGCCTCGGTGATGCTGCCTTGCCCGGAATGCGTCATGGCTGCCTTTCAGAAGGGAGCGCGTAAGCCCGAGTAAATCCACGATCCTTGCGAAAAGTAGCCTGAAAGCGGCAGGTCTTTGTCTGAGAACGCCCTCGCGCCCGGAGGGAGCCGGAAATGATCTTGCGCCGCATCGGAACACGCGCCACCAAATTGCGAAATCAATACCGTCTGCAGGGGAATGAAGATGAATGCGCGTCCGAATATTCTGATCCTGATGGTCGATCAGCTGAACGGAACGCTGTTTCCCGATGGCCCGGCCGCCTTCCTGCATGCGCCCAATCTCAGGAAGCTCGCGGCGCGCTCGGTGAGATTCGCGAACAGCTATACCGGCAGCCCGCTTTGCGCGCCGGGGCGGGCTTCGTTCATGTCAGGCCAGCTGCCGCGCCGTACCCGCGTCTATGACAATGCCGCCGAATTCACCTCGGATATCCCGACCTATGCGCATCATCTGCGCCGCGCGGGCTATCAGACCGCGCTCTCGGGCAAGATGCATTTTGTGGGCCCCGATCAGCTGCACGGGTTTGAGGAACGCCTCACGACCGATATCTACCCCGCCGATTTCGGCTGGACGCCCGACTATCGCAAGCCGGGCGAGCGGATCGACTGGTGGTATCACAACCTGGGCTCGGTCACCGGGGCGGGTGTGGCCGAAATTACCAATCAGCTGGAATATGATGACGATGTCGCCTTTCAGGCGGTGCAGAAACTTTACGACCTCTCGCGCGGCGGGGATGCGCGGCCCTGGTCGCTGACCGTCTCTTTCACCCATCCGCATGACCCCTATGTCGCGCGCCGCAAATACTGGGATCTTTATGAAGGCGCCCCGGAATGCGAGCCGCCCGAGACCATCCCTTTTGACCGGATGGACCCGCATTCAAAGCGTCTGATGGAGGCCTGCGATTTCCGCGCCTTTGACATCACGCCTGACCATATCCGCCGTGCCCGTCAGGGCTATTTCGCCAATATCTCCTATATCGACGACAAGATCGGCGAGATCCTCGATGTGCTTGACGCCACGCGCCAGGAGGCGGTGGTGTTTTTCGTCTCGGATCACGGCGATATGCTGGGCGAGCGGGGCCTGTGGTTCAAAATGAACTTCTTCGAGGGCTCGGCGCGGGTGCCGCTGATGATCGCGGCGCCGGACCTTGCGCCGGGTCTCGTGGAAACCCCGGTCTCGACCATCGACGTGACGCCGACGCTTTGCGCGCTGGCAGGGATCGATATGTCAGAGGTGATGCCCTGGACGGCAGGAGTCGATCTTTTGCCCGTCGCCGCAGGGGCAGCGCGCGGCCCTGTTGCGATGGAATATGCGGCCGAGGGCTCGATCTCGCCACTGGTCTGCCTGCGTGAGGGGGCCTGGAAATACATCCGCTGCGCCGCGGATCCCGATCAGCTTTATGACCTCGCCCATGACCCGCAGGAACGCCGCAACCTCGCCGAAGACGCGCGGGCCGGCGAAATCCTCGCCTGGTTCCGGGCCGAGGCCGACCGGCGCTGGGATCTGGCCGCCTATGATGCGGAGGTGCGGGAAAGCCAGGCCCGGCGCTGGGTGGTTTATGAGGCATTGAGGAACGGGGCCTGGTTCCCCTGGGATCACCAGCCGCTCCGCGCCGCGTCCGAGCGCTACATGCGCAACCACATGGATCTCAACGTGCTGGAGGATTCCAAACGGTTCCCGCGCGGCGAATGATCCCTCGCCCGGCAGCCGTGCTTTCAGCAAATCTTCACAATGCTGTTATCAGGTGATCCCGTTCCGGCGGCTGTGCGATCCGCCCCGGATAAGGTAAACACAGGCGGCATAACCGGGGGAATCGGTCGGTGATTTCAAGACGTGGATTGCTTGCGGCGATGCTCGCCAGCGCGGCGCTGCCAGCTTGCGGCGAGGTGATGACCTCTTCGCCGCGTCCGAAGCTCAGAGGCGATGGCCGCAGCGACGGCAAAGCGGCACCGGGGCAGAAAGCCGCTGTGACCACCGATGCCGAGGCGCTTGTCCAGGCGGCGAAACTGACGGGAACGGTTGGTTTCGTGCTGATGGATGCAAAGACCGGCGCGGTGCTCGAGGGGCGCGAAGCGGGGACAGCCCTGCCGCCGGCCTCGGTGACCAAGGCAGTCACCGCGCTTTATGCGCTGGAAAGGCTCGGGGCAGGGCGGCGCTTTGCGACCCGTCTTCTGGCCACCGGCCCGGTCCAGGGCGGCGTGATCCAGGGGGATCTGGTTCTTGCGGGCGGCGGCGATGCCACGCTGCAGACCGATCAGCTGGGCGATCTGGCGGCACGGCTGGCCAAACGCGGCGTCAGGGGCGTCTCGGGACGGCTGCTTTATTGGGAGGGCGCGCTGCCCTATGCGGCGCGTATCGCCGCTGATCAGCCGGACCAGGTCGGCTATAACCCGGCGCTTTCGGGGCTGAACCTGAATTTCAACCGTGTGCATTTTGAATGGAAAAAGGCCGGTGCCGACTGGTCGGTCGCGATGGATGCCCGGGGCGAGCGGTTTATCCCCCAGGTCTCGATGGTCGGGATGAAGGTCGCCAGCCGCGAGACCCCGCTTTATACCTATAAGGGCGGCGCTTCGCGCGAGGACTGGACGGTCGCCTCCGGCGCGCTTGGCAAAGGTGGCTCGCGCTGGCTGCCGGTGCGGCTGACCGGGCTTTACACCGCCGAGGTCTTCCGCACCCTCGCGAAAGCCCAGGGCGTGACCCTGCCCGAGGGCCAGGCGGTCCAGGCCCTGCCGCGCGGCGATGAACTCGCCCGGGTGGAAAGCGAGGCGCTTCCCGAAGTCCTGCGCGGCATGCTGCGCTGGTCCACGAATATCACCGCCGAGTGTTCGGGGCTGAGCGCCTCGGGCGCCGGGAGTATCGCCGCCTCGGGCCAGGCCATGACCGCCTGGGTTCGGCAGAGCTTTGGCGTCGGCGCGAGCTTTGCCGACCATTCGGGCCTCGGTGGGGCTTCACGGATCTCGGCGCAGGATATGGCGCAGATCCTGCTCCGCGCAGCCCGTGACGGGCGCGGGCTGAAGCCGATCCTGCGCGATGTCGGCATGAAAGACGCGCAGGGCAAGGTGATCAAAGGCCATCCGGTCAAGGTCATGGCGAAATCCGGCACGCTGAATTTCGTCTCGGCTTTGGCGGGCTATATTACCCCGCCAGGCGGGCGCGAGATGATCTTCGCGATCTTCACCGGAGACCCGGCCCGCCGCGATGCGGTTCCGGTCGCCGCGCGCGAGAACCCGCCCGGATCCGAAGCCTGGATCAGCCGCTCGCGCAAGCTCCAGGGCCAGCTGATCAGCCGCTGGGCCTCGCTTTACGCCTGAAATCGAGGGCGCGGGAAGAAGCCCCGCGCCCGGTTTTGCCTGATGATCCTCGTCAGTTTCGCAAGGCGACCCCCTATTTTGCGAGGCTCTGCGCCAGTCGCATCAGGGTCACCGCTTCGATCCGGTAGCCGAAGTCATCCGCACCCCGCGCTGCCAGCGCGAGCTTGATCGCATCGCCGTAACCCCAGTCGCCGGTATAGGCCGAACCCTGCAAAAGCTGGCCAAACCCGGCAATCGCTGCCGCGAAACGGGTCTCATCCGAGGCCGGTTCCATCCCGGTGATCGGGGTTTCCTTCAACTGAGAGATGCTTTCCCCCGGCTCTTTCCAGCGCAGCCGGAGAAAGCCCATCTCATCACTGCCGCCGCCGGTCACCGCCCCGGAGGAGCCATAGCGCAGCGGGTCGTTTTTCAGGCCCGCCGAACCCGGCGCCGTCACCTCATAGATCGCCGTGACCTGAAGACCCGCACCGATCTCGCCGGCATCGACCTTGTCATTGTTAAAGTCTTCCCGCGCCAGCGCCCGGGTCTCATAACCGATCAGCCGGTATTCCGCGACCTGGGCCGGGTTCCACTCGACTTGCACTTTTACATCATCTGCAATCGGGAAAAGCGCCCCTGTCAGCTGGTCAACAAGCACTTTTCGCGCTTCTGACAGGCTGTCGATATAAGACGCTGTGCCATTGCCGTTCTGCGCCAGCGCCTGCATCACCGCATCATCGAGATTGCCGCGCCCAAAGCCCAGCACCGAAAGATAGGTGCCGCCGGCGCGCTTTTTCGCGACATAGGCCTCAAGCCCCTCAGGGTCCGAGACCCCCACATTGAAATCGCCATCGGTTGCCAGCAGGATGCGGCTGACCTCGCCATCGCCCGCCATCTGCGCGGCCAGTTGGTAGGCGAGCTCCAGCCCCTCAGCCCCGGCGGTCGAGCCGCCCGCCGACAGGCTGTCCAGCGCGCTCAGGATCTTGTCACGCTCGCCCGCCGGGGTTGGCTCCAGCACGGTGCCGGCGGATCCGGCATAGGCGACGATGGCGACCTGATCCTCGGGCCGCAATTCGGGCAGCATCAGCGCGAGCGACTGTTTCAGCAGCGGCAGCTTGTTCATGTCCTGCATCGATCCCGAGGTATCGACAAGGAAGACGAGGTTCAGGGCCGGCCGGGCGGCGATCTCGGGCAGCGCGCCCTGGAGGCCGATGGTCACCAGCCGCGTGTCGGGGTTCCAGGGCGTCGGCATCACCGCGATTGTGGTGGCGAAAGCCTCGCCCCCTTCGGGCGCGGCGTAGGCATAGGGGAAATAATTCACCATTTCCTCGACCCGCACCTGTTCCGGTGCGGGCAGCATGCCTGCGTTCAGCGTCGAGCGGATCACCGACCAGGATGCCGTGTCGATATCGGTCGAAAACGTCGAAACCGGTTCTTCCGCGGTGACCCTGACCGGATTGGCCGCCGCATTGGCATAGTCCTCGGTCGCGGGGGCAGGGGCAGGCAGATAGGCCATGTCTCCGGCGGGCATGATGCCGTTCGAGACGCGCAGACGTGCCTCATTCATCGGCTGCGAGGGAGCCTCCATCAGCATCTCGTCTGCGGAGGAATTTTCAGCCGCATATTCAGCCCTGTCGCCAGGAGCGGCCTCTTTCGCAGCCCGCGCTGCGGCCTCCGGTCCCGGATTTTCTGGCTGGGGGGCTGGTTTTGGCGAGCCGTCCTGAGCAGGCACCTCATCGGCGGCAATCTTTGCTGCGGCCTGCGGTGCGGGTTCTGGCGCCGTGACGACCGGCTCTTCCCCGGCTATTTCGGTCTGGGAGGATGCGGTAAGCGCCGGTTCGGGGGCAGGCGCATTCTGGGCGGGGATATCGCCGCCCGGGCTTACAGCTCCGGTGACGCCAGGCGTGCCGCCGCCGATCCCGGGAATATTGCCCAGAGGCAGGAAAATCGCCACGCCGACCACCAGGGCCGCCGCCGAAGTCGTTGCCAGCAATGCCGGCTTTGAGCTGAGAAATTTCATCATCTGTCGCACTCCGCCAAAGAAGCCCGCCTGCCGGGGCGCATCTGCCCCCGGGCGGTCTTCCTTGTGACGCGACGCCTCTTCCGATCCCTGGAGCCGGTCGAAATTTTCCATCGCCAGGGCCAAAGCACGGGTGCGGGCCTCGGGGTCCGAAGCCGGCGCGCGTTTCAGCGCCGCACGCAGATCGTTCAGCTCATCGGTCATTTTCCGACCTCTCTTGCCGCGATCCCCCGCAGGCGTTTTTTGACCTCTGACATCCGCCAGCTGATGGTGCCCTCGGTCACGCCAAGAACCTCTCCGGCCTGGGCCTGGGTCATTTCCTCGCCCAGGACCAGCGCCACCGTGTCCCTGAGTTCAGAAGACAGCTGCGCCATGGCCTGATGCAGCCAGATCTCGGCCTCGCGCCCGGTTTCGATCTCGTCCTGGCGCGCGAGCTCCCAGTCGCCCCAGCACTCGGCGGCCTTTGAGCGCGTTGCCTGGCGGCGGCGCTGGTCATGGGCGGCATTGACCACCACGCGGTATAGCCAGGTGGTGAACCGCGCCTCAGAGCGCCAGTTCCTGAGTTTCACCGGCAACGCGGCGCAGATGTCCTGCGCCAGATCCTCGGCGTCAGAGCGGTTGCCGCTCAGCCGCCAGGCCAGGCCGAAAATGCGGTCATAATGCCGTGCAACCAGGGTCGCAAAGGCCGCGCGGTCGCCTTCGGCCGCGGCGCTGGCAAGGGTTTCGTCGGGCGTATCCATCAGCATGGTGCTAATCAGACGCGGCCCGGCTGGCAATCCCTGGAGGCGCGGGACATTTTTTTCCGCAGCGGCCTTCTGGTCCCGCAGTTTTGCCGCCTTGTCGCGCCGGCGGCTTTGCAGCAGGCTCGCCCGCGCGGAACCTCGCCGCAGCTTTTGGCAGACCACTCCGCTGCCCCAGGGAGAGATGACATGGTCCGCGTTGCGCGTTTCGCACTTGTTCAGGCCGTTTTGATGCTGGGCGCTGCCATGCTGACGGCTTTTCTGGTCACCATGCCGGCTAGTGCCGAAGAGGCGGGGCTCAAACGGGTGTCTGTTCCGGAATGGGTGGATTATCTTCCTGATATCACAACGCTTTCCGGTATAGGAAGTGACGAGATCGACCGCCCGCGCTATCTGCTGAGGGAAATGCAATTCACCTGGGAGGGCGGCAGGCGCCAGATCTGGGAACGCCAGGTGATCGAGATGGAGACCGAAGGGGCCGCCACCGAAGCCGGTACACAGATCTTCGACTATAACAGTGCGCTTGAGGACTTTACGCTGACGGGCGCCTCACTCTGGCGCGATGGCGAGGAGATCCAGCTCTGGAACACACCGCAAATGGCGGTCGAGCTGTTCAGCGCCAGCTATGAGGCCAGCCCGCTCAATCCGCAGTATTTCGTCATGATGACCTTTCCCACGCTGCGCGCCGGCGACAGTCTCGATCTGTCTTTCCTGCGCATATCGCGCCCCGATCTGTCGGCTCCGGAGCGCGGGCTTGACCTGGAGGCGGTGGCGCCGCTGCAATTCGACGACCGCGTCACACTTGCACGGGCCGTGGTGAACTGGCCGGGGGGGCGAGAGATTTTCACCCCGGCCTTGCCCGATGAGGTGACGCTGGCAACCGGGCCGGTTGCGGGCGGGGGCACGCGCTATGACTATCAGCTTTTCGATTTCATCACGCCCCCGGGCGAAGAACTTGTGCCTTCATGGGTCGATGAACGCGCGGTGTTGCGGGTCAGCGGCGATCGTGACTGGGGACGGATCGCGACCATATTGGCGGGCCATTATGCGGCGGACTGGCCGCTTGGCCCCTGGCAGGCGCGGGTCGATGCGCTGCGCCCGGCCGATGGGGGCGCGATCACGACCAAAGAGATCGCGGCGGCGCTTTTGCTGGTGCAAAACGAGATCGGGGACAGCGGCGTTCCCGGGGTGACTGGCAGGCGGCTGATGACCCCGCCCGCTGAAGTGGCGCTGAGGGGGTTGGGTTCGGCTGCGGAAAAGGCATTGCTCTTGCGGAGCATGTTGCGGCGGCTGGGGGTCGAGGCCGATGTTGCGCTGACCAGCTTTGACTATGGCCGCGCCCTTGACCGGCTGCCACCGTCGATGGCCTTCCTCGATCTGGCGCTGGTACGGGTGGAGCTGGAAGGGCAGTTCTGGTGGCTCGACCCGTCCCGGCCGCCGCAAGCGGCGCGGCTCGAGGCCATGAGCCCGCCCGATTTCGGCTTTGCGCTGCCGCTGATGGCGGGCATCACGCAGCCGGTGGTAATGGAGGCGGAACCTGCCGCGATCTGGACCAGCGATGTGAAGGAGACCTGGCGTTTCACCCCGGCGGGCCTGTTTCTCGACGTGGCCTCAGAACATCGCGGATCAGCCGCCGATGATCTGCGCTACCGCTATACCGAGCTTGGGATCGGGGACATTTCCGCCGAACTGCTCGGTTATTACCAGATCGTTTTTCCGCAGATGGCCATGATCCGGGAGCCCGATTTCACCGATGATGCGGAAAACAACATCGTGCGGATGCATGAGCGCTATTTCCTGCCGGCTTCGGTCATCAGGGATGAGGGGGTAATGACAGGGTTTGCGCTGACAGCCGAGGATTTCACCGCGCAATTCCCGGCGGGCGGGGCAGATTATCTTCGTTCCAGCCGGCGGAAATGGCCGATGATCGGGCTGAGCCCCGGCCATTACCGGCATCGGGCCGAGCTCCGGGGCCGTTTTGGCATGCTGACGCCTCCGCAGGCGGTCCAGCTTGAGAATCCGGCTTTCAGCTACAGGCTTGAGGGGGCGGCGCCAGGACCGGGCCAGCTGATGCTGCAATGGGATTTCACCGCCATGTCGACCGATATTGCGCTGAGCGATCTGCCCAAAGTGCTGGATGACGCCCAGATCGTCCATGAGACGACCTGGTTCAATTACGATCTGGATTAGGGGCAGGGCAGGTTTGACCGCAAAGCCAACTCCACCGGGCAGGACGAAGGGGTGCGCCCGGTCCCGGATCTCAAAAGATCGTACTCCGGTTCCTGTCCTCTGGCCGGCCGGGGGAATTGCCGGCCAGAGGCCCGCCCGGGTCTCATCCGCCACTGCTCGTTTTCACGAGCGGGTTTCTTATGCCCGCCCGCTGTAACCCGCCGCAGCGGAGCCTGAGATCAGGCCGGGTTCAGAACAACAGCCCGTCATAGACGGCAAAGGCGCCGCCAGTGGTGCGCAGATTGCCGGAGGCGCCTGAATCACGCGCCCAGGCCGAAACGGCGTTATACGTGCCGGTGCCGAACACGCCATCGATGCCGCCATTGTAATATCCGGCACGACGCAGCTGACGCTGGATCGCTTTGCGTTCGCCAGGGCTATAGGTGTTGAACGCCTGACCCGCCGGTGTCGAATAGACCGAGCTGTAGCTCTTGGTGCTGCGGCGCGGCTCGCGGTAGACCGGCGCGGGCTCATAGTAGCGCGGCTGTTCAACATAGCGCGGCTGTTCGACATAGCGGGGGGGCTGGTGATCCCGGCGGTGCTGACCGTTCTGGATCAGCTGGTCGACGATGATCGCCGTGGCAACGCCGGCAACGAAACCCTGTTCCTTTTTGCCCCAGGCAAGCGCGGGCATCGAGGTCAGCGCGACCGAAGCGGCGGCCAGCGCCGCTACAATACCGGCCCGGAATTTGCCGCGTTGGTTTCTGGCGGTCCCGCTTTTGACGGTCTGGTGTCTGTCAGAACTGGTAACAGGCAGCATGGCATGTCCTTTCCTGGATTGGCCTGCGCTCTCCTCTCCGGTCGTGCAGAGAACCGGATCGGGGCGCGATGGGTCAAATCTGGGCCAGAGATGTCTGACAGGCAAAAACGCCCCGTTGATATCAGATAGCAGCCCTGAAATCAGGGGCTTGGCGAAACAGGAAAGGGGGCGCCCCGGCGCCCCCTTGAGTCTTTCAGATCCCTTCATCCTCCGGACATCCCAAGAGGCGGCGCCCATTGATGTCCGGGGCCAGATGCCCCAGGCAGGCTGGCTCAGACGCTGAGGCAGATATACTTCATTTCGAGATAGTCTTCGGTGCCGTGATGGCTGCCTTCGCGGCCGAGGCCCGATTGTTTGACGCCACCGAACGGCGCCTCTGCAGTCGAGATCAGCCCGGTATTAACGCCCACGATGCCATATTCCAGCGCTTCCTGGACGCGGGTGATGCGACCGATATCGCGCGAGTAGAAATAGGAGGCGAGGCCGAAAATGGTGTCATTGGCCATCGCAACCACCTCTTCCTCGGTCTCGAACCGGAAGAGCGGCGCCAGCGGGCCGAAGGTCTCTTCGGTGGTGACCAGCATTTTCGAGGTGACATTGGTCAGGATCGTCGGCTGGAAGAACGAGCCGCCAAGCTTGTGCCGCTTGCCACCAAGCGCCACCACCGCGCCTTTGGCGGTCGCATCGGCGATGTGCTTTTCGATCTTTTCAACGGCGGCCTCATTGACCAGCGGGCCAAACTGCACCGGCTCGGAAAGCCCGTCGCCGACTTTGGTCTTCGCGACCGCCTCGGCAAGCTTTTCGGCAAAGGCATCATAGACGCCGGCCTGGACATAGATCCGGTTCGCGCAGACGCAGGTCTGACCGTTGTTGCGGAATTTCGACAGCATCGCGCCTTCGACGGCGCGGTCGAGATCGGCGTCATCGAACACGATGAAGGGCGCATTGCCGCCAAGCTCCATCGAGCATTTCATCACCTGATCCGCCGCCTGGCGCAGCAGGATGCGACCCACTTCCGTGCTGCCGGTAAAGGTCAGCTTGCGCACGATGGGGTTCTCGCAGAACTCCTTGCCGATATCCGAGGACCGTTTCGAGGTGATGACCGAAAAGACTTCTCCCGGGATGCCGGCACGCTCGGCCAGGACCGCAATCGCCAGAGCGGAAAGCGGCGTCTCGGCGGCGGGGCGGGCGACAAAGGCGCAGCCAACGGCCAGCGCCGGGCCGCATTTGCGGGTGATCATCGCATTCGGGAAGTTCCAGGGCGTGATCGAGGCGACAACGCCGATCGGTTGTTTGATCACCGTGATACGCTTGTCGGGCTGATGTCCGGGGATGGTCTCGCCGTAAACCCGCTTGGCCTCTTCGGCGAACCATTCGATAAAGCTCGCGCCATAAGCGATCTCGCCCTTGGCCTCCGCCAGCGGTTTGCCCATTTCAGCCGTCAGGATGGTGCCGAGATCATCCTGATTTGCCATCATCAGATCGAACCATTTCCTCAGGATCTGGCTGCGGTCTTTGCCGGTGCGCGCGGCCCAGGCCTTTTGCCCTTTTTCCGCTGCCGCGATGGCGCGGGCTGTTTCGGCGCGGCTCAGGTTGGGGACGCGGGCAATCACATCGCCGCGTGCCGGATTGATCACCTCGAAGGTCGAGCCGTCATCGGCATCGATCCAGGCGCCGGCAACATAGGCCTTTTCGACCAGAAGCGAGGGATCTTTCAGAAGCGAACGCAGATTGGTGACGGAATCAGGCATGAAGGCCTCCGCTGAAGGGTTTTCCCTCAGGTGGCATCCGTAAGGCCACTTGTCTACTGTCGGACGCACGATCAGTCCAGTTGCGGCGCAAATCCGGCAAGGGCTGGCGGCATTATGCGCGGCAGATCGGGACGCTCCTCGGGGAGTATTTAAGTCAGGGGAAATGCCGCTTTTCTCATGCTCCGGATACTCCCGCCGGAGGCATCCGGAAAAGGAAAGGCGCGAAGGCCTCAGCTGTTCGCGTGCATCCGTTCGATATAGGCGCGCATCTCTTCGGCTTCCTGGCGGGCCTCGCGCAGCCCTTCCATCGCGGCGCGCAGTTCGGCTTCGGTCTGGCTGATCTGGTTGCCAAGTTCCGCCTCGCGGCTTTCCAGCCAGACAATGGCCTGATCGCGCATTTCTTCGGTCTCATGCAGCGACTGCGCCAGGCGTTCCAGCTCGGTCAGGTCATTGCCGGCATTGCGCGAGAACCGGTGCAGCAGCCAGTGGCAGAACCAGCCAAGCGCAAAGGCCAGCAACAGGATGACCGAAGTGGCAATGATGAATTCTGTCCGGTTCATGCAAATCTTCTTTCCTGGTCCCGCTGGCGCCATCCGGGCGACGTATCCGGGGTTATCAATCGGGCGCGCGGCTCAGTTCTGGCCGGCGCTGGCAGGGCGGGTTTTCGGGCGGATGGTCTGCTCTGTCGGGGCCAGCGAGGGGCCGTTATAGGTATAGACGATTTCCGGGCCGGGCTCAGACGGCGCCTCCGCCTCCGCCGGGGCGGGGCCGGCTTCGGCAGCCGATGCGGGGGCAGGGGGCGATGCGGTCTCCGGCTGAGCAGTCCCTTGTGCGGCAGGCACCTGGACATCGTGCTCGCCCGCTTCATCAGCCGGAGTTGCCGGATCATCGGGGTCGGAAGAGCCAAGCACCAGGTCTTCGAGATCTTCATCCTCCGGGGCGGTGGCGATTTCGTCACCTGTGGGGGCTGTTTCTCCGGCGGCTGCCGCTTCTGCCGCCGTTTCGGGGCGGCGGCGCCCTTCAGGCTGAATTCGATGCGGCGATTGGCTTCGCGCCCGGCCTCGGTGGCATTATCCGCGATGGGGGTGCTTTCACCATAGCCGATGGCAGTCATATTCGACACATCGACGCGACGGCCCTGCAAGGCCATCAGCACCGCCTCTGCCCGGGCCTGGCTCAGCGCCGCATTGCCGCTTTCCGAGCCCTGCGAATCAGTATGCCCGGCGATTTCCATCTGCAGCGCGGGGCAGCGTTTCAGCACTTCGGCGATTTCATTGATCAGCGGCCCGGCCTCGGAGGCGATCTCGGCCGATCCCGGCGTGAAGGCGATTTTCGATTTCGCCATGATCGCGGCCACGTCAGCGGCGCATTCTGCAGGTGTCGGCAGTGCGGCCAGCGGGTCGAGCTTTTTGTCATAGGTGACTTCAACGCGGAAATTGCGGCCCTGGCCCAGTTTCGACGACAGGATCTGGGTAATACGGCCGCGCGCGTCCTGGCTGCCGGTCACGCCGCGCAGCTCGACCGTATCGGCGCGGACCACAAGCGTGCCCTCAGCCAGCATCGACAGCGATTCGAGCCCCGCCAGCACCCTTGACGGCCAGCCATCAGGCAAAGCCGGGTCCAGCAGCGTCGCCACATAGACATTTGACGCGCCGAATGACGCCCTTGCATAGGCATCAACCGCCGCCTGCTGCACCTCATCGACAAGGCGGCCACGCAGTTCGACCCGCCCCCCCGTCACAAGGCGGGCGGTGAATTCTTCGGGGCCACGGATCACGGCTTCGGTCGAGGGCGGCACCGGTTGCAGCGAGAAAACATCCGGCAGGCCGGCGCGCAGATCGCCAAGCGCGGTGTCAAAGGCCTCCTGCGTCACGCCCTCGCCGGCTTCAAAGGTGATATCCGCGTCTGAGAAGGTCACGCTGCCCTGGCCCATGGCGCCAAGCGTGCGGATCGCCAGCGCGGCCGCGTCCGACCAGCGCGGCGTGGGGGTGCCAAGGCCCACGGTGCAGATCGCCGGCCCCTCCATCCCGGTGGCGCCTGCGGCCGCGAGAATCAGGCTGCGGGCGCGTTCGGTATCTGCGGAACAGGCGTCAAACCGCGCGCCGCTGCCATCGACGACAAAGCGCAGTGTGAAGGGCGTGATCACCGGGCGCGGCGCCGAAATCGCGGCATCAAGCCTGACCGAGGCCGGTTTGCGCTTGCCAAGCTCCGTTTCAAAACGCCGCTTTTCCGCCGGACTTTCGGCGATGGCGGTCACCCGTACCTCACCGGCCGAGACCGAGATTTTCGAGCGTTTCAGCAAAGACAAAGCCTCAAGACCGAAGCGCAGCGAGGCGTCCCAGCCCTCGGGGGCCGGCCAGTTCGCGGTCTGCAGCATATTGGCGGGGGCGCTGTCTTCGGCAGTAAAGCCATTGGCTGCCGCCGCAAGGCCTTCGGAATCCAGCTCGCCCTCATTGAGGATCGCCGGGATCAGGCCGATCAGCTGGATCCCGTCATCATTTCTGAGCATCTCGACCGAGAAACGCGGCGCCTCGATGGCGGTGGTGGGGGCGACTTCAAGCCCGTCGCGGATCCGCGAGCTGTCAACGAGGCTGCCGACAAGATTCAGCGCCCGAAACCGCGCCGCCTCGTTCGGGGCGGTGCCGCTCAGGCCCACCTGCATCCCGTCGGTCGTCACCCCGACCCAGTCCATCCGCGCTTCGGTCAGGCGCTGACCCAGCACGGCCCGGGTGCGGTCTTCGATCACCAGCACCGTGCAAAAGGCGATGCCGATCATCAAAAGTCCGGCAATTGCGAAAGCAAGGGCACCGAGAGCGGCACGGGGCAGGGTGAGCAGACGTTGCGGCAAAGGAAGACCCGGGATTTGCGGAACCGTAGGAGTCCCGCAGGCCACGGGAACCGGGCCGCCGGGATCGTCCCTCTACCTAGGCGCTTGGGCGGCAGGGATCAATCAGAGGAAGACTGCGACGGCAAGAAACAGCACAGGGATCAGACCGGCATCGCGGTTCGATTTGAAAAGCCTGAGGCAGATGGCCGGATCATCCGCATCCAGCTGCCGCAACTGCCAGAAGAGATGCAGTCCAAAGGCCCAGATGCCACAAAGCGCCATCAGCACAGGCAGGATGCCCCGGCTTGCGGGGATGGTGAGGATCACCGCCGCCGCAAACAGCAGTACCGAAAGCACGAGAAAGCCCGCAAGCCATTGACCGGTCCGGTCGGCAAACAGCCGCGCGGTGGATTTCACCCCGATCAGCGCGTCATCTTCCTTGTCCTGATGGGCATAGATCGTGTCGTAAAACAGCGTCCAGGCGATACCCGCCAGCCACAGAATCACTGCCGCGACCGGCAGATCTCCGGAATGTGCCGCCCAAAGCAGCAGCGCCCCCCAGTTGAAGGCGAAGCCAAGAAAGACCTGCGGCCACCAGGTGAAGCGTTTGGCGAAAGGATAGATCATCACCAGCGCCAGCGAGCCTATGCCAAGCGTGATCGCCAGCCGGTTATAGCTGAACAGGATCAGCGCCGCGATCAGCGCCTGTGCCGCCATCCAGATCACCGCGCCTTTCACCGTGACCTGGCCCGAAGGCAGCGGACGCGAGCGGGTCCGCGCGACCGAGGCATCGAAGTCACGGTCGGTTATGTCATTCCAGGTGCAGCCCGCGCCACGCATCAGAAAGGCACCAGCCCCGGAAGAGGCCACCAGCCACAGATCCCACCAGGAAAACCCAGACCCATCATTGGCCGCCAGCGCCAGCGCCCAGAGACAGGGAAGCCATAAAAGCCAGGTCCCGATCGGCCGGTCTGCCCGCGACAGCCGCAGGAAGGGCCGCGTCACCGGCGGGGCGAGATGATCCACCCAATTGCCGCGCGGCGCATCCGCCACCTGGCCGGTGCTGATCTTCGCCGCCGTGGCCTCCAGCTGATCGGCAAGCCGTGCCGCCTCGACCGGCGACAGCAGATCATCCCCTTCGGGCTGGCCGCTTCCCTCTGGCGTTCTGTCTGTGGGCGCCATAGTTTCGCCTCCATGTCCGGGCCGAAAGTCAGACTTCATGTAGATCAGCCCCTTGGTGAGGGGCAAGCCGTCGCAGTCCTTGAGGGTGCGGCGAATTATCTTTTTGCCGTGATGCGGCTGGGAACAGGCGCCGAGGTGCTCTTGTTCAACGGGCGTGACGGCGAATGGCGCGCGCGCGTGGCCGAGGCGAATAAGCGGCGCGGGGTGCTGGTCTGCGAAGCGCAGACGCGGCGGCAGGATTTTCCGCCGGATCTGTGGCTTTTGTTCACGCCGGTCAAAAAGGAACGCACGAATTTCATTGTTGAAAAGGCGGTGGAGCTAGGGGTGGCGCGTCTGATGCCCGTCTCGACCCGGCGCATGAATGCCGAACGGCTCCGGCTCGACAAGCAGCAGGCCCATGCCATTGAGGCGGCCGAGCAATGCGGCGCGACCTTTGTGCCGGGGATCAGTGATTTGCAACCGCTCGACCGGCTTCTGGCGGGCTGGGATCCGGCGCGGCGGATCTATTGGGCCGATGAGATCCGGGCGGGGTCTGATGGGACCTGGCCGGGCGCGCCGGGCGCGCCTGCGGCGATCCTGATCGGGCCGGAAGGCGGCTTCACACCCGAGGAACGCGCGAAACTCGACAGTCTCGATTTTGTCAGCCCGGTCGCCCTGGGCCCCCGGATCCTGCGCGCCGAAACGGCGGCGCTGGCGGCGGTGACGCTCTGGCAGCGGTCGTTCGGGGACTGGGCATGATCCGCCCCGAACTCATCGCCGGTGCGCGGCGCTGGCAGGGCGTGATCGAGGGCGCGGCTTTCCTTCTGTTCGGCAGCTGGATCTTTGCCGGCGGCACCCTGGTCTGGCAGCTTCCGGGGCTGGCGGTGATGGCGCTCGGGCTTGGCTGGGCGGTCAATGGCTGGCGGCGTATGCGCTTTCAGGCCGACCCTTCGGCGCCCGGGCTGATCGAGGTGGACGAGGGCCGCATCCGGTTTTTGCATCCGGTGATGGGGGGCGAGGTCAGCCTTAATGACCTTGCAGAACTGAAGCTGGTCACGCTCCGGGGGCGCAGGCTGTGGCAGATGCGCGACCTCTCGGGGGCGCGGCTGATCGTGCCGCTCGAATCTGCCGGGGCCGGGGATCTCGCCGATGCGCTGACCAGCCTGCCAGGGCTGACGGCCGCAAGCCTCGTGGCGGCGCTTGACGCAGATGTCGCGCCGCAAGGCAGCACGCTGCCCTCGACCGGCGCGCGCGAACATCTGGTCTGGACGCGGCCCGGCAGCGGCATCCGGCCTGTGTGAGTGGCCGCCCGACTGGCCCATCCGTAACGCCAGCTCACAGGACCTGTGCATCTGGCGGGCTTGACAATATCCCCCGGGACAGGACAGGTCAGTCGCCTGAGACCAGTTGACAGCGAAGCCGGAGCCAGCCCATGTCGATACCACAATCCGGAGGCGGCCCGATCGAGAGCCTTGACCAGCTCGCGGCCTTGCTGGAAAGCGGTTGTAAACCGAAGGAAGACTGGCGCATCGGGACCGAGCACGAGAAGTTCGGCTGGCTTACCGATACGAAGCAGCCGCTGCCCTATGACGGCCCGCGCTCGATTTCCGCGATTTTCGCAGGTCTTGAGGCGCGTTTCGGCTGGGAGCCGGTGCTTGAAGGTGAGAACGTCATCGGCCTTACCCGCAACGGCGCAAATATCAGCCTTGAGCCCGGCGGCCAGTTTGAGCTTTCCGGCGCGCCGGTCCTGACCATCAACGAGACCGCGTCTGAGCTCGACAATCACCTTGCCGAGGTTGCGGCGGTGACCGAGGGGATGGGCGTCCGGTTCATGGGAATCGGGGCGGCGCCCGAATGGTCGCATGACCAGATGCCGGTGATGCCGAAAGGCCGCTATCGGCTGATGACCGATTACATGGGCCGCGTGGGCACCCATGGCACGCAGATGATGTACCGCACCTCGACGGTGCAGGTTAATCTCGACTATGCGTCAGAAGCGGACATGGTGAAAAAGCTGCGCGTGGCGCTGGCTTTGCAGCCGGTGGCGACCGCGCTTTTTGCATCATCCCCGTTCTTTGACGGCAAGCTGAACGGGCATAAATCCTGGCGTTCCAGGATCTGGCGCGGCCTTGATGACAGCCGCACCGGGATGCTGCCTTTCGCCTTTGACGAAGGCATGGGCTTTCAGGCCTATGTTGACTGGGTGCTCGATGTGCCGATGTATTTCGTCTATCGCGATGGCAAATATATCGATGCGCTCGGACAGAGCTTCCGCGATTTCCTCGATGGCAGGCTTCCGGCGCTGCCGGGCGAGAAGCCGACTTTGTCCGACTGGGCGGACCATCTGACCACGGTTTTCCCCGAGGCGCGGGTTAAGAAATATATCGAGATGCGCGGCGCGGATTGCGGCGACCGCGCGCATCTGATCGCGCTGCCGGCCTTCTGGACCGGGCTGACCTATGATGATGCCGCGCTGGATGCAGCATGGGAACTGGTGCGCAATATCGACAGCGAGACCCGCGAGGAGCTGCGCGTCGCCGCCTCGGTTTCGGCATTGCAGGGCGAGGCGAATGGGGTGAAGCTGGCCGATCTGGCCCATGCGGCGGTCTCGCTTGCCCATACCGGGCTGGCAGAGCGCGGGTATGGCGAAGAGATCTGGCTTGCGCCGCTGATCACCTCGGTCAAGGCCGGAAAAGTCCAGGCCGACCGCTGGCTCGATCTGTATCATGGCGACTGGGCCGGCAGCCTCGCACCGGTTTATGACGCGTCAAGCTACTGATTTGCGGGCGCCCTGTTTCCTGGCCTCTTGCCCTGCCGGGGCAAGATCCAGCCACAGCGCATTGTCGCGATAGCCGCCCCGAACCAGACGGCCGGGGCGGGCGAGGTCGGGATATCCGGCGATCCGGTCGCGAAAGCGGTCATTGCTGATGATTACCGCCGCGCTTTGATTTGCGAAATCCAGCAGGTAGGGATCGGCCTGCGCGCCCCGGGGCACCACCAGAACATGGTCCTGTTCCAGTCCGAGCAGCTGGCAGAATTGCCGGTCATTCATATAGCGCCCGGTCAGCAGGTAGCCGGCATTGGCGTCAAAAACCACGCCGCAGCGATAGCCCATCAGATCAAGCCGGGTCAGCACCTCGGACAGGGTGGCGATCTGCGGCCTGCCGTCGCGCCAATGCATCACATTGGACCCATCAAGCACCGCAAGCGGTCTGCGGGCCTTTGCCCGCGCCCGCCACCGCCGCCGCAAGCCCAGGGCAAGCGCCAGCAGCCAGGCGAGCAGCAAAAGCGGAAGCAGGACAGCGAGGCTGAGTTCAACCATCGCAGATCAGGCCTTCTTCCCGCCGATCTTCGGCTCGGTCCCGGATTTGATCCGCTTCAGATTGGCGGTGTGGCGGATATAGATCAGCACCGTCAGCAGCACGACGAGGATCAGCATCCGCCCCGCACCGGGTGAGGCAATCCAGACCGGCATGTCTTGCATCCCGGCGACCAGCACCCAAAGCGGCGTCAGGGCCGCTGCGATCAGGGCAGCCGCCGAGGACATCCGGGTCGCAATCGCGCCGATCAGCCAGGTCAGGCAGGTCAGAATGCCGACCGGCGGCGCCAGCGCCAGCAGGATCCCAAGGAAGGTCGCAACCCCTTTGCCGCCGCGAAAGCCGCTCCAGACCGGAAAGAGATGGCCAAGGAAAGCCGCCAGCGCTGCGACCTGGGCGGCATCTTCCGCACCAGCCCAGCTCCGCGCCAGGATAACCGCCAGCGCGCCCTTGCCGCCATCGAGCAGCAATGTCGCCAACGCCGCCGCCTTGTTGCCGGTTCTGAGAACATTGGTCGCGCCGATATTCCCCGACCCGATCTGACGCAGGTCGCCAAGGCCCATCGCGCGGGTGATCAGCACCCCAAACGGCACCGATCCCAGCAGATAGGCCAGGATGGCCACCAGAATCAGCGTCTCACGCCCGGTTACAAAATCCGGCATTTATTCTCTCTCCCCTGCGCTCACAGGGCCCGGGCCCGATGACAGCGTTTACCCCAGGCTGCGTTTCAGATTGACGAGCGAAAGACTTCGCGCCCGCCGACCCAGCTGGCCAGCACGCGCCCCTCCATCCGCGCCCCGTCAAAGGGCGTATTCTTCGATTTCGATTGCAGCGTAAAGCGGTTCATCAGGAAAGGCGCATCCGGATCAAACAGCACCAGATCCGCCGGGGCCGAGACCGAGAGCCTGCCCTGCGGCAGGCCAAGCCGGTTCGCCGGGTTCAGCGCCATGGCGCGGAAGATCTGCGGCAGGCTCAGATGGCCGGCATGGTAGAGCCGCATCGCGGCCGGCAGGATTGTCTCAAGCGCCACCGCGCCGGGGGCCGCCTCTTCAAAGGGCAGACGTTTCGATTCCTCATCGGCAGGCGTGTGGAAGGACGCGATCACATCGATCAGCCCATCCGCCAGCGCCGCGATGATCGCCTGACGGTCTTCCTCCGACCGCAAGGGCGGCGTCAGTTTAAAGAAGGTGCGGTAATCACCCAGATCCAGCTCATTCAGCGTCAGATGGTGGATCGAGGTGCCTGCAGTGACATCCAGACCTGCCGCCTTTGCCCGCGCCAGCGCGGGAAGGGCATGCGCGGTGGTGATCTGATCGGCGTGATAGCGGGCGCGGGTCATCTCGACGAGCGCAAGATCGCGTTCCAGCCCCATCCGTTCCGCAATGGGCGAAACCGCCGGAATGCCGCGGAAGCTCGCGAATTTGCCGGAAGTCGCGGCGCCGCCCTTTGAGAGCGCGGGTTCCTGTGGATGGCCCACGACCAGCGCGCCAAGCGAACGCGCATAGGTCAGGGCACGGCTCAGCGCGCGGGTATCGGTCGAGACATGGAAGGCATCCGTGAAGGCCAGTGCGCCCGCATCCAGCAAAAAGCCGATCTCGGTCATCTCATGGCCAAGACGCCCCTTGGTCAGTGCCGCCATATGGCGGATGCGGACCGGGGCGGCCTCGGCGGCGCGCCGTGTGACGAATTCCAGCACTTCGGGCGTGTCGATCGCGGGCAGCGTGTCGGGCCGCGCGATCACCGTGGTCACGCCCCCCGCCGCAGCCGCAAGGCCCGCCGAGCGGAAACTTTCACGGTGGCGCTCGCCCGGCTCACCGATCTTGACGCCCCAGTCGACGATCCCGGGGGCGAGGCATTTGCCGCCGCAATCAATGGTGACCGCGCCTTTCGGCAGTTTCTTCGCGGGCTCGGCGATCAGGCCATCCACCACGGTCAGGCTGCCCGTCGTATCGCTCAGCGTTTCGGGGTCGATCAGGCGGGCATTGGTGAAATGAAGGATGGTCATCCGGGATCCGTGTCGGGCTGGGATCTGGCCAGCTTTGCCTTGGCCAGCGTTGCTTTGGCCTGAATGTCGAGCACCAGCTGCAGGACCTGTTCTGCATCCGTCAGACGTTCAAACCCGGTGCGGGTGTAGGACGTGTCACCGTCGCTGTCTACCGTGACGAGCACCGCCAGATGCAGCGAGGCAGTTCCATGGCGCGGATCGCCGGTCATTTCGAGGATGCTTTCAGGCAGGATCGGCCAGGAGGTGAGCTTCGGGCGCGAAAACCGCGGCGGGGGGCCGGTCAGCCGCAGCAGCGCGCGCCGGTCGGTCAGCGCGTAGAAGCTGCGTTCAAGGTCCCGCTCACGCGTGAGCCAGCCGCGCCACAAAAGCCAGGAGGCGAGGAACAGGCTCAGCACCGCGACAATGGCGCAAAATACCATCACCAGCCCAAGGAGCGGGGCCTGACCGGGCGCCATTGCCGGATCGCGCAGGAATGTCGCGGCAAAAGCGATCCACAGGAAAGCGAAAAGGGACACCATCACGCCGATCAGCGTCATGCCCAGATCATTCCGGCCATAACGCCGCCCCGGTGCCGGGCGTCCGGTCCAGAGCAGCCGTTCTCCGGGCGCGAGATCGCGGCTCCAGTCGGGCGGGGCAGGGGGCGCGGTTGCGGTCATCGGGGCGGGTCTCGGGGACAGGATTTCAGGTTCGGGAAGTGCGGATCAGTTCCGGGGCTCAGGTTTCCGGGAGCGCGACAATGGCCTCGCGCATCAGACTGGCGACAAGGGCTGCGTCAGGGATCTGTTCAAACCCGATGCGATCCGGCGGTGACACACCAAAGGCGGAAAGGATACGGCGGCTCGGCCGGTTCGGCGCGGCGCGTGGGGGCAGGTTGAACCGGAACCAGACCGATCCGGGCCGGCTGTCATCTGCGACGATCCGCTGCCCCGGTAACAACGGCCAGGACCGCACTCCGCGCCAGGGCGAGGTGATCCAGACAGAGGACCGCGTCAGCATGTATTGGCAAAACCGCAGCCGCAGCCATGTGCCGAAGACCGGCACCGCCGCCAGCCAAAGCCCTGCGAAAGCCAGGGTGCCCCCGCTGAGCGCCATTACCGCGCCGCCAGCGCCCGGATACCTTATGCCTCTGTGGGTTTGCATATGTTCGACCCCGGTTGACCCGAGCCAGGGGGCAAGCCAGGCCCCGGTCGCAAAGAGGAGAGGGCCAATAAGGCACTGGCGGCTGAGCGTGTTTTTCCAGGAGATGGCAGCGGTGGGTCTGCCCCTCCAGATTGGTCTGCCGGTTTCGAGCGGATCCCGGTCAGGCATCTGAGCTGCGTCCGACTGTGTCATGATGCGCCCCGACCAGTCGGGGATGCAGGCTGGCGCATGGCATCGAGCATCAGCGCGAAGACGCGCCGTGCTTCGGGGATTTGCTCGAATCCGATCTTTTCTCCGAAAATCCCGATGCTATGGACAAAGCCGATGAGGCTGCCGCGCGTCAGGCTGACCACATCCCAGCTGCGGGTCGCGAACCAGACTGAACCTGGCAGCCCCTCTTCCAGCGCCGGATGCAGGCCGGAGTTCAGCGCAAAGCGCTGCAGCCGGCGGCGGCCAAGAATTTCAGTCGCGATAAAGGCATGACGGTCGGTCAGCGTGTAGAAGCTGCCTCTGAGCCGCAGCCAGCGCCCGAGCGGCGCACCGAAACACAGGGTCAGGCCGATGAAAAGCACGGGCAGGCCGAAGGCGATAAAGATCAGGTTGACCGGAAAGGGAAGACCAATGCCAGCCCCCGAGGCCATATAGATCCAGATCAGCGCGAAGCCGGTGAAAGGAAGGCCTGCGATCAGGCGGAAACTGAGGATTCGCATCCAGTCGAACCGTGCCTCCGGGCGCCCCTGCCATAGAATCTCCTCGCCCGGGTCGAGAATATCCTCCCAGCCTGGCGGGGCGGTGGGGGTCATGGATCAGCCTCCGACCCAGACGAAAACCACGGTCAGCACCACGAGGATCAGCAGGACCGCGGTGGCGACCATGCCGCCCTGGCGCATCTCGGCTTTTGTGGGTTTGCGATTGGGGTCGGGCGTGGTCACGGGAAGGTTCCTTCCGGCAGCGCGCGGCGCAGGCTGTCACGATCGGCTGCACTGAACAGGGTTATGGTGGAGCTGGCAGGCCAGCTGCCGTCAGGGCCGGGTTTTCCGGCCTGAACCAGGCAGGAAAACCTGCGGATGCGAAAGAAACGGAGCCCGGATACGGGATAGGCGCGGCTGCGGAGCCTGCCGAGAAACCGGCGCTCGACAAAGAAGGTCCCTTGCTCCAGGCGATATTCGATCACGAGCCGCCAGCCAGGATGAAAACCAGTATGAAGACCGAGAAAACGAAGATTGCCGCCGCGATCAGCGCGAAGGCGATTTCGACCGGCGGCAGCGGCTCGCCGGTTCCGGCTATGGCAGTGGCAAGGCGCAGGACGGGGTAAAAGCCCATCACAGAGCCGATGACCGCGATCAGGGCATAGATGCGCATATCCGGCCGGGCCTGCCACAGGATCACAGATGCAGGCGCGGCGCCAGCTCCGGCCTGTTCCCGCGTCACGGCCTGCTCTTGTGCCCCGGTCTGCCCCCGGTTCGCGGTCATCCGGCCGCCTCAGACATAGCTCTCGGCGATCCGGCGGCCGCGCTCGCTGCGCAGATTGCGCGCCAGCAGATCCATACAGGCCATCCGCACCGCGACCCCCATCTCGACCTGGTCCTGGATCACCGAGCGGTTGATGTCATCGGCAATCTCGCCATCGATCTCGACGCCCCGGTTCATCGGCCCCGGATGCATCACGATGGCATCCGGTTTGGCATAGGCCAGTTTCTCGGCATCGAGCCCGTAGCGGTGGTAATATTCCCGCATCGAGGGAATGAAGCCGCCATCCATCCGCTCTTTCTGAAGCCGCAGCATCATCACCACATCGGCGCCTTTCAGGCCCTCGCGCATATCCTCGATGATCGTCGCGCCCAGTTCGGCAAAGCCCGAGGGCATCAGCGTCGGCGGCCCGATCAGGCGCAGGTTATTGCCCATCTTGCCCAGAAGGATCAGGTTCGAGCGCGCAACGCGACTATGGGCGACATCGCCGCAGATCGCGATGGTGAGCCGGTCGATCCGCCCCTTGGCCCGGCGGATCGTCAGCGCATCCAAAAGCGCCTGGGTCGGGTGTTCATGCCGCCCGTCGCCCGCGTTCAGCACCGCGCAATTCACCTTGGACGCCAGAAGATTGACCGCGCCCGAGGCGCCGTGCCGCACCACCAGCAGATCGGGATGCATCGCGTTCAGCGTCATCGCGGTGTCGATCAGCGTCTCGCCCTTTTTCACCGAGGAGGTCGCCATATTCATGTTCATCACATCGGCGCCAAGGCGCTTGCCCGCGATTTCGAAACTTGACTGCGTGCGGGTCGAGTTCTCGAAAAACATGTTGATCTGCGTCATCCCCGCCAGGGTGTCCGACTGTTTCACCGTGCGGCGGTTCAGATCGACATAGCGGTCGGCGAGATCGAGGATGGTGGTGATCTCCATGGGCGAGAGCGGCTCGATCCCGAGAAGGTGGCGGGCATGGAAAGCCATGGCGTGATCCCTGTAATGTGCGTGATCTCTTATCGCAAAGCGGGGGAAAAGGGGCAAGCGCCGCTGTCGGTGCTGCTTTGGCGGCGGCTGGCTTGTGGCGCGGCGCTGCGGGCATTAGCCTGCGCGCTATGGGAATCGAAACCGGGATCATGGCAGGGGCGGCGGAACCGGATGGCGCAGGGCCGGACCCGGCGGCATTTGCCGCAGCCGTGGCCGCTGATTGGAATGCCTCTTACGCCGCGCTGGACTGGCAGCTGGACTGCGGCATCGACGAGGTGATCGGCGAGGCACCCGTCAACCGCTATGAGGTTGTGATCGAAAAGCCGGTCCGCGCAGCAGCCCCCGCAGCCACGGCGCGCGGCCAGAACCCAACCCGCCAGAACGCCGTCTCTCAGACTTACGACCCATCGCCCGAGCCGCAGATTGATCCGGTTGCGGTCGCCAGCGCCACAGCCGCCTCGGCCACCACGCTGGAGGCGCTGGAAACAGCCATTCGCGGCTTTGATCTGTGCGATCTGAAACGCGGCGCCCGCAACACGGTCTTTGCCGATGGCAATCCGAAGGCACGGGTTCTGATCCTCGGCGAGGCGCCGGGCCGCGAAGAGGATATCGAGGGACGCCCCTTTGTGGGCGAGGCCGGAAGGCTTCTGGACCGCATGTTCGGCGCCATCGGCCTGACCCGCCAGAGCCCCGATCCGGCCGCCTCTTTCTACATCACCAATGTCATGCCCTGGCGCCCCGAAGGCAATCGCGACCCCAGCCCGGCCGAGATCGCCATGCTGCGCCCCTTTGTCGAACGCCATATCGCGCTGGCTGACCCGGATGTGATCGTGGTCATGGGCAATACGCCGCTTGTCGCGCTGACCGGCAATCGCGGCATCCTGCGCGCGCGGGGCAGCTGGACGACCGCGCTGGACAAGCCGCTTTTGCCGATGACACATCCGGCTTATCTTTTGCGCACCCCCGCCGCCAAGCGCGAGGCCTGGGCCGATCTGCTCGCTTTGCGGGCCTTTCTCGACAAGGGATGATCATGCGCCCTGCCGCAATTCTTACACTGGCGAAGATGCCGCTGCGTCCGCGCGCGCCGGGGTATGGGCGGACCCTGCCTGCAAAGGCCGTCGCCGCCCAGGGGGAAGAGGCAGAGGGCGCCGGCCTGGCAAATTGCAAGTGGTTAAAGCCAGGGCCCTATGGCGATCTTGCCGGGATGCGGTCTTATATCCCGGGCGAAGAATTCGGTGAAAAATTGCTGGCCGCGGCGAATGAGGCGCCGGCAAAGCCGCGCCGGCAGGTAATCAAACCTAGGCCTGACATCTTCATATCCGCAATCCGACATCCTCAGATACCGGGTGGCTTTTGATGTTTCCCGTTGATGCTGTGACATTGCTGGCCTTCCTCCCTGCCGCGCTGGCACTGAACCTCACGCCAGGGGCGGATATGATGTTCGTGCTTGCCCAGGGCCTGAAGGGCGGCGCGCGTGCGGGCATGGCGGCCAATCTCGGCATCGCGCTTGGCTGTTTCGTGCATGTTCTGATCGCCGGGCTGGGGCTGGCGGCGCTCCTGAAAGCGCATCCGTTGGCTTTTGAGGTGATCCGCTGGGGCGGTGTCGGCTATCTCTTGTGGCTGGCCGTCAGATCCTGGAATGCGGGGCGACCCGAGATCGCATCTGTCGCCCGCGCGCCCGCAGCCAGGGTGTTTCGCGAGGCGCTGGTGGTCAATCTGCTGAACCCGAAAGTGGCACTGTTCATCCTTGCCTTCCTGCCGCAATTCGTGACGGCGTCAAAGCCGGTTCTGCCGCAATTTCTGGCCCTTGGGGTGATCATCTGCGTCGGCGGCCTCGTGATCAATGGCGCGGTCGGGATCTTTGCCGGGCGCCTCGGGCGGGCGCTGCTCGGATCGGACCGGCTGGCGCGGGGCATGAACCGCGCGACCGGCGGCATTTTTGCAGCGCTTGCCCTGCGCCTTGCCGTGATGGAGCGTGCCGCATGACCGAAAGAGAGTTCATTCCCACCCGCATCGCCGTGCTGACCGTGTCTGACACCCGCAGCCTGGCCGAGGACCGGTCCGGCGAGACGCTGGTGGCGCGTCTGGAAGCGGCGGGCCATATCCTCGCCGCACGCGCCATTGTCACCGATGACCGCGCGCGGATCGCGGCGCAGCTCAGCGCCTGGATCGCCGACCCCGATGTGGATGTGGTGATCTCGACCGGCGGCACCGGGCTGACCGGGCGCGATGTGACCGTCGAGGCGCATCATGACGTCTATGAAAAGGAAATCACCGCCTTTTCCACGGTCTTCACCATTGTCTCGATGCAAAAGATCGGCACTTCCGCCGTGCAAAGCCGCGCCTGCGCGGGGGTTGCGGGCGGCACCTATCTCTTCGCGCTGCCGGGCTCGACCGGTGCTTGCAAGGACGCCTGGGACGAGATCCTCGTCAAACAGCTCGACTACCGCCACGGCCCCTGCAACTTCGTGGAAATTTTCCCGCGACTCGAGGAACACAAGCGGCGCAAGTGAGCCCTGGCGCCTGGGCCTGACCCGGGTGAAACCCGGGAATGAAGGATGAGAGAAGGACGGGTTCGGATCTCTGCGCCGCAGATCTGAGGCCAGGTTCACGGTGCTGCAAGGTGGTCAGCCAGGCGCGGCAAAACCCGCGCGCGACTGACCAGCAGATCAGAATCAGCCCTCGCGTTTCAGTGCCTGGGCCATGCAATGGATGCCGCCGCCGGTTTTCGAGATTTCCGCCGTATCGACCACGGCCACGTCAAAGCCGCGCGCTTTCAGCTGACCGATCAGGGTTTGCGAGACCTGGGGCGCGATGATGCGATCCCCGCCAAGGCTCATGAAATTGCAGCCAAGCGCCATCGTGTCCTGGAAGGGTACATCGATGATCTCATGGCCTTTCGCCTTCAGCCAGTCGACAATTGCGGGCTCGGTGCAGGCGAGGCAGACGGCGGTGAGTTTCGGTGCGATCGGCACCACCATCAGGTCGATATGGACGTAATATTCGTCGATAAAGGCGAGGCGGACCTCCCAGCCCTCCTCCTCGAACCAGCCTGCCACCTGGCGGGCGCCATCTTCATTGGTGCGCGCGCCACCGCATCCGACCAGCAGCACGCCTTCCTCGATCACGTTGAAATCGCCGCCCTCGAAGGTGCCGGCGGTGACCATGTCATAGATAGGGATGCCGAGGCTCTCGTAATGGCGGATGGCGGCATAGTTCTCGCCGCGCCGCCAGGGCTGGCTCATGGCGGTGATCACGGCGCCGTATGGGGTCATCACGGACGAATCGCGGGTATAGACCTGCATCGGGAGTTCCGCCTCGGGCGGCACGGTATGTACGCGAACGCCAAAGCTCTCATAGGCCGCTTTCAGCTCTTTATGCTGCGCCTGGGCCTCCTGGATGTTGCAGGGGTTTTCGCGCAGATGTTTGCGCGACAGCGACGAGGTTGCCATATGACGCAGATAGGCCGGATCGCCCAAAAGCACATCGGTCAGGCGGTCAGTCTCATTCGCAAAGCCCCAATTCGCCAGCGGCGCGGTGCCGCCACCTGCCTTGCGGCGCTGGAGGGAAAAGGGTTCAGGCTTCGTTTGCACGTTCATTTTTCTCTCCTGTTGGGTCAGGCGCCTGGCATGGTGGAGGGAATCCACCAGTCGCGCCCGCGTGGGGTGGTGACATATTCCGGCCAGCGGAAATGGATGGGCGGGTCGTAATCGCAAAGAGGCGGGATCGGCGCAGCGGCGCGGCGGGTCTCGAATTCGGCCCACATCGCGGCGCGGGTCTCCGCATCTTCGAGGATGCGCAGCGCCGAGAGCGCCAGCACCCCGGCGGCGGTCTGCACCATAGGGTCGATGGTCTCGGGGATGCCGCCAAGCGCGTTCATCACCCAGGACGGGTAGACATAGCCCTTAGGGGCGCTCAGCGCAGGCCGCGCGATGTAGAACCGCGCGGTGGGCGCGTGCCAGGTCATGTCGGTGTAATCATCCGAGGTGGAATTGGCCTGCGAGGGCGGCAGATCCTCGCGCAGGATCCGTTCGGCCTCCTGCGGGGCGATCAGCCGGGTCATCTCGGGGATGAAGGGCTCTGCCATGGGCGTGAGGCCAAGACCCGACTGGATCTCGCGGGCGATGTCTTTCGCGGCCTCGCCCCATGCAGGGGCGCCGGTGGCCTGCATCGCTTCCCAGACCACATTTGCGATGGCGTGGTTCGCAAGACCGGGGCGCGATTTGCAGACCCAGTGCTTCTCGACCCTGCAGCCTGTCATCGCCGCTGCATGTTCGGCGTTGCGGTCCAGCGCGGCGGTCACCGCCTCGGCCATGGCAAGGGTCGGCACCCGCATCATATACTGGATCTCGGCAAGCCCTGCGGGCAGGTTGTCAGCGGTGGCCTGGCCTGCCGTCAGGATCGCCTCGGAAATCGACCAGCCGCCCTGATGCGGCAACATCGAATCGCGCAGGGATTTTGAGGTCAGGAACATCAGGTTCAGCGCGTCATTGGCGCCGGGCGCACGTACCGCCGAATGCGATTGCGGGATCGGCGCGCCGTCTTTTGCATAGGGGGCATGCGCCCCCCAGTTTTGCGGCTCATCGCAGATGAACCGGTAGATCATCGCATAGGCCGCGCCACAATGCGTGTTCCAGCGCACCGTGTTGCACATCGGCAGCATGTAGAACGGGTGGAACGAGAGGATCGCCGCCAGCCCGTCATAATAGCCTTTTGCGGCATGGATCGGCTTTGAGCCACGCACCTTTTCCGCCGGTTCGCCGGTAAAGCGCAGCCCGCCTTTGATGCCGTGTTTCTCCATCGCGGCTTTGGTGGCCAGAAGCCCCGCGAGCCCGGCAATCCCGAGGCCCGAATGCGGATCGGTATGGCCGCCGGCCTGATAGCCCAGGCCTTCGCGCGGCTCGCGCCGGGTGGAGGCGGCCTGGCAATTGCCCGGAACGGCGTCATATTCCGCATACATGCCGATCACCGGGGCACCCGCAGATTCGGGCCCGTTCGACCAGGTGGCACAAAAAGCGGTCGGCATCCCCGCCGATCCCTCTTCGACGTCGAACCCTTCGGCACGCAGCTTTTCGACATACCAGGCGCAGGAACGGTATTCGCGCCAGGCGGTTTCGCCATAGGAAAAGATCGTGGCACACCAGTCCGAATGCTCGGCTGCACGGGCTGTGACGCTGGCAAGGGCGGTGGACTGGGCGGCGGAAAGCTGAGACATGACCCGGGCTCCGGTTCTGGGGCAAGGGGGCGGAAGGGGCCGCCATCCTTCTTTCAGGGCTAACAGCGCGTCGCGGTTGCGCGAAAGTGAAACCTTTTCCCAGGTTCGGCAAAGAAAATTCACCTTTTGCTTGTGCCGGGCGGCGAAAGCCGCAGACTGGAGCAAAGCCAGCGAGGTGAGCATGGCCCGTATCCCCTCGACCCAGGCGTTGCGCGCGCTGGAAAGCTTTGCCCGCCATGGCACGGTCTGGCAGGCGGCGGATGAGCTGAACCTGACCCGCAGTGCGGTCAGCCATCAGCTGCGGCTGCTGGAGCGCGATCTCGGCTTTCGTCTGACCAGCCGCATCGGCACAAGGGTCGAGCTGACGCCGCAGGGCCAGGCCTATGCCACAGATATCCGCCGCGCGCTGTCGATGATTGCGGGATCGGCCACGCGCAATGCAGCGCGGGGGTGACCGGAACGCTGTCGGTCAGCTGTCCGCCGGGCTTTGCCTCCAGCTGGCTTTGCGGCAAGATCGGCGGGTTTGTTGCGGATTTTCCGGATGTTACGCTTTCGGTGCAGACGCCGCGCCGGCTGGATGAAGTTGCGAACCCCGATGTCGATATTTTCATCACCTTTGGTGAAGGCAACCAGCCCGGGATGGATGTCGAGCTGTTGAAAGAGGTGGATTTCACGCCGCTTTGCAGCCCGGCCTGGCTGAACCGCTTTGAATCGATGGCGGATACCGGCGCGCTTCTGGGCGCCACTTTGCTGCATCTGGGCGATTACGAGGATTGGGAAAGCTGGTTCCGCCTTGCCGGTATGCCGGTCGAAGCGGCGCAGAATGGCATCCGTTTTGCCGATATGAACCTGGTTTACGCGGCAGCGCTTGGCGCCCAGGGCATCGCGATGGGCGATGAGTTCATCTGCCAGGATGCGATCCGCGCCGGCCATCTGGTCAGGCCCTTTGACCTTTCGGTACGTTCGGTCCGATCCTATTTCATGGTCGTACCACCGGAAAAGGCGGGCAACCCGACGGTCGGGGCCTTTCGGGACTGGCTTCTGGGCGAGCTGATCGGAGATTGATGCCTTTTTGATCGGCAGGCGGAGGTTCGGCAAATTCTGTTTCCCGAATGGGTGAAAAACTTTCTATTGTTTTTCAGAGCCCCGCATCTCAGGCTCAGGTGGATATTCTGCCCGGTTCCCGCCGCAACCTGCGGCCGGCGCCGGCACCCGGAACTCTGGCAAGGGATACCAAGTGACGCAGGCAGCAGAAATCGGAGCATCAGGGATCGGCAAGATGTTCGGGCGCTTCACCGCGCTGAAGGACATTTCCATGACCGTCGGGCGCGGCGAGTTTGTGACGCTTCTCGGGCCTTCGGGATCGGGGAAAACCACGTTCCTGATGATCCTTTCAGGTTTCGAGGCCCCCACTTCGGGGCAGCTGACACTGGACGGGCGCGAGATGACCGAAACGCCGCCCGAAGCGCGCGGTTTTGGCATGGTGTTTCAGGGCTATGCGCTGTTCCCGCATATGACGGTCGAGGAAAACATCGCCTTTCCGCTGAAGGTGCAGGGGCGTTCGGCGGCGGATATTTCCAGACGTGTCAAAGACATGGTCGAGATGGTCGGCCTTGGCGGCCATGGCCATAAGCGGCCTGCGGGCCTGTCGGGAGGGCAGCAGCAGCGGGTCGCTCTGGCCCGCGCGCTGGCCTATTCACCGCCGGTTCTGCTGCTGGACGAGCCGTTTTCGGCGTTGGACAAAAACCTGCGCGGGCAGATGCAGGATGAGATGCGCCGGATCCACCAGGAAACCGGCACCACCTTTGTTTTCGTGACCCATGACCAGGAAGAAGCCCTGGCTCTGTCCTCCAGGATTGCGATTTTCGAGAAAGGTCAGTTGCAGCAGATCGCGCCGCCGCGCGAGGTCTATGAACGGCCCTCGAATCGGTTCGTTGCGGAATTCCTGGGCGATATCAATATTCTGCCGGTGACAGCCTCGCAGATCGAAGGCCGCGCCATTCACCTGCCGGATGGGACGGGCGACAACCTGGCGATCAGGCCGGAGAATATGGGCCTCTCGCTGACCGAGCCCACCTGCGGCAATGCGCTGCCGGTCGAATTGCGCGACCTGACCTATCTTGGCGCCGAGACCCGCCTTGCGCTGGCCACCAAGGGCGGCGTGCCGGTTACCCTCCATATGCCGACTGCGAAACTCCCGGAGGGTCTTGCCCCGGGTGCTGCGGTCTGGACCAGCTGGGAGGCGAGCCGCGGTTTCATGCTTTAAGCGAACGATCCGGGACAGATCCGCCATCAGATGCGGGCGCCGGGAGACAGAAAATCCTCAACAGGGAGAAGGATTATGAACGGACCTTTCCAGCGTGACCAGTTGGAAATCCTCGCGATGAAGGCCCGCAAGGGTCAGATTTCGCGGCGGAATTTCAACACGGGTCTCGCGCTTTTGCTGGGAACATCTGCGGTCGGGCTGGGAAGCCGTGCCGATGCGCAGACCAAAGAGCTGGTACTGGTGAACTGGGGCGGCGATGCCGGTACCGCCTATGATGCGGCCTATGGCAAGCCCTTCCTTGAGGAGACGGGCATCACCGTGCGTCAGGACGGATCGGGCCCGACCGAGGGCGCAATCCAGGCCCAGGTGGAAAGCGGCAAACCGACCTGGGACCTCGTGGATGTCGATCCGTTCTCGGCCGAAGCACTTGGCAAAAAGGGCATGATGGAGCCCATCGACTACACAGTGGTCGACAAGTCGAAATTCCGCGAGGGTTTTGGCTGGGACTATGCCGCCTCGACCTATTTCTTCTCTTACGTCATTGCCTATGATGCGAAGAAATTCGGGGACAACCCGCCGACCGGCATCGCAGATTTCTTCGATGTGGAAAAATTCCCCGGCAAACGCGCGCTTTACAAATGGGGCGTTGGTGTCTGGGAGGCGGCTTTGCTGGCCGATGGTGTGGCGCCAGCAGATCTTTACCCGCTGGATATCGAGCGCGCGCACAAGAAGCTTGCGGCCTTCCGGGACAATGTCGTGGCCTTCTGGGGTGGCGGGGCGGAAAGCCAGTCGCTGCTGCTAGATGGCGAGGCCTCGATGGCCATTGTCTGGTCGACCCGCGCGCGCCTGATCGAACAGGATTCGGGCGGCGACGTGAAATTCATCTGGAAGGATGGCTTCATCTCGCCCGGCGCGCTTGGCGTGGTGAAGGGCAATCCCGGCGGTGCCGAAACCGCGATGCAGTTCCTCGCCTCGGTGCAGGATCCCAAGAAACAGCTGATCATGTTCGAGATGCTGGGTCAGGGGCCGGCGAACCCGGCCGCAGATGCCCTGCTGCCGGCCGAAGATGCCAGATATAACCCGGTGGCAGCTGATAACTATGCCCAGCAAATGCCGATCGATATGGCCTGGTATGAGACCAATTACGGCCCGGCGCTGGATGAATATCTGAAGATCATCTCTGCCTGACCTGAACCCGACCTGAACCCCTGACCCCTGGCCATTCCGGCCCGGGGTCTCTTGCCCGAGGGGGTGCCCATGCTCCGATCCCGCCTGTTTCTGCTGGCTCCGCTGCTGATTTTCCTGGCGCTGGCATATCTGATCCCGTTCCTCGGCGTCATGCGCTGGAGCGTGACCCTGCCCGAGCCGGGGCTTGGCCAATATAAGACCGCGCTGACCGATCCGCTGGTTCTGAGCGTGATCTGGCGTACGGTCAGGATCTGCGCGCTGGTCACGGTACTGGCCGTCGCAATGGCCTATATCGTCACGCTGCTCTGGGTGCGGGGCGGGCCGGTGATGCGGCTTTTCGTCGAGCTCTGCATTCTGATCCCCTTCTGGATTTCTGTTCTGACGCGGGCTTTTGGCTGGCTGGCGCTGCTTTCAAACCGGGGCATCATCAACACCTGGGGCCAGGATCTCGGGCTGCTCGCAGAGCCGCTGACGCTGGTCCGCAATGAATTCGGCGTCGTGCTGGGGATGGTGCATTTCCTGATCCCCTTCGCGGTCTTTCCGCTGGCATCAGGCATGCGCGCGGTGGATGAGCGTGTGCTGCTGGCCGCGCGCGGCATGGGGGCATCGCGGGCGCGCGTTTTCTGGCAGGTCTTCGTTCCCATGACCAAAACCGGCATTTTCGGAGCCCTTTTGCTTGTCTTCGTCTTTGCGCTTGGCTTCTTTGTCACGCCGGCCCTTCTTGGCGGAGGCCGTTCAGTGCTGGTCGCGGAACTGATCTGGCTCAGGATCTTCCAAAGCCCGGACTGGGGGCTTGGTGCGGCAATCTCGGTGATCATGATGGTCGCCATCGGGTTGTTGCTGATGCTGACGATGAAATATGCGAAAGGGCCGGGCCGATGATCACGCTCAAGCCGGGTCTCCTTGCGACAATCCTTGCGGCTCTGGTCGCGGTCTTCCTGCTGATGCCGCTGATTGCCGTGGTGCCGGTCAGCTTCACGCCCGGACGCAACCTGTCGATGGCCGGGGATGAATGGTCCTTGCGCCATTACCGGGCGCTGATCGAGAACCCGGTCTGGGGGCAGGGGGTCTGGCTCTCGATTCGCATCGGGCTTGTCGCGAGCCTGTTTTCCACCGCGCTCGCCACCGCTTTCGCACTTGGGATCTGGATGCTGCAGCCGCGCTTTGCCGGGCTTTACATGGGGATCGCGATGTTGCCGATGGTGGCGCCGCCGGTCGTCTCGGCGCTGACGCTTTACTTCTTCCTGACCTCGCTCAGCCAGTGGAACGGGGTCATCGGCTATGACACGTTCTTTGGCGTGGCGCTGGCGCATTCGGTCATGGTCGCGCCCTTCGCCGTCGTGCTGATCACCGTCGCGCTCAGCCAGGTTGACCGTCGCATCGACCTCGCCGCGCGCTCAATGGGGGCAGGGCTGATGACGCGGGTGTTCCGCATCATCATGCCAAATATCCGCTTTGGCCTGATTGCCGCCTTTTTCCTGAGCTTTGTGCTGTCCTGGGAGGAAATCGGCGTGACATTGTTCATCACCTCGGTCAATGCGGTGACATTGCCGCGCCTGATGTGGATGGGCTTGCGGGATAATATTGACCCGGCAATTGCCGCGATTTCGGTGGTGCTGATTGCGATTGTGGTCGCGGTCGTATTGATCAAAACCGTCGTGCAATTGCGGCAGGGCCAGCAAAGATAGGGATGAAGACGTGACTGCGAATATCTCAACCGGGGTTTATCTGACCCATCTTCTGCGCAGCTATGGCGTGGAGGTGGTGTTCGGCATCCCCGGCGTTCACACGGTAGAGCTGTATCGCGGCCTCGCCGGTTCCGGCGTGCGCCATGTGACGCCGCGCCATGAGCAGGGCGCGGGTTTTATGGCCGATGGATATGCGCGTGCCAGCGGCAAGCCCGGTGTTTGTTTCATCATCACTGGCCCCGGTATGACCAATATCGTGACCGCGATGGGCCAGGCCTATGGTGATTCGATCCCGATGCTGGTGATTTCGACCGTCAATGCGCATGGGCGGATGGGGTCGGGCGAGGGCTGGCTGCATGAGCTGCCCAATCAGCAGGCGCTGGTTTCGGGCGTGGCGGCGTTCTCGCGCACCGTGAACCGGCCCGAGGAACTGGCGGGCGCGCTGGCCCAGGCCTTTGCGGTGTTTTACGGCGCGCGCCCGCGCCCGGTGCATATTGAACTGCCGATCAATGTGATGCTCGCGGATGCCGGTCATCTGCCATTGCCAAAGCCAATGATGCTGTCGCTGCCCGCGCCCGCGCCCGCGGCCCTGCGCGAGGCGATCCAGGCGCTGGAAGGCGCAGAACGTCCGGTGATCCTCGCCGGTGGCGGGGCGCAACGGGCCGAGGTCGGACGGCTGGCCGAGCTGTTCGACGCGCCGCTGGTGATGACGACCAATGCAAGGGGGCTGCTGCCGCCGGATCATCCGCTGGCGGTGCCTGTCTCGGCCTCGGTCGCGAGCTCGCGCGCGCTGATTGCGGGCGCAGATGTCGTTCTGGCGATCGGGACCGAACTGGGTCTGACAGATTACGACATGTATGAGGATGGCGGCTTCGCACTGCCGGGCACCCTGATCCGTGTCGATCTTGACCCGGTGCATATGGCGCGCGGGATCACCCCTTCGCTCGCGATCACTTCGGATGCGGCGGAATTTGTGGCGGCGGTGCTGGCCGACCCGCCCCCTGCGGCAAAGAAGGATGGTGCGGCGCGGGCCGCAGAGGCGCGCAAGGGGCGTGCCGGTCTGTCGGAGGCTTATCTTCGCGACCTGGCGCTGCTCGATATCGTGCGCGATACGCTGCCAGGTGTGCGGATGGTGGGCGATTCCACACAGCTGACCTATGCCGGAAATATGGCATATGAGGCGGCCTCGCCCGGTACCTGGTTCAATTCGGCTACGGGCTACGGCACTTTGGGCTATGGCCTGCCAGCGGCGATTGGCGCGAAGCTCGCGGATGACCGCCCGGTGGTGGGGATCTCGGGCGATGGCGGGCTGCAATTCTCGCTCTCGGAACTGGCCTCGGCCACCGAGGCCGAAGTGCCGGTGATCCTGCTCGTCCATGACAACAGCGGTTATGGCGAGATCAAATCCTATATGGTCGCGAAGAACATCCCGACACTTGGCGTGGATATCTATACGCCCGATCTGGCGGCGATCGCGGCAGCCTCGGGCTGGCATGTCGAGCGCGTGACTGAGCTTGAGACGCTGCCGGGCTTCCTGCGCGAGGGGGCTGCCCGCAAAGGCCCGACCATGCTGATCTTCGGCGATGATCTGCGCGCCCAGGTATCACTGTAAAATCAAACAAAACCGCCCGGAAACCTGTGTTTCCGGGCGGTTCTGATTTCACTTATCGAACATTTCAGCCAATAGCGGCGGCGCGGACATCGGCGTCGATATGTTCGACATATTGTCCGAAGTTTTTCGAGAACATGCCGACCAGAACCTGAGCCTGTGCGTCATAGGCGGCCTTGTCGGCCCAGGTCTCGCGCGGGTTCAGCAGCACCGGATCCACGCCGGGCACATCGACCGGAACCTCAAAGCCGAAATTCGGATCTTTGCGGAACTGCACGCGGGCAAGCGAGCCATCCAGTGCCGCCGTCAGCAGCGCACGGGTCGCCCTGATGGGCATCCGACGTCCGGTGCCGTGCTTGCCGCCGGTCCAGCCGGTATTCACCAGCCAGCAGGAGGCGCCGTGCTTTGCGATCTTCTCCTGCAAAAGCTTGCCATATACCTCGGGCCGCCGCGGCATGAAGGGCGCGCCGAAACAGGTCGAGAAGGTCGGCGTCGGCTCGGTCACGCCGCGCTCGGTTCCCGGGGTTTTCGACGTGAAGCCCGAGAGGAAGTGATACATCGCCTGGGCCGGCGTCAGCCGCGAGATCGGTGGCAGCACCCCGAAAGCGTCGCAGGTCAGCATCACCACATTCTTCGGCATCCCACCCAGACCGGTGGGCGATGCGTTGGAAATGTAATCCAGCGGATAGGCGCAGCGCATGTTGTCGGTGAGCGAATTGTCTTCGAAATCAAGCTCGAACGTCTCGGGATCCCAGACCATGTTTTCGACTACGGTCGCGAAACGATGGGTGGTACCATAGATCTCCGGCTCGGCTTCGGCCGAGAGATTGATCGTCTTGGCATAGCAGCCGCCTTCAAAGTTGAAGGTGCCCGTATCCGACCAGCCATGTTCATCATCGCCGATCAGGATGCGCGAGGGATCGGCGGAAAGCGTGGTCTTACCGGTGCCCGACAGGCCGAAGAAGACGGCCGTGTCATCCGAATTGCCGATCGCGTGATTGGCCGAGCAATGCATTGGCATCACGCCCTTTTCGGGCAGCAGGTAGTTCAGGATGGTGAAGACCGATTTCTTGTTCTCGCCACCATATTCGGTATTGGCGATGAGCACGGTCTTTTCGTCAAAATTCAGCGCGATGACGGTATCGGTGCGGCAGCCGTGCCGCTCGGGGTCGGCCTTGAAGGACGGCAGGTTGATGATCGTCCATTCAGGTTCGAAAACGTCAAGTTCAGCGGCCTCGGGGCGGCGCAGAAGGTGACGGATGAACAGATTATGCCAGGCAAGCCCGCTGACCACCCGCACATCGACACGGTGCGCGGCATCGGCACCGGCATAGAGATCCTGGACGAAAACCTCGCGCCCCTTCAGGTGATCGAGCATATCGGCCTTGAGCAAAGCCCAGGCGCCCTCGGTCATCGCTGCGTTGTTCTCCCACCAGATGGTGTTTTCGGTCGAAGCCGAACGCACCACGAATTTATCCTTTGGCGAACGGCCGGTAAATTTCCCCGTCGTGCAGAGAAAAGCGCCGCCTTTGCCGATATGGCCCTCGCCGCGGGCAACCGCGGCTTCGACAAGTGCAGGTTCGCGATAGTTGTAATGAACAGGTCCAGCGCCGCTGATCCCCTGGTGGTCCAGAGTGCGTTTCGGGTTCACGCGTCCGTTCATAGTCATATCCGTGCCAAGCTCCGGTCGCCGCGCGCCTGGCGCGGCCTTGGTTGAAACTGCGCCCGGGCCTTGGGCGCAAGGGCAAATCCTATCCGTTTGTACTGCCCTCTTCGCGCCTATAACACGCGGCCCGGAAAGGAAAACAGCAACCTTTCAGGGAGTTAGCGCAACCATTCCAAGGTTAGCGCAACCACCGGCGGCAGCCTGCCCACAGTGAGGCATATTCGCCATGCTGCCGCATTTTCGTGACGCTTTTCCTGCCGGAACGGGTGGGTGATTCGTTTCTTGTTGATTCCTGCCCGCGCATTGAGGATTATATCCGGATAAGAAACAGAGCAGGATATATTATGTCGCGCATCGCCCTGGTGGACGACGACAGGAACATTCTGACGTCCGTCTCGATGACCCTCGAAGCCGAGGGGTTCGAAGTCGAAACCTATACTGACGGCCAGTCGGCCCTGGATGCCTTTAATCGCCGCATGCCCGACATGGCGGTTCTTGATATTAAAATGCCCCGCATGGACGGGATGGATCTCTTGCAGCGGCTCCGCCAGAAGACGGCGATGCCGGTGATTTTCCTCACCTCGAAAGATGACGAGATCGACGAAGTGCTCGGTCTGCGCATGGGCGCGGATGACTATGTCAAAAAGCCCTTCTCGCAGCGGTTGCTGGTAGAACGGATCCGCGCGTTGTTGCGGCGTCAGGATGCCGGCGTGGCGACGGATGCACCGGTTTCCGAAGAGAATAAGGTGATCGAGCGCGGTGAGCTCAGGATGGATCCGCTGCGTCATGCGGTGTCCTGGAAAGGCCGCGATGTTTCGCTGACGGTGACTGAATTCCTGCTGTTGCAGGCCCTGGCGCAGCGCCCGGGTTTTGTGAAGTCGCGCGATCAGCTGATGGATGTGGCTTACGATGATCAGGTCTATGTCGATGACCGGACCATCGACAGCCATATCAAACGGCTGCGCAAGAAGATGCGGACCGTTGATGAGGATTTCTCGGCTATCGAAACGCTTTACGGCATTGGTTATCGCTACAACGAAGAATGACAGCCTCGCCGCGCCTTGGGCCTGATAACCGCAACTCCCGCACCGGAACTGGCCGGCGCGGGGGCAAGTGCTGCTGGGCGAAGACTGGGTCTCGCCGGAAAGCATTCCTGATGAACAGCGCGGCGCCCGTCCGCTGGGGGGGCTTGTCGCGCTGAACCGCAGCCCGCTGGCGCGTAAGATCGTCATATTCAACCTGATGGCGCTGATCATCCTTGTAGCGGGGGTGCTGTTCCTCAACCCGTTCCGCGACAGCCTGGTCCTGAGCCGCGAGGCGGGACTTGTTCGCGAGGCGCGGCTGATTTCCGGCGTGTTCGAGGCCAGCCAGACTGGCCCGGCCACCGCGCCGGGTCAGGCCGGCCCGGAGGGGCAGGTTATCCCGGCGGCGTCATATGACTATTCCGCCGCGCTGCGTCGTGTCGATCTGGCGCCGGGCGTGGTGGCCTTCATCTTCGACGCCGAGGGCGCGATTCTTGCGACCCGCACCGGCCCCGAAAGCGATCTGGTGGCCCGGCGCCCGACGGTGATCACCGATTTTCTGAACTCGGTCTGGGACGGGGTTTCGGTGGTGCTGTCGCTGGGCCGCACCCAGCTGGAAGGCGAGGACAGCGCGACGCTGGCGCGCCGGTTATTGCCGAATGCGATGGCCGGGCAGACCGCCTCTTCGACCGGCCTGGGCCCGGATGGCGGCAAGGTGTTTTCGGTCGCGGCCCCGGTGGCGGTCGGGGGCGAGGTACGTTCGGTCCTGGTGCTGTCTTCGGCGGCGGGCGAGATCGACCGGCTGGTGCGCTATGAGCGGGAGCAGGTGCTCCAGGTCTTCATCGTGGCGCTGCTGGTCTCGGTTGGGCTTTCGCTGGTGCTGGCCTCGACCATCGCCAATCCGCTTTCGGATCTGGCGGCGGCGGCCGAGATCGGGCGCGGCGGTGACGGCGGTAAGGTTTCGCCGGGACGGGTGCGGATTCCGGATCTCGCAGCGCGTCCCGATGAGATCGGGCGCCTCTCGGTCGCGATGCGCGGCATGGTGGCGGCGCTTTATGATCGCATTGATGCCAATGAACAATTTGCCGCCGATGTGGCGCATGAGATCAAGAACCCGCTCGCCTCGCTGCGCTCGGCGGTCGGCTCACTGCGCTTTGTGAAAAAGGAAGAGCATCGCGAGAAGCTGCTCGATGTGATCGAGCATGATGTGCGACGCCTTGATCGTCTGGTCTCGGATATCTCGAACGCCTCGCGTCTCGATTCCGAACTGGTGAAAGAGGAAGAGGAAGAATTCGACCTCGTCCATACCCTGACCAATCTGACGCAATATCTGGGCGAACAGGCGGCGGAGGCGGAGGTCGATTTCCTGACTGACCTGCCTGCGGGCAAGATTATGATCCGTGGCCTTGAGGCGCGGCTGGCCCAGGTTTTCGTCAATCTGATCACCAATGCGATCTCGTTTTGCGAGGCCAGCGATGCCGTGCGGGTCTGGGCGCGTCAGCGCGAGAACCGCGTGCTGATCGTGGTTGAAGATACCGGCCCGGGCATTCCGGAACAGGCCCTGACCAAGGTCTTCAAGCGCTTTTATTCCGACCGGCCCGAGACGCATTTCGGCAATAATTCCGGCCTCGGCCTGTCGATCTCGAAACAGATCGTCGAGGCGCATGGCGGGGTGATCTGGGCCGAAAACATCCGCCACCCGAATGCCGACCCCAATTCCGAGCCGCTGGGCGCGCGTTTCGTGGTCGGTCTGCCGGTTTGACGATGTGACGGCGGCGCAGATCCTGCATGCCAGTTCGGTTGCCATCGGGGGCAGGGGGGTGCTGATCCTCGGCCCTTCGGGGGCGGGGAAATCGGCGCTGGCGTTGAAGCTCATGGCTTATGGCGCGGCGCTGGTCGCGGATGACCAGACGGCGCTGACCATGTCTGGCGGCGGGGTCGAAGTCTCCTGTCCCTCGCAGGCGATCAGCGGGCTGATCGAGGCGCGGGGGATCGGCATCCTGCGGGTGACGCCCTCGGGCCCGGTGCCGCTTGCTCTGGTGGTCGATCTGGGGCGGGCCGAGACCGAGCGACTGCCCCCCCGGCGCCACATATCTATACTTGGATATGAACTGCCGCTTGTGCTGCGCGCGCAAAATGACCATCTTGCCGAAGGATTGCTTGCCCTGATGACGGGCTGGCGACAGGAGTGAGCTATGGATGCCTCTCTGGCGGCCTGTTCTGAGGCGGCCCAGGCCCGGGACGCGGTGCCCGGGGAATTCAGACTGGTCCTTGTGACCGGGCCGTCAGGCGCCGGGCGGACCACGGCCATCCGGGTTCTGGAAGATATCGGCTATGAGACGATCGACAATATTCCCCTGAGCCTGATCCCGCGTCTGCTGGAGGGCACTGCCCCTGACCGTCCCGTGGCCCTGGGGCTTGATGTCCGCAACCGCGATTTCAACGCTACCGCGCTGATCGAACTGATCGACGGGATGGTGCGTGACCCCGGGGTCTCGCCGATGGTGGTCTACCTGGACTGCGCCTCGCCCGAACTGATCCGCCGCTATTCCGAGACCCGCCGGCGCCACCCTCTGGCCCCCGATGAGACCCCGGCTGAAGGGATCGCGCGCGAGCTGGATCTGCTGACCCCGATCCGGGTCCGGGCCGATCTGCTGATCGACACGACCGAGCTGTCGCCCCACGACCTGAAAGCCGAGATCAAGCGCTGGTTCGAGCCGGACATATCCGGTCGCCTCGCGGTGTCGCTGCAAAGCTTCAGCTACCGCCGCGGTCTGCCGCGCGGCGTGGATATGGTCTTTGACTGCCGCTTTCTGAAGAACCCGCACTGGAACCCCGCGCTCCGCGCTTTGGACGGGCGGGACCCGGCCGTGCAGGCGTTTCTGGCGCAGGATCCGAATTTCGCCCCCTTCCTTGACCGGGTGCGGGATCTGGTTGAATTTCTGCTCCCGGCTCAGGTGGGCGAGGGCAAGGCGCATCTCGCAATCGGTTTTGGCTGCACCGGCGGGCAACACAGATCGGTTGCTATAGCAGAATTGATGGGCAGTGCCCTTGCGCAGGCCGGCTGGCCGGTGTCAAAACGGCACAGGGAACTGGAACGCAAGGCCGGCGAAATGCCTGGCCCAGCTGACAAGGTGTCTGTGGCTTGATCGGGATCGTAATCGTCGCTCATGGAGGGCTGGCGCGGGAATATCTTTCCGCTGTGGAGCATGTTGTCGGCAAACAGGACGGCATGATCGCCATTGCGATTGAAGATGACCATGACCGCAACGCCAAACAGGCCGAAATCATCGCTGCCGCCAATTCGGTTGACAGCGGTGAGGGGGTCGTTGTGGTGACGGATATGTTCGGGGGATCGCCCTCGAATCTGTCCTTGCCGGCCTGTACGGCTTCGGGGCGTCGCATTCTTTATGGCGCGAACCTGCCAATGCTGATTAAGCTGGCAAAATCGCGCGATATTCCTGTGCCAGAGGCGGTAGCCGCCGCGCTGGACGCCGGTCGCAAATACATCAACAGCCTTGATCTCGGCGGAGGGATCTGAGGCGGAATTTCGACCTGGGGATTGCTCTTGAGGACTTTCAAAATCGTCAATGAGAAGGGGCTTCACGCCCGCGCCTCTGCGAAATTCGTCGAGACGGTTGAGGCACATGATGCCCGCGCGCTTGTCTCCAAGGACGGGATGGAAGTTTCGGGGGATTCGATTATGGGTCTTTTGATGCTTGCCGCCTCGCGCGGAACCTCGATTGATGTGACGACGTCGGGCGCCGATGCGGAGAAACTTGCCGATGCACTGGAGGCCCTGGTTGCCGGGCGCTTCGGAGAAGACTATTGAGGGCTGTCCTCGTGGAATGAGGGGTCCGGTTTTCGGGCCTGTTCCGGGGAACACACGCTGAGGATCGTCGCTTCGTGACCGAGCAAAGCCCGCCCACCGCCAAACCCGCAGCGCCGGCTCCGGTGGACAAACCCTATGATATGCGCCGGCTGTCTTATGCGGGCACGTTCCGCAACCCGTTCAAGGCGAATTCGATTCGCGCGATTGAATGGCTGACGGCAAAGATCCAGCTTTTATCGCTGATCCGCAGCTTCGAGAAATCCGGTGCTCCCTTTGGCGCGCCCTTCTGGCCCAAGGCGATCCGCCATATGGGCATCCGCATCGACACGCCGCCCGAGGAAATCGCCCGTATCCCCAAAACCGGACCGGTCGTCGTGGTGGCGAACCACCCCTCGGGGCTGGTCGATGGCATGATCATGGCCGAGCTGATCACCCGGGTGCGGCCCGATTTCAAAATCCTCACCCGTTCGCTTCTGACCGGCATCCCCGAGGTCGAGGAATTCATGATCCCGGTGCCCTTCCCGCATGAAGACAATGCGCGCGAAGAGGGGCTGAAGATGCGCAACGAGACGCTCGCGCAGCTGAAAAACGGCGGCGTGATCATACTTTTCCCCGCCGGCAAGGTCGCGATGTCCGAGACATATTTCGGCCCGGCGATCGAGGCGGAGTGGAATGTCTTCACCCATAAGATCGTGAAATCGACCGGCGCCACCATCCTGCCGATCTATTTCCCCGGCCAGAACAGCCGCAGCTTCCTGATCGCGAATAAGCTGTCGGATACATTGCGCCAGGGCCTTTTGCTGCGCGAGATCAAGCGCGCGCTGTTCAAGCCGCAGCGCCCCTTTATCGGCGAGCCGATCCCGGCGGATGAGCTGAAGAAATGGGAAGGCAATCCGCGCGGCTTCCTCGCCTGGCTGCGCGCGCATACACTGGCTTTGGGCAAGGCGCGCTGACGCAACCCGGGCTTTCGGCCCGCGCCGGAATGGGTAAGATATGCGCCGGCTTCGCTTCGGGGCATAGTGCGGGGCATGATGAGCGTTTCAACTGAGCTGCTGATCCTCGATTGCGATGGCGTGCTGATCGACAGCGAGATCATCAGCGCGCAGATGCTGGTGGCAGAGCTGGCGCAACTGGGGGTCGAGATCGACCTGGCCTATGTCGCCCGCCATTTTCTGGGGCGCAGCTATCCGACGGTGATGGCAACGATCCGCGCTGATTTTGGCCTCGATCTGCCGCCCGAATTCGAAACGGGCTACCGCGAGGCACTGCTGGCCGCTTTCGGGCGCGATCTTCGCATCATGCCCGGCGTGGCGGCGATGCTGGACCTGCTGGCGGTGCCGGTCTGTGTCGCCACCTCGTCCAGCCCGCGCCGTGTCGAGACCTCGCTCAGGCTGGTCGGGCTCTGGGACCGGCTTGGCGCGGTGACCTTTACCGCAAGCGAGGTGGCACAGGGTAAACCGGCACCTGACCTGTTCCTCCATGCCGCAGCGCGGATGGGGGTGGCACCTGCGGCCTGCCTCGTGATCGAGGACAGCCTGACGGGTTTGCGCGCGGCGAATGCGGCGGGCATGGAGGTCTGGCGCTTTACCGGGGGCAGTTATGGGCTCGGGGGCATACGCCGGAAGATACGCCGGAAGAGACGCCCGCGCCCGCCCGCCGTTTTGACGATTTCTCGCGGTTTTTTGACATAGTGCCAGAGTTGAGGAGGCCGCAATGAGGAAACCACAATGAGCCGGGCCGATACAGAACCCAGCCTGCTTGACGATGCCGCCCGTGCCGGCTGGCTTTATTATGTCGGTGGCATGACCCAGGACCAGATCGCAAGTGAGCTGGGCATCTCGCGCCAGCGCGCCCAGCGGCTGGTCAGCCGCGCCATGGCCGAAGGGCTGATCCAGGTGCGGCTCAATCACCCGATTGGCGCCTCGATGGATCTGGCGACGCGGCTGAAAGAGCGTTTCGGGCTGGCCACCTGCCGCGTGGTGCCGGGGCTCGGGCCGGGCGCTGACCCTGCCGCAGGGATCGCCGGTGCGGCGGCGGCTGAACTGGAGCGGGTCCTTCGGATGGAGGATCCCCTGACCATCGGCTTCGGCACCGGCCGCGCGCTGCGGGCCCTTGTCGAGGCGCTGGAGCCGATGGCCGCGCCGCAGCATCGGCTGGTCTCGCTGATCGGGAATATCGCGCCGGATGGATCAGCGAGCTTTTTCGATGTGGTGATGCGGCTCGCCGACCGGGTCCAGGCGCCGCATTACCCGATGCTGGTGCCGGTGGTGTCCTCGACCGCCGCAGAACGCGCCGAATTCCATGCGCTTGGCCCCGTGAAACGGGTGCTTGAACTCGCGCGCGGCGCGGATGTGGTCTTTGTGGGCGTCGGCCAGATGTCGGATGACGCGCCGCTGCACCGGGATGGATTTGTCAGCGATGCCGAGCTGCGCGAGATGCAGGCGGCGGGCGCCGCAGGCGAGGTCGCGGGCTGGGTGTTTGATTCGGAGGGCCGCTATCTCGATTTCGGCATCAACACCCGCACCGGCGGCCTGAGGGTCGAACCTGGTCTCTCGCGCCCCGCCATCGGCATTGCTGCGGGTGCATCCAAGGTGCCGGGCATCCGCGCCGCGTTGAAATCACATATTATCAACGGTCTCATCACTGATTCCCCCACCGCCGAGGCGCTGCTGGCGCGCGGCTGAACTGCCGGTCCCCCTCGCAGCTGCGGCGGAGGAAAGGGATTGACGAAACATATCCAGATGTGAGCAATTGATCGCAATGCGATGAATTGCTCATTTAGGTGATTCAGACGCAGCCAGGGAGGAAAACCAATGAAACTGTCGCACCGCGCCATGTTTGGCGCGACGGTTGCGCTCGCCCTTTCCGGGGCGGCGATGGCCGAAACCACCATCACCGTCGCCACCGTGAACAATGGCGATATGATCCGGATGCAGGGGCTGATGGAGGCGTTTTACGCGAAACATCCCGACATCAGGGTCGATTGGGTGACGCTTGAGGAAAACGTCCTGCGCCAGCGCGTCACCACCGATGTGGCGACCAAAGGCGGCCAGTTCGACGTCATGACTATCGGCACCTATGAGGCCCCGATCTGGGGCAAACAGGGCTGGCTTCTGCCGCTGAATGACTTGCCCGCCGATTACGATGTCGATGACCTGCTGCCGGCGATCCGGGGCGGGTTGACCGTTGACGGCAATCTCATCGCCGCGCCGTTCTATGGCGAAAGCTCGATGGTGATGTATCGCACCGACCTGATGGAGAAGGCCGGGCTTACGATGCCAGAAGCGCCGACCTGGGCTTTCATCAAAGAAGCCGCCGCCGCGATGACCGACAAGCCGAATGAGGTTTACGGCATTTGCCTGCGCGGCAAGGCGGGCTGGGGCGAGAATATGGCCTTCCTTTCGGCCATGGGGAACAGCTTTGGCGCCAAATGGTTCGACATGGACTGGAAGCCGCAATTCGACCAGAAGCCCTGGAAGGATACGCTGGATTTCTACCTTGATCTGATGGGCAATTATGGCCCCCGGGTGCCGCGAATAATGGCTTCAACGAAAATCTCTCGCTGTTCCAGCAAGGCAAATGCGGCATGTGGATCGACGCGACGGTTGCAGCGAGCTTTGTGACCAATGCGGCGGAATCGACCGTGGCAGATAAGGTTGGCTTTGCGCTGGCGCCGGATAACGGGCTGGGCAAGCGCGGCAACTGGCTCTGGGCGTGGAACCTTGCAATCCCTGCGGGCACGCAGAAGGAAGAGGCTGCCAGAACCTTCGTCGCCTGGGCGACCAGCAAAGACTATCTCGCGCTGGTGGCTGAAAAAGAGGGCTGGGCGAATGTGCCACCCGGCACCCGCCAGTCGCTTTACGACAATCCGGAATACCAGAAGCTTCCCTTCGCAAAGATGACGCTTGAATCGATCAATGCGGCCGATCCGAACAATCCTGCGGTGGATCCGGTGCCCTATGTCGGGGTGCAATTCGTGGCGATCCCGGAATTCCAGGGGCTCGGCACGGCGGTCGGGCAGATGTTCTCGGCGGCTTTGGCGGGGTCTGATGCGGCTGAGGGCGCGCTGGCCAAGGCACAGGCCTTCACCACGACCGAGATGACCCGTTCGGGCTATATCAAGTGATCGGTTAAAAGGTTCCTCCCGGCGGGGCTGCCTTCTTTACGCGGCCCCGCCACCTTCTTCCCCGTATTTCAGGACCACATCATGGCGACCGAACAGTCCAGGACGGCTGCGCGTCTTATGGTCTCTCCGGCGGTTATCCTTTTGTTTTTGTGGATGATCGTGCCGTTGGGCATGACGCTTTACTTCTCATTCCTGCGCTACAACCTGCTGATGCCGGGGATGGAGAGCTGGACCGGATTCGACAATTATTACTATTTCATCACCCAGCCCGCCTTCTGGCCCGCCCTGACCAATACGCTGCTCCTCGTGCTGGGCGTGCTGGCGATCACGGTGACCGGGGCATCGCGCTTGCCCTGCTCCTGGATCAGCCGTTCAGGGGCCAGGGCGTGGTGCGGGTCATGGTGATTGCGCCCTTCTTCGTGATGCCGACCGTGGCCGCGCTGGTCTGGAAGAATATGTTCATGAACCCGGTGAACGGCATGTTCGCGCATCTCTTCAAATCCGTGGGGCTGCAACCCTTTGATTTCCTGAGCCATGCGCCGCTGGCCTCGATCATCCTGATCGTGGCCTGGTCCTGGCTGCCCTTTGCCACGCTGATCCTGCTGACCGCCCTGCAAAGTCTTGACCGCGAGCAGATGGAGGCCGCCGAGATGGACGGCGCCGGCTGGCGCAGCCGCTTCTGGCACCTGACCCTGCCGCATCTGACGCGGCCCATCACGGTCGTGATCCTGATCCAGACGATTTTCCTGCTTTCGGTCTTTGCCGAGATCCTCGTCACCACCAATGGCGGCCCGGGGACGGCGTCGACGAACCTGCCTTTCCTCGTCTATTCGCAATCGCTTTTGTCCTTCGATGTGGGCGGCGGCGCTGCCGGGGGCATCATCGCGGTCATCCTCGCCAATATCGTTGCGGTCTTCCTGATGCGGATGATCGGCAAGAATCTGGAGGTCTGAGCCATGGCGCGTACCACAAGCCCCGCCCGGACATGGGCCGTCACCACCCTGGCCTGGACGATCGGTTTCCTGATCTTCTTCCCGATCCTGTGGATCTTCATCCTGTCCTTCCGCACCGAGGGCGATGCGATCAAAGCGCCGCTTGAGGTCCTGACCGCGCCGTGGACGATGGAGAGCTATCACGTCGTGCAGGAGCGCTCGAACTACTTCCTGCATTTCATGAATTCGGTGATCATCTCGCTTGGCTCGACCGTGCTGGCGCTGGTCATCGCGATCCCGGCGGCCTGGTCGATGGCCTTTGTTCCCGGCAAACGCACCAAAGACCTGCTGATGTGGATGCTCTCGACCAAGATGATGCCGGCGGTCGGCGTGCTGGTGCCGCTGTATCTGTTGTTCCGCGATTTCGGCCTCTTGGACAGCCGCATCGGCCTTGTCGGCGTGCTGACCCTGATCAACCTGCCGATCGTGATCTGGATGCTTTACACCTATTTCAAGGAAATCCCCGGCGAGATCCTTGAGGCCGCGCGGATGGATGGCGCCAGTCTGGGCCGTGAAATCCTCTACGTCCTGACTCCGATGGCCGTGCCGGGGATCGCCTCGACCATGCTTCTCAACATCATCCTCGCCTGGAATGAGGCCTTCTGGACGCTGCAGCTGACCACCAAAAACGCGGCCCCCTGACGCAGTTCATCGCGAGCTATTCCAGCCCCGAGGGCCTGTTCTACGCAAAACTCTCGGCGGCCTCGACCATGGCGATTGCGCCGATCCTGATCCTTGGCTGGTTCAGCCAGAAACAACTCGTCCGCGGCCTGACCTTTGGCGCGGTGAAGTGAGGTAAAGAATGGGACAGATTACCCTTTCCGCGGTCACGAAAAGCTTTGGCGAAGTGAATGTCATTCCGCCGCTTGACCTGACCATCAATGACGGTGAATTCGTTGTTTTCGTGGGGCCTTCGGGCTGCGGTAAATCGACCTTGCTCAGGCTGATCGCGGGGCTTGAGGATATTTCCTCGGGCCAGGTCGTGATCGATGGCAAGGACGCGACCGATACCGCGCCGGGAAGTCGGGGGCTGGCGATGGTGTTCCAGTCCTATGCGCTTTACCCGCATATGACGGTCCGCAAAAACATCGCCTTCCCGCTGAAAATGGCCGGGCTCAGCCCCGATCAGCAGAAGGCAAAGGTCGAGCAGGCGGCGAAAGTGCTGAACCTGACGAATTACCTCGACCGCCGTCCGGGCCAGCTGTCGGGCGGCCAGCGCCAGCGCGTCGCAATTGGCCGGGCCATCGTGCGTGAACCGGCGGCGTTCTTGTTCGACGAGCCGCTGTCCAACCTGGATGCGGCCTTGCGCGTGACCATGCGGCAAGAGATTTCCGAGCTGCACCAGTCACTTAAGACCACGATGATCTATGTGACCCATGATCAGGTCGAGGCGATGACCATGGCCGATAAGATCGTGGTGCTGAATGCGGGGCGGATCGAACAGGTCGGCTCGCCGCTGGAGCTTTATCGCCAGCCGAAGAACCTTTTTGTCGCGGGCTTCATCGGCAGCCCGAAGATGAATTTCATCACCGGGGCCGAAGCCGCGCGTGAGGGCTGCACCACATTGGGGGTGCGGCCGGAACATATCGCGGTGGCGCCGGGCGGGCGGTGGACTGGCGTGGTGGGCCTTGCCGAACATCTCGGCTCTGACACCTTTCTCAAGGTTCAGACCGCCGAGGCGGGCGAGCTGACCGTCCGCGTCTCGGGCGAGATGGCGCTGCATCACGGCGACCGCGTCAGCCTCAGCCCGCAAGAGGGCAAGCTTTATCGCTTCGACCATGAGGGAAGGGCACTTTGATGCGGGGGTCGGAGACGGAGCCTGATCTGTCGGTGCAAATGCCCGGCTATGACCGCAAATCCCTGACACCGGGCATCGTCCATATCGGGCTGGGGAATTTTCACCGTGCCCATATGGCGGTCTATCTCGATGACCTGTTCGGCCTTGGCCTCGGGCATGACTGGGCCATCATCGGCGCCGGTGTGCGCCCGGCGGATGCGGCGATGCGCGAGGCCCTGCTGGCCCAGGATTGCCTTTCGACCGTGATCGAGCTGGACCCGACGGGGCGCAGCTGTCGCCGCATCGGCGCGATGGTGGATTTCCTGCCGGTTGAGCCTGGCAATGCCAGCCTGATCGCGGCGATGTCGCGGCCAGAGATCCGCATCGTTTCGCTCACCGTGACCGAGGGCGGCTATTTCATCGACCCGGCCTCGGGCGCGTTTGACCCGACCGCCCCGGCAATTGCCGCCGATGCGGCGCGCCCTGATGCGCCGGGCACTGCGTTTGGCGCAATAGTGGCCGCGCTGAAGTCACGCCGCGCCGCTGGTATCGCGCCATTTACCGTGATGTCCTGCGACAACCTGCCCGGAAATGGCGATGTCACCCGCAACGCGGTCCTGGGCCTGGCCCGCCTGTCGGACCCGGATCTGAGCGCCTGGATCGAGGCGACGGTCGCCTTCCCGAATGCGATGGTTGATCGCATCACGCCCGCGACCGGCCCGCGCGAACGCGCAATGGCGGCGGCTTTTGGTCTTGATGATCCGGTGCCGGTGACCTGCGAGCCCTTCCGTCAATGGGTGGTCGAGGATCACTTCCCCGCCGGGCGCCCGGCCCTGGAACGGGTCGGCGTGACCTTCAGCCGCGAGGTCCATGCCTATGAGATGATGAAAATCCGCATTCTCAACGGCGGGCATGCGATCATCGCCTATCCGGCCGGGCTGATGGATATCGAATTCGTCCATGAGGCGATGGCCGATCCGCTGATCGCGGGCTTCCTTGACCGGGGCGAGACGGAAGAGGTGGTGCCCTATGTGCCGCCGGTCCCGGATACGGTGATCGCCAATTACTACGAGGTGATCCGGCAGCGGTTTTCCAATCCCGAGGTGGCCGATACCACGCGGCGGCTCTGCCTTGACGGGTCGAACCGGCAGCCGAAATTCATCATCCCCTCGCTGCGCGACGCGCTGGCGGCGGGCGGGTCGGTGGAGGGGCTGGCGCTGGTCTCGGCGCTCTGGTGTCGCTATTGCGCCGGGGTGACTGACGGCGGCGCCGTGATTGCGGCGAATGATCCGGACTGGGATCGGCTGACGGTGCTGGCGCAGCAGGCGCGGGCACAGCCCGACCTGTGGCTGGCACAAAAAACGATCTATGGTGAAACCGGCGAGGACCCGCGATTTCGCGCGGCCTTCGCGCATCATCTGACGCGCCTCTGGGCCGAGGGAACGCGGGTGGTTCTGGGCGCGTATCTGGCGCGCTAAGCCCGGGCCGGGCCCGGATTCAGCGGAACCGGGCTCAGCGGGTCGGAACCGGCACCTCGCCGCGGTAATCGTAAAAGCCGCGCTGCGATTTGCGGCCCAGCCAGCCGGCCTCGACATATTTCGTCAAAAGCGGGCAGGGCCGGTATTTGGTATCGGCCAGGCCGTCATAAAGCACGTTCATGATCGCAAGGCAGGTGTCGAGCCCGATGAAATCCGCAAGCTCCAGCGGGCCCATCGGGTGATTGGCGCCAAGCTTGAGCGCCTCGTCGATGGAGCGCACATTTCCGACGCCTTCATAAAGCGTATAGACCGCCTCATTGATCATCGGAATCAGGATGCGGTTCACGATGAAGGCGGGGAAGTCTTCAGCCGAAGCCGCTGTCTTTCCGAGCTTTTCCACGACTGCATGCAGCGCGCTATAGGTCGCCTGATCGGTGGCGATACCCCGGATCAGCTCGACCAGCTGCATCACGGGGACCGGGTTCATGAAGTGGAACCCCATGAATTTCTCGGGCCGGTCAGTGCGAGAGGCGAGCCGCGTGATCGAGATCGAAGAGGTGTTCGAGGTCAGGATCGTCTCGGGTTTCAGATGGGGCAGCAGCGCGTCGAAAATGGCCTGCTTCACCGTTTCACGTTCGGTCGCGGCCTCGATGACCAGATCCGAGGGGCCCAGATCGGCGAGCGTCATGGTGGTCCTGATCCGGCCCATCGCCGCCTGCTTGTCCTCGGCCGAGACTTTGCCGCGTGACACCTGGCGTTCCAGATTACGGTCGATGATGGCGACGGCCTTTTGCAGCGAGTCTTCATTCACGTCGTTCAGCAGCACGTCATATCCGGCGAGCGCGAAAACATGCGCGATGCCGTTGCCCATCTGCCCCGCGCCTACGATGCCGACCGAACGGATATCCATGATGAGCCTCTTGCTGTTGCGGCTGTGAGATTAGGCGCGGGGGCCTGCGGGGGCAATCCCTGCTGCGGGCGCTGGCCGGTCCGGCAATGGAAAAGGGCGCCCGGGGGCGCCCTTTCTTACCTTTTCTGCGTTTTGCAGATCAGAGTTTTTCTGTGAGCTCGGGGAGGATGGTGAAGAGGTCTCCCACCAGGCCATAATCGGCGACCTGGAAGATCGGGGCTTCTTCGTCCTTGTTGATCGCGACGATGACCTTCGAGTCCTTCATGCCGGCGAGATGCTGGATTGCACCCGAGATGCCGACCGCGACATAAAGATCAGGCGCCACAACCTTGCCGGTCTGGCCGACCTGCCAGTCATTCGGCGCGTAGCCGCTGTCGACCGCTGCGCGGCTTGCGCCGACGGCTGCGTTCAGCTTGTCCGCGAGCTTCTCGATCACCGCGAAGCTTTCTTTCGAGCCCACACCACGCCCGCCCGACACGACGATCTTCGCCGAGGTCAGTTCGGGACGATCCGACGCCGCCACCCGGTTTTCGACAAAGCTCGACAGGCCGGTTGCCGCAGCCTCTGCTGCGGCCTCGACCGGAGCCGAACCACCTTCGCCTGCTGCCGCAAAAGCCGCCGTGCGCACCGAAAAGACCTTCTTCGCGTCCGAAGATTTCACCGTCTGAATCGCGTTGCCGGCATAGATTGGCCGCTCAAAGGTTTCAGAATCGATAACGGCGGTCACATCCGAGATCACCATCACGTCGAGCAACGCCGCAACGCGCGGCAGAACGTTCTTGTTATAGGCGGTCGCGGCACCGGTGATATGGCTGTACGCGCCTGCGAGGCTGACCACGAGATCGGCCATCGGTTCAGCCAGGCCATTGTTATCGCTGGCATTCAGAACTTTGCTCACGCCATCGAGCTTTGCCGCGGCCGCCGCAGCCTCTGCCGGGCCTGCGACCAGAAGATGCACTTCGCCAAGGGATTTCACAGCCGTCAACGTTTTGGCAACCGAATCGGTGGCAAGCTGGCCTTCGTTCACATCGGCAATCAGGAGAACAGCCATCAGATCACCCCCGCTTCATCTTTGAGTTTCGCCACCAGCTCATCGACCGAGGCTACGCGCACACCCGCCTTGCGGCCGGCCGGTTCCGTGGTTTTCACGACCGTCAGGCGCGGGGTCACATCGACGCCATAGTCAGCCGGGGTCTTCACCGCCAGCGGCTTTGCCTTGGCCTTCATGATATTCGGCAGGCTTGCGTAACGCGGCTCATTGAGGCGCAGATCGACGGTGACGACCGCCGGCAGGCTGACCTCGATGACCTGGAGACCGCCATCGACCTCGCGGGTCACGCGGGCCTTGTCGCCCTCAATCACCAGTTCCGAGGCAAAGGTCGCCTGGGCCTGGCCAAGCAGCGCCGCCAGCATCTGGCCGGTCGCGTTCATATCGTTGTCAATCGCCTGCTTGCCGGCCAGGACCAGGCCGGGGGCCTCTTCCTTCACCACGGCGGCCAGCAGCTTCGCCACGGCGAGAGGCTCGATATCGGTGTGCACGTCAGACGCGGCTTCGATCAGGATCGCCCGGTCCGCGCCCATCGCCAGCGCGTTGCGCAGGGTCTCCTGCGCCTGTTTGACGCCGATCGAGACGACCACGACCTCGGTGGCGATGCCCTTTTCCTTCAGGCGAATCGCTTCTTCCACAGCGATCTCGTCAAAGGGGTTCATCGACATTTTCACATTGGCAAGATCGACACCCGAACCATCCGCCTTCACACGGACCTTCACGTTGTAGTCAATCACCCGTTTGACAGGCACGAGGACCTTCATGCGGTAAATCTCCATTTCAGGGGGCGTTCGCACGCCCCTCACAAGCTCCCGGCAGGAGTGTTATCGCAGGGGGAAACGATTCTACAGCAAAAAGCGACACGTCGCTGATGCACTGCGTCGCGTTACTGATGCGTCTTTTCGATCAGATGTGTGAAAGGGGCGATCAGCCCGCGGCGCCATCCGGTTTGGCATCGCCACGTGTCAGGCCAGGCACCCAGAGCACGTCCGACTGACCATCGTCATTGGCAATGCGGCCGGCCACGAAAAACCAGTCCGACAGACGATTCAGATATCGCACCGCATCGGGGTTCACATCCTCTTCGCCGGCAAGCTCCACTGCAAGCCGCTCAGCCCGGCGGCAGACCGTGCGGCACAGATGCAACTGGGCCGCCAGCGCTGATCCGCCGGGCAGGATGAAGCTGCGCAAAGGCGTCAGCCGGGTGTTCATCGCGTCAATCTCGCGCTCCAGCCGGTCAACCTGGGGCGCGATCATCCGCAGCGGTGTATAAGAGAGGGTCTCGTCCAGATGCCGGTCCGGCGTCGCAAGATCGGCACCAAGATCAAAGAGGTCGTTCGAGATCCGGGCCAGCGCCAGCGCGACTTCGCCTGTCGCATGCAGTCGGGCAAGGCCCACAGTCGCATTGGTCTCGTCTACCGTGCCATAGGCCGAGACGCGGGTTGCGTGTTTGGGCACCCTTGCGCCATTGGACAGGGCTGTTTCGCCCTTGTCGCCGGTGCGCGTGTAGATTTTTGACAGAACGACCATGGTTTCTCCCTGACCTTGCGCCGCCGCCCCCGCCGCCTCAGCTGCCTGAATGCCGGAACCAGGCAAAGACGACCAGCAGGATGACGGCGATGAACTGAGCGATAAGGCGCCAACGCATGATCTTATTCGCGTTGCGCCGGTTGAAATCACCACCTTTGGCGAAGGTGCCGATACCGAAGATGAGGATCGCGGCGACGACAAGCGCAGCAAAGGCCGCGAGGAGGAAAAGGGGATCTCTCAACATGGTGTGCTCTTTCTGTGCGCCCGGCGGCACAACAGTGCCACGGGGGAAAGCCTAAAGCGCAAAGGGGGAATGCGAAGGGTGAAACTGCTGTCTCAGCCTTTCGCGATCAGCCAGTCCAGCATGGGGCGCGGCAGCAGCCAGCGCGCGAAAGCCATCAGCCAGGTGGCTTTGGTCACGTAGTATCTGGCCCTTGGGCGCGGCTTTTCCACCGCTTTCACCAGCGCCGCCGTCACCGCCGAAGGCGGCAGCTCAAAGCGGTCAGGCGCATTTTTCGCCTCGTATAGCCGGTGCAGCAGGGTGCGATATTCGTCGGAGCGCGCCGAATTTTCCCAGTCGATCCATTTCTCGAAATGCGGGATCGAGTTTTCGCGGATGCGCGAGGTGACCGGGCCGGGCTCGATCAGCACGACGTCAATTCCGGTGCCGCGCATCTCAAGGCGCAACACATCGGTCATCCCCTCCATCGCGAATTTCGTTGCCACATAGGCGCCGCGCCATTTCATCGGCACCAGTCCCAGCACCGAGGAGCAATTGACGATCCGCCCGGCACCGGCGGCGCGCATCAGCGGGATCACCCGGCGCGTCAGGTCGTGATAGCCGAAGAGATTGACCTCGAAAATCTCGCGCAGGGCGCCGCGAGGCAGGTCTTCGACCGCGCCCGGGCAGGCAAAGGCGCCATTGTTGAACAGGGCGCCAAGCCGGCCGCCATTGCGCTGGTGGATCTCGTCGATGGCGCTCGCGATGCTGGGTTCATCGGAATAATCGAGGCGAAAGCTCTCGAACCCCTGTTCGCGCAGCCTTTCGCAATCGGCCTCCTGGCGGCAGGTGGCGAAAACGCGCCAGCCACGGGCCTTCATGCCCTGTGCCGCATCCAGCCCGATGCCGGAGGAACATCCGGTGATGAGAATCGATCTGTCCATTGCTCTGCCCGTCTTTTTTCCAAAGCCTTAGGGGCAAAGACCGGGCAGCGTCAAATGAAGATCGCCCCAAGGGGCAGGGGGGAAACCCTGCCCGCTTTCAATAGGCGTCGGTCAGGAAGCGCGAAGCGACATAGCCGTAGATTCCGTCGCCTTCGATCGCCACCTCGACCCATTCCGAATCAACCGCGCCGATCACGCGGACGGCTTCGCCTTCGGAAAGGCGGCCGACCACCGAAGAATCGGTCGAAGGGCCAAGCCGCACATTGACCGAGCTGGCCGAAACAGTGCGGATATCGCCATTCATTGCCGGCCCGTCATTGGAAAGGCCGTCATAAGAGGGGCTGTCATAGGCGGCGGACGGGTCGGGCGAAAGCGCGCCGCCATCGGTCGGATCGGCATAAAGCGAGGTTTCTGCCATGGCGGGCGCAGCCGGGGCAGACATCTCTGCGGATCCGGCGGCCGTAGCATCAAGTGTCGCTGTGTCACCGCTGGGATCAGGCAGTGAAGACAGGGTAAAAACGGGCTTTGGCGCCGGCGCGGCGGGCTCGGCCTTCGGCACGCTCGCGATTGCCGGGGCCGCAGCCAGCTCGACCGGCGGCGGCAGATCTGTGGCGGAGAGCTGGACGCGCTCGGGTTCGGGCGCGACAGTGACGGTGGGCGAGAAGGTGCGGGTGACGAGCACGATCTCTTCCCCGGTCGCGACCGCACGGGCAAGACCGGGGCGCATCTGGCCCTTGTCCTCGCCGGCAACCAGCAGAGTGACGAACATGGCCGCAGAAAGCGGCAAGACATAGCGCAACATCGGCAGACTTTCGGAATTTGGCAGCAGCACCCCCTGTCTAACACAGATCAGGGTGAAAAATCAGCAGCAAAATCCTCATGCCCGGCGCGGACCGCGCGTTGTTGCGCGAAAACCGACTGGACCAGCCCCGGGCCTCGGCCTAGACAAGATCCATGTCCGACGAAGATGACGATCACAATTCCCTGGGTGCAACCGAAGTCGAGCCGCTCTCGCGGGCGATTGGCGAGCGGTATCTGACCTATGCGCTGTCCACCATCATGCACCGGGCGCTGCCCGATGCGCGCGATGGGCTGAAGCCGGTTCACCGGCGAATCCTTTATGCAATGCGCGAGCTGAAGCTCTCGGCGACCGGGGGCTTCCGGAAATCCGCCAAGATCGTCGGCGATGTGATGGGCAATTATCACCCGCATGGCGATGGCGCGATCTATGATGCGATGGCGCGCCTCGCGCAGGATTTCAACGTCCGCTACCCGCTGGTCGATGGCCAGGGCAATTTCGGCAATATCGACGGCGACAGTCCGGCGGCGTCGCGCTATACCGAGGCGCGTCTGACCGCGCTGGCCGAGACCCTGATGGAGGGGCTGGCCGAGAACGCGGTCGATTTCCGCCCGAATTATGACGGCACGCTGGAAGAACCCGTCGTGATGCCGGCGGCCTTCCCGAATCTGCTGGCGAACGGGTCATCCGGCATCGCGGTGGGTATGGCGACGAATATCGCGCCGCATAACCTGGACGAGCTGATCCGCGGCTGTCACGCGATGCTGAAGGATCCCGAGATCAGCATTGACGGGCTGATGGACCATATCCCGGGCCCCGATTTCCCGACCGGCGGCGTGATCGTCGAGCCGAAAGAATCGATGCGCGAGGCCTATGCCACCGGGCGCGGCGCCTTCCGCATCCGCGCGAAATGGGAGATCGAAGATCTGGGCCGGGGGGCCTGGCAGATCGTCGTGACCGAGATCCCCTATCAGGTGCAGAAGTCGAAGCTGATCGAGAAACTGGCCGAGGTGATCCACCTGAAAAAGGTGCCGCTGCTGGCCGATGTGCGCGACGAATCCGCCGAGGATGTCCGCGTGGTGCTGGAACCCCGCGCCCGCAATGTCGACCCCGAGATGCTGATGGGGATGCTCTATCGCAATTCCGATCTGGAAACCCGGTTCAGCCTGAACATGAACGTGCTGATCGATGGTCGCGTTCCGCGCGTCTGTTCGCTCAAAGAGGTGCTGCGGGCGTTTCTCGACCACCGCCGCGAGGTGCTGCGCCGACGCTCGACGCATCGGATTGAAAAGATCGACCACCGGCTCGAGGTGCTCGAAGGCTTCATCATTGCCTATCTGAACCTCGACCGGGTGATTGATATCATCCGCTATGACAGCGACCCGAAAGCCGCGCTGATGGCCGAGGTCTGGGGCGGAACTTACCCGCGCGCGCTGTCGGAAAAGGATTATAAGGCGCCAAAGCCGCGCAGCCCCGGCGATCTGACCGAGGTCCAGGCCGAGGCGATCCTCAATATGCGGCTGCGGTCTTTGCGCCGTCTGGAAGAGATGGAGCTGCGCGCCGAACGCGACACGCTGATCCTGGAGCGCGCGGGGCTTGCCGATCTGCTGGCCTCGGACGCAAAACAGTGGACGCGGATCGGCGAAGAGCTGGAAGAGATCCGGCGCAAATTCGGCAAGGACTGGGTGCATGGCGCCCGCCGTACCGCATTCGCCGATGCAGGTTCCGTCGAGGAAGTGCCGTTTGAGGCGATGATCGAGCGCGAGCCGATCACGGTGATCTGTTCCAAAATGGGCTGGATCCGCGCGATGAAGGGCCATGTCGATCTGGCGGCAGAGCAGAAGTTCAAGGATGGCGACGGGCCGCGTTTCGCCTTCCATGCCGAGACCACCGACAAGATCCTGCTTGTGGCTGAGAATGGCCGCTTCTTTACCCTGATCGGGGCCAATCTGCCCGGCGGGCGCGGCATGGGGGAACCCGTGCGCCTGATGGTCGATCTGGCAAATGACACCGATATCACCGATCTGATCCTTTATCGTCCGGGCGAGAAATACATGCTCGCCTCGACGGCCGGGGATGGTTTCGTCGTGGCCGCAGAAGAGCTGCTGGCCCAGACGAAGGCGGGCAAGCAGGTGCTGACGGTGAAGGACGGTGTGAAATCTGCGATGTGCCGCAAGGTGAGCGGCGATCATGTCGCTGTGGTGGGCGAGAACCGCAAGTTGCTGGTCTTCCCGCTGGTACAGCTCCCCGAGATGGCCAAAGGCAAGGGTGTCAGACTGCAGAAATACAAAGATGGCGGTCTGTCGGATGCAATCACCTTTACCCTGGCCGATGGCCTGAGCTGGAAAGACCCGGCTGGCCGCACCCGGCTCGAGACCGATCTGAGCGAATGGATCGGCGCGCGGGCCGGGACCGGCAAGATGGCCCCGCGCGGCTTCCCCCGCGACAACCGGTTCAACTGAAGCGAAACCGGAATTTTATCGTAAAATTCCGGCCAAATTCCTTTGCAAGGAATTTGTCTTCTGGCGGGCCGGTCGTGTGCGGGTTTGCCTGTTGCCTCTGGCTCGGATATCGGTGGGGCGTCTCAACCGGAGTTCTGCTTTGTATCTGCGCGGATTTGCCTCTTTCGCCCTTGTTTGCTCGCTGGCCGCCTGTGGCGGGAAGGCAGATCTGAACGAGCCTCCGATGCCCTTTGGTGATTTTGTGCTTGGCCACAACATCATCGTGGCAGACAATGTGCAGAAAGTGCCGATCTCGCGCGATGCGACGCCCGAGGAATGGCAGAAGGTGATGCAGAAAGCGGTCGATGACCGCTTCGGGCAAAAACGTTATCAGGGCAGCCGCATTTACAATATCGGCATCTCCGTCGATGGCTATGCGCTTGCCCCTCCGGGAATCCCGGTCGTTGCCGCTCCGAAATCCGTGCTCGCCATCACCGCCAATATCTGGGACGACGCGAAGGCGAAAAAGCTCAATGACGAGGGTAAAAAATTCACCATTTTTGAGGGGCTGTCGGGGGAAAGCGTGATCGGCACAGGTCTGACCCGCACCAAGGCCCAGCAGATGGAGGCGCTGAGCTATAATGCGGTGCAGAAGATCGAGGCCTGGCTTCTGGAACATCCCGACTGGTTTGGCCTGACAAAAGACGAACAAAAAGAACTGCTTGCCGCTCGTGAGGCCGAAATCGAAGCCGCAGAGGCGAAGCCCGCAGAAGATAAGGCCCAGGATCCGGCTGCAGCCGCGACCGCAGCCGCTTTGCCCGCGGGCAAGAGCGCGACCGCAGCAAAGCGTGCTCCGAAGGGGTGATGCGATGGACGCGACACCAACGGACACTTGATTTTCCCTGTCGCCATCGTTAAGTCGCCGCCCGAGTGAACCAGGGGTTTCCCGCGAGGGGGGCTCCGCAGAGCAAGGGCGGCCAGGATGGCAAAGGCAAAGTTTGAACGGAACAAACCGCACGTCAACATCGGCACGATCGGCCACGTTGACCACGGCAAGACGACCCTGACGGCCGCGATCACCAAATATTTCGGTGACTTCAAAGCCTATGACCAGATCGACGGTGCTCCGGAAGAGCGCGCCCGCGGCATCACGATCTCGACCGCTCACGTCGAGTATGAGTCGGAGTCGCGTCACTACGCCCATGTTGACTGCCCCGGCCACGCCGACTACGTCAAAAACATGATCACCGGTGCGGCCCAGATGGACGGCGCGATCCTCGTGGTGAACGCCGCTGACGGCCCGATGCCGCAGACCCGTGAGCACATCCTGCTCGGCCGCCAGGTGGGTATCCCCTACATGGTCGTCTATATGAACAAGGTCGACCAGGTTGATGACCCGGAACTTCTGGAACTCGTCGAGATGGAAATCCGCGAGCTTCTGTCGTCCTACGAATACCCGGGCGACGATATTCCGATCATCAAAGGCTCGGCTCTGGCCGCGATGAACGGCACCAATCCGGAGATCGGCGAGAACTCGATCCGCGAACTGATCGCGGCTGTCGACGCCTATATCCCGACCCCGGAGCGCGCTGTTGACCAGCCCTTCCTGATGCCGATCGAAGACGTGTTCTCGATCTCGGGCCGCGGCACGGTTGTGACCGGTCGTATCGAGCGCGGCGTGATCAACGTCGGTGACGAAGTCGAGATCGTCGGCATCCGCCCGACCTCGAAGTCGATCTGCACCGGTGTGGAAATGTTCCGCAAGCTGCTCGACCGCGGTGAAGCCGGCGACAATATCGGTGCGCTGCTGCGCGGCGTCGACCGTGACGGCGTCGAGCGTGGTCAGGTTCTGTGCAAGCCGAAATCGGTTCTGCCGCACACCACTTTCGAAGCTGAGGCCTATATCCTCACCAAGGAAGAGGGTGGCCGTCACACGCCGTTCTTCGCGAACTACCGTCCGCAATTCTACTTCCGCACCACGGACGTGACCGGCATGGTCAAGCTTCCGGAAGGCACCGAAATGGTGATGCCGGGCGACAACCTGAAGTTCGAAGTCGAACTGATCGCGCCGATCGCCATGGAAGAGAAACTGCGCTTCGCAATCCGCGAAGGCGGCCGCACCGTTGGTGCAGGCGTCGTTGCGAAAATCATCAAGTGATCTGAAGCCTTCGGGCTTTGTGATCCAGAGGCCGCCCTTCGGGGCGGCCTTTTTCGTTGCAAGCCCCCGGGCGGGTGTATTCCACAGAAGTCAGGGGTGAAGGGGCAGGAAGAGGGCCCAGCCTCTTCAGGTGTTTTCGGCGATTCGCAGGGCAGGGGCCTTGATTTCCTCATGCTTTGGTGCAAAAGGGGCGCGCGGCGCTGGAAAGTGCCGTCTGCCTGATTCTTCGGGTGGGTAGTTTGTTCCGCCCGTTCAGAGAAAAAGACCGTCAACATGTGAACCTATCGGATGCGGCCATCCTGGCCTCATCATGACGTTCCGAAGGAAGAAGCAATGCAAGGTCAGACCATTCGCATCCGCCTCAAGGCCTTCGATTACCGCGTGCTGGATGCCAGCACCCAGGAAATCGTTTCCACGGCCAAGCGCACCGGTGCAGAAGTCCGCGGGCCGATCCCGCTGCCGAACAAAATCGAGAAATTCACGGTTCTGCGTGGTCCGCATATCGACAAGAAGTCGCGCGACCAGTGGGAAATCCGTACCCATAAGCGTCTTCTCGACATCGTCAATCCGACCCCCCAGACCGTGGACGCGCTGATGAAGCTCGACCTCGCCGCTGGCGTGGATGTCGAGATCAAGGTGTAAGGGGGCAAAAATGCGTTCCGGTATTATCGCAAAGAAGCTGGGCATGACCCGGCTGTTCCTGGAAGACGGCAAGCAGATCCCGGTCACGGTGCTGCAGCTTGACGCCCTTCAGGTCGTGGCAAACCGCACCGACGACGTTGACGGCTATACCGCTGTTCAGCTCGGCGCCGGCACTGCCAAAGTTTCGCGCACCACTGCCGCGCAGCGTGGCCATTTCGCGAAAGCGAATGTCGCCCCCAAGCGCAAGCTGGTCGAGTTCCGCGTCTCGCCTGACAACCTGATCGAAGTGGGCGCCGAAATCTCGGCCGAGCACTACGTTTCGGGCCAGTTCGTCGACGTTGCCGGTACCTCGCTTGGTAAAGGCTTCCAGGGTGCGATGAAGCGTCACAACTTCGGCGGTCTTCGCGCGTCGCACGGTGTGTCGGTTTCGCACCGTTCGCACGGTTCGACCGGCCAGTGCCAGGACCCCGGCAAGGTGTTCAAAGGCAAGAAGATGGCTGGCCATATGGGGGCCGTTCGCGTCACCACCCAGAACCTGCAGGTCGTCAAGACCGATGCAGAGCGTGGTCTGATCCTCGTCAAGGGCGCTGTCCCCGGTTCGGCCGGCGGCTGGGTCACTGTCAAGGATGCCGTGAAAAAGGCTCCGCATGCTGACGCTCCGCGTCCGGCTGCCGTCAAGGCGCTCGCGGGTGCTGCTGCTCCGGCTGTGGAAGCAGTCGAAGGGGGTGAAGCATGAAACTTGATGTGATCAAACTCGACGGCGACAAAGCCGGTTCGGTTGACCTGAACGAAGCGCTGTTCGGCCTTGAGCCGCGCGCCGACATTCTGCACCGTGTGGTCCGCTGGCAGCGTGCGAAAGCACAGGCCGGTACCCATTCGACGCTGGGTAAATCGGATGTCAGCTACTCGACCAAGAAGATCTACAAGCAAAAAGGCACCGGTGGCGCACGTCACGGGTCCAAGAAAGCTCCGATCTTCCGTCACGGTGGTGTCTATAAGGGCCCGCAGCCCCGCAGCCACGCCCATGATCTGCCGAAGAAGTTCCGTGCGCTCGGTCTGCGTCACGCGCTTTCGGCCAAGGCCAAAGCCGGCGAACTGGTGATCCTCGACAGCCTCGCGCTGGCCGATGCGAAAACCGGTCTTCTGGCCAAAACCCTGGGCGAGCGTGGCTGGAAACGCGTTCTGGTCATCGATGGTGCAACGGTTGATGCGAATTTCGCACTGGCTGCGCGCAACATCGAAGGCGTGGACGTGCTCCCGACCATCGGCGCCAATGTCTATGATATCCTGAAGCGTGACACGCTCGTGATCACCAAAGCAGGTATCGAAGCTCTGGAGGCTCGCCTGAAATGAGCGCGAAACCCGAACATTACGACGTGATCCGCAAGCCGGTCATCACCGAGAAAGCCACTATGGCCTCGGAAAATGGCGCGGTTGTGTTCCAGGTTGCGATGGCATCGACCAAGCCGCAGATCAAAGAGGCCGTCGAGGCTGTCTTTGGCGTCAAGGTCAAAGCCGTCAACACCACCATCACCAAAGGCAAGGCCAAGCGTTTCCGCGGCCGCGCCGGTGAGCGTTCGGACGTGAAAAAGGCCTATGTGACCCTCGAAGAGGGCAACACGATCGACGTATCGACCGGCCTCTGATCGTCAGATCCCCTGAACCGGAAAAGCCCCTGCGAAAGCGGGGGCTTTTTCCTTTGTGGGGCAGGGCATTGAGAAAAGGGGCTCAGGGCTGCAGGCGGTGCCAGGGGTCTCCTGGCCCGCTGCCGGTACGACCAGGGCGCCCGGGCGGGCCTTCTGGTGGCCTGGCAGGAGTGGTGACATCATTTGTCAACCAGGGGATACCTGCATTGAAGCCGCGCATAAGCGGGGGCACAAAGCCAAGGTGCCGGAGCCGCGCCACCGTGACGCCCGGCGCCGCCTGACAAAACCGGAGAGACCATGTCGCTGTCGAAATCCGCCATTGCGGCAACCTGCCTTGCCCTGCTGCCCTTCTCTGGAAATGCCTTTACGGTCTCCAGCGAGACCAGGGATTTCCTCGTCAGCGGCGGCGAGGCCGTGACCGGCAACCCGGTTGGGATCCAGGCTGAGAACCAGTGCTACCCGGCGAGTGATGACCTCTCGGCCCCCGGCAAGATCCTCGCTGATGGCGACTGGGTGGTGACCAGTGAGGTCACGTTCTACGACTTTGAACTGGTCAGCTTCGCCGCCATCGCCACGCCCAAAGACGGTGGCGGCTGTGAGTTCTTCGATGGCAGGATCGCGGTCTGGAAAGATGGCGCCTTTGTCGCGCTGATCGAAGAGGGGGTCGCCGACCAGCTGCTGATCGGCCATATCCGACCTGTCGACGGCACCGTGGTCGAGATCGGCAGCGGCGCGGCCCAGCCTGACACTGTGGGATATATCGCTTATGACGCGGCGACCGAAGAGCTCTTCGTCACCGCGCAGCGCTAGGGCGGGGCAGGGGGGGCGGAAAAAGCGCACAGAGCGGTTGCCGCCCCAACTTCTTTCTGTTACCAGCCCTCCATCCCAAAGCCCCCGGATTCGTCCGGGGGTCTTTGGTTTTGCCGACCTCTTTCACCTGAAGGGGCAAGGCAACTCAGCCGGGGATCTTCGGAGCCCTTAACCCCGGGCCGAAAAGCCACCTTCAGATCGCAAGATCAGCGGGCGGCACTTATGGCCCATGAAGCAAACGGAAGACAGAGAACATGGCACTCAGGTCTTATAAACCTACGACGCCAGGCCAGCGCGGGCTGGTTCTGATCGACCGTTCGGAGCTGTGGAAGGGCCGCCCTGTTAAAGCGCTGACCGAAGGTCTGCGTAAACATGGTGGTCGGAACAATACCGGACGGATTACTGTGCGCCACCAGGGCGGCGGGGCAAAGCGCCTCTACCGCATCGTGGATTTCAAACGCGCAAAATGGGATGTCGCCGCGACCGTCGAACGGATCGAGTACGACCCCAACCGCACCGCATTCATCGCGCTGGTGCGCTATGCTGACGGCGAGCAGGCCTATATCCTCGCGCCCCAGCGTCTTGCCGTTGGTGACTCTGTTGTCGCCGGCGCCAAAGTCGACGTGAAGCCCGGCAATGCGATGCCTTTCTCGGGCATGCCGATCGGTACCATCGTGCACAACGTGGAACTGAAAGCCGGCAAAGGTGGTCAGCTGGCTCGCGCCGCAGGCACCTACGCACAATTCGTCGGTCGTGACGGCTCCTATGCGCAGATCCGCCTCTCGTCGGGCGAGCTGCGTCTGGTCCGTCAGGAATGCATGGCAACCATCGGTGCCGTGTCGAACCCCGACAACTCGAACCAGAACTTCGGTAAAGCCGGTCGTATGCGCCACAAGGGCGTGCGTCCGACTGTCCGCGGCGTCTCGATGAACCCGATCGACCACCCGCATGGTGGTGGTGAAGGCCGGACCTCCGGTGGTCGTCACCCGGTCACGCCCTGGGGCAAACCCACCAAGGGCGCCCGTACGCGCACCAACTCGACGACGGACAAATACATTGTCCGCTCGCGTCACGCCAAGAAGAAAGGGCGCTGATCCATGGCACGTTCCATCTGGAAAGGCCCGTTTGTCGATGGCTATGTCCTGAAAAAGGCAGAAGCGTCGCGCGCGTCGGGCAAGAACGAAGTGATCAAGATCTGGTCGCGCCGTTCCACCATCCTGCCGCAATTCGTCGGACTTACCTTCGGCGTCTATAACGGCAAAAAACACGTTCCGGTCGCGGTGACCGAGGACATGATCGGCCAGAAATTCGGTGAATATTCGCCGACCCGTACCTATTACGGGCATGCTGCCGACAAAAAAGCCAAGAGGAAGTAAGCCATGGGTAAGGAAAAGAATCCGCGCCGCGTGGCGGATAATGAGGCGATGGCCGTGGCACGTATGCTGCGCACCTCGCCCCAGAAACTGAATCTGGTTGCGGGTCTGATCCGCGGCAAGAAAGTCGACAAGGCGCTGGCCGACCTCACCTTCTCCAAGCGTCGTATCGCTGGCGAAGTGAAGAAAGTCCTGCAATCCGCGATTGCCAATGCCGAGAACAACCATGGTCTCGACGTTGACAGCCTGATCGTGGCGGAAGCCTGGTGCGGCAAGAACCTGGTGATGAAGCGGGGCCGTCCGCGGGCTCGTGGTCGCTTCGGCAAAATCATGAAGCCGTTCAGCGAAATCACCATCAAGGTTCGTCAGTCCGGGGAGTCGGCATAATGGGTCAGAAGGTCAATCCGATCGGCATGCGCCTTCAGGTCAACCGTACCTGGGACAGCCGCTGGTTCGCTGAATCGAAAGATTTCGGCAACCTGCTTCTGGAAGATCTCCGCATCCGTGAGTTCATCCACAAGGAAGCCAAACAGGCCGGCATCTCGAAAGTCGTCATCGAGCGTCCGCACCGCAAGTGCCGCGTGACCATCTACTCGGCGCGTCCGGGTGTGATCATCGGCAAAAAAGGCGCTGACATCGAGACGCTTCGCAAGAAGGTCGCGGCGTTCACTGCCTCGGACCTGCATCTGAACATCGTCGAAGTGCGCAAGCCCGAAGTCGATGCCCAGCTGGTGGCCGAGTCGATCGCACAACAGATGGAGCGTCGTGTGTCGTTCCGTCGTGCGATGAAGCGTGGCGTGCAGAACGCGATGCGCATGGGCGCCCTCGGCATCCGTGTGAACGTGGCTGGTCGTCTGGGTGGTGCGGAAATCGCGCGTACCGAATGGTACCGTGAAGGCCGCGTGCCGCTGCATACGCTTCGTGCTGACATCGACTATGCGCTGTCGGAAGCCGAAACCCCCTATGGGATCATCGGTGTGAAAGTCTGGATCTTCAAAGGCGAAATCCTTGAGCATGATCCGCAAGCCCACGATCGTCGCCTGGCAGAGGCAGCGGATGCTCCGGCACCCCGCGGTCCGCGCCGTGAGCGTGGCGACCGTGAGCGCGCCTGAGGAGTATTGAACAATGCTGCAACCAAAGCGCACTAAATTCCGCAAGATGCACAAGGGCCGCATCAAGGGCGAAGCCAAAGGCGGCTCCACCCTGAACTTCGGCTCGTTTGCTCTGAAATCGACCGAACCCGAGCGCGTCACGGCGCGGCAGATCGAAGCGGCCCGCCGCGCGATCACCCGTCACATGAAGCGTCAGGGCCGTGTCTGGATCCGTATCTTCCCGGATACCCCGGTTTCGGCAAAGCCGACCGAGGTCCGGATGGGTTCCGGTAAGGGCTCGGTCGATTACTGGGCCTGCAAGGTGAAGCCTGGCCGCATCATGTTCGAGATCGACGGTGTGAACGAGGAAATCGCTCGTGAAGCCCTGCGTCTCGGCGCGATGAAACTGCCGGTCACCTCGCGCATCGTCGCGCGCGAAGACTGGTAAGAACAGGCCCATATCCGGGCTTTGAGGGGCCCCGGCGCGATTGCGCCGGGGCCTTCTCGTTTGTGGTCGCGGTGACAGGCGAAAAGTCACCGGCGGCTCAGGGCCGGGGGGAACTGTTCTTGAGGACCGGGGTTGAGCCCGACACCTCTGACCGGAGCTTTCAATGACCCCTGAGACCGTTCTGACCGCATTGCAGGATCGCGATGTGATGATCCCGCTTATGTGCAGCCTCGTGGCCGGAGGGCTGATCGGGGCGGAGAGAGAGCTGAACCGCAAGCCCGCCGGGATCAGAACCCACACGCTGTTATGCTTTGCTGCGGCCCTGATGACCATTCTCGGGTTGAGGATGGCGGAATGGGTGGCCTATCTGCCGGCAGGGACCCAGGTGGTCTCGGACATGTCGCGGATGCCACATGCGATCCTGACCGGGGTGGGCTTTCTTGGGGCAGGGGTGATCTTTCGCGAGGGCGGCTCGGTGCAGGGGCTGACCACTGCCGCCTCGCTCTGGCTGACGGCTGCGCTCGGGATTGTATTCGGGACCGGCCTGCTGGGGCTGGGCCTCGTCGGTGCGGCGATCACCGTACTGGTCCTTGTGGTGCTGCGCGTGTTTCAGTGGCTCGCGCCGCCTTCGCCTGTTGCGCGCCTTGAGGTCGAGCTGACCACGGCAGCCACACTGACCGTCGGCGCGCTGGAAGAGCTTCTGGCGCGGCAGGGCATCCGTTGTGGCGCCGTCGGCTACCAGATGGATCAGGAAAGCGGTATGCGTCGCTACGAGACCCTGCTCTCGTCACGCCGCCCGCTGCCGGCGCCCGAAGCGATTGCCGCCCGGGTACAGGAGGCCGGTGGCGTTCACCGGCTGGTGATCGCGCCGCTGACGCTTGACTCGGCCCAGTCCGGCTGAGTGCAGCAGTCACCCCAGGAAAATCAGGGGATTTGGCTTGCCCTTTATCGATGCCTCCTGTAGGGGAACCCATCCTGCGGATTCCGGGTAGCCGGGATTCGCTGGTGTTTCATTGATCCACCAGGTCAAAGGTCACCCGGCCACATGTCGGGGCCCTCTGGTGAATGTAAAAGGAAAAGGCGAATGACCGCCAAAGAACTGACCGGGAAAACCCCGGACCAGCTGCGTGACAGCCTTGTTGCGCTCAAGAAAGAAGCGTTCAATCTGCGCTTCCAGCAAGCGACCAACCAGCTTGAGAACACCGCCCGCATGCGCACCGTGCGCCGCGAAGTGGCCCGTATCAAAACCGTTCTCGGCCAAAAAGCCGCTGAAGCTGCGAAGTAAGGATCAGACCCATGCCGAAGCGCATCCTGACTGGCACCGTGACCTCCGACAAGAACGAGCAGACCATCACTGTCTCGGTCGAGCGTCGTTTCAAGCACCCGCTGCTGCAGAAAACGGTCCGTAAGTCGAAGAAATACCGCGCCCATGACGCGGAAAACAAATTCAAAGTGGGTGACACTGTTCGTATCGAAGAGTGCGCGCCGATTTCGAAGACGAAGCGTTGGACGGTGGTGGTCGAGGCCTGAGCAATCAGTCCTCTCCATACCGTTCAGCTACAACTGAGCGATACCCCGGGGCGGTTGATCGCTGTCCCCGAAGGTCGGGAGAAACCAAATGATCCAGATGCAGACCAATCTGGATGTAGCTGATAACTCCGGCGCCCGCCGGGTTCAGTGCATCAAGGTTCTGGGCGGCTCGCACCGCCGCTACGCATCCGTGGGCGACATCATCGTAGTGTCGGTCAAGGAGGCGATTCCTAAAGGTCGCGTGAAGAAAGGTGACGTGCGTAAAGCCGTCGTCGTTCGCACCGCGAAAGAAGTTCGTCGTGAAGATGGCACCGCCATCCGTTTCGACCGCAATGCTGCCGTCATCCTGAACAATCAGGGCGAGCCGGTCGGTACCCGTATCTTCGGGCCGGTGGTTCGTGAGCTGCGCGCGAAGAACTTCATGAAGATCATCTCGCTGGCGCCGGAGGTGCTGTGATATGGCTGCTAAGCTGAAAAAAGGCGACACCGTCGTCGTTCTGACCGGCAAGGACAAGGGCAAACAAGGCGAGATCTCGTCTGTTTCGCCGAAAGCCGGCAAAGCTGTGGTTGATGGCGTGAACATCGCGATCCGTCACGCCAAGCAATCCGCAGGCAGCCAGGGCGGCCGCATCCCGAAAGCGATGCCGATCGACCTGTCGAACCTCGCGCTCCTGGACAAGAACGGCAAAGCGACCCGCGTTGGCTTCCGTGAGGAAGACGGCAAGAAGATCCGCTTCGCCAAGACCACCGGGGAGGCTATCTGATGTCGGATAAAGCAACCTATACCCCGCGTCTGAAGGCCGAGTTCAAGACCAAGATCCGCGCCGCTCTGAAGGAGGAATTCTCCTATAAGAACGATATGCAGATCCCGCGTCTGGAAAAGATCGTCCTGAACATGGGCGTTGGTGAAGCGGTGAAAGACACCAAGAAGGTCAAACAGGCCTCCGAGGAGCTTTCGCTGATCGCCGGCCAGAAGGCCGTCATCACCAAGGCCAAGAAATCCATCGCAGGCTTCCGCGTTCGTGAAGAGATGCCGCTCGGCACCAAAGTCACGCTGCGCGGCGACAAGATGTATGAATTCCTTGATCGTCTGATCAACGTGGCCCTGCCGCGCGTCCGCGACTTCCGCGGCGTGAAAGGCACCTCGTTTGACGGCAATGGCAACTACGCCATGGGCTTGAAAGAGCACATCGTTTTCCCGGAAATCGAATTCGACAAAGTCGATGAGGTTCTGGGTATGGACATCATCATCTGCACGAACGCCAAGTCGGATGCCGAAGCAAAATCCCTGCTGAAGCATTTCAACATGCCGTTCACGGCCTGATCGCGAGGAACCTGAAACATGGCTAAGAAATCCATGGTGAACCGCGAAGTGAAGCGCGAGAAGCTGACGGCTCGTCATGCTGTCAAGCGCGCTGCACTCAAGGCGGTAATCAATGACCAAGAGAAGCCGATTGAAGAGCGCTTTGCGGCGACTCTGAAACTGGCTGAGATGCCCCGCAACTCTTCGGCTGTGCGCATGCACAACCGTTGCCAGCTGACGGGTCGTCCGCATGCTTACTACCGTAAGCTGAAACTGTCGCGGATCAAGCTGCGTGACCTGGCCTCGTTCGGCCAGATCCCGGGCATGGTCAAGTCGAGCTGGTAAGGGAGAGAGCAGATGCCTGTTAATGATCCCATCGGCGATATGCTGACCCGTATCCGTAACTCGTCGCTGCGCGGCAAGTCCACGGTTTCGACCCCGGCTTCGACCCTGCGTGCCCGCGTCCTCGACGTGCTGCTCGCAGAAGGTTACATCCGCGGTTATGAAAAGGCCGAGACCTCGAATGGTCAGGGCGAATTCACCATCAGCCTGAAATACTACGAAGGCGAGCCGGTTATCCGCGAGTTGAAGCGGGTCTCCAAGCCGGGCCGTCGCGTGTATATGGGCGTCGAAGATCTGCCGTCGGTCCGCAACGGGCTTGGCGTCGCGATCGTCTCGACCCCGAAGGGCGTTCTCTCGGATGCAAATGCGCGCGCGGCCAATGTTGGCGGCGAAGTGCTTTGCACCGTCTTCTGAGGAGGGTTTAATGTCTCGTATCGGCAAAAAACCCGTAGAGCTGGCAAAGGGCGTTACCGCGTCCGTTTCCGGCCAGACCATCGAAGTCAAGGGGCCGAAAGGCACCCGTTCCTTCACCGCTGGCGACAATGTGTCGGTCACTGTTGAGGGCAATGAAGTGAAAGTCACCCCGCGTGGCCTTTCCAAAATTGCCCGTCAGCAATGGGGCATGTCGCGTTCGATGATCGAAAATCTTGTGACCGGTGTGACCACCGGCTTCAAGAAAGAGATGGAAATTCAGGGCGTTGGTTATCGCGCGGCGATGGCTGGCAATGTTCTGAAACTGTCTCTGGGCTTCTCGCATGAAGTGAATTTCGAAGTGCCGAAGGGGATCACCGTTACGACCCCGAAGCCCACCGAGATCACCGTCGAGGGCATCGATCAGCAGGAAGTCGGCCAGGTGGCAGCGAACATCCGCAACTGGAAGCGTCCCGAGCCCTATAAGGGCAAAGGGATCCGCTACAAGGGCGAGTTCGTCTTCCGCAAGGAAGGCAAGAAGAAGTAAGGGGCGCAAAAATGGCTTTGAACAAACGAGAGCTGTTCCTGAAGCGCCGCTTGCGCGTACGGAACAAAATCAAATCGGCGAATGCAGGTCGTCTGCGTCTCTCCGTTCACCGCTCGTCGAAAAACATCAGCGTTCAGCTGATCGACGATGTGAATGGCGTGACCCTGGCAGCTGCCTCGTCGCTGGAAAAAGAACTGGGCGTCGTTGGCAAAAACAACGTCGAAGCAGCCGCGAAAGTGGGTGCAGCGATTGCAGAACGCGCCAAAAAAGCCGGTGTCGAAGAAGTTTACTTCGACCGTGGTGGCTTCCTGTTCCATGGCAAAATCAAAGCCCTGGCAGAAGCTGCACGCGAAGGCGGCCTCAAGTTCTGATCCTGCGGGTGGCGGTCACGCCACCCCGATGATCCGGGAGGGCGGCCCCTGTGGCCGTCACTCACCAGGATTGACCCAAATCAGGCGCGGCTCGCCCGTGCCACTCACGGAAAGGACTCTGTCACATGGCAGAACGTGATAACCGCCGGGAGCGTCGTGACGACCGTCGCGAAGAGACCCCGGAATTCGCAGATCGCCTCGTCGCGATCAACCGCGTGTCGAAAACCGTCAAGGGCGGTAAGCGCTTTGGCTTTGCAGCGCTCGTCGTTGTTGGCGATCAGCGCGGCCGCGTTGGTTTCGGCAAGGGCAAGGCGAAAGAAGTGCCGGAGGCTGTCCGTAAAGCCACCGAGCAGGCCAAGCGCCAGATGATCCGTGTGCAGCTGAAAGACGCCCGCACGCTGCACCACGACATCGAGGGCCGTCACGGCGCTGGTAAAGTCGTGATGCGGACCGCTGTTGCAGGTACCGGTATCATCGCCGGCGGCCCGATGCGCGCTGTCTTCGAGATGCTCGGTGTGCAGGACGTTGTTGCGAAGTCGCTCGGCTCGCAGAACCCCTACAACATGATCCGCGCCACCTTCGAAGGCCTCTCGAAAGAGAACTCGCCGCGTTCGGTTGCTGCGCGTCGTGGCAAGAAAGTCGCCGAGATCCTGCGTAAGCCGGAAACCGAAGCGGCTCCCGAAGCTGTGGGAGGCTGATCGAAATGGCCAAGAAAACCATCGTCGTCCAGCAATACGCCTCGGCAGCCCGCCGCCCTGCGATCCAGACCCAGACCCTGATCGGTCTTGGCCTGAACAAAATCAACCGCACCCGCGAGCTGGAAGATACTCCGGCAGTGCGCGGCATGGTCAACAAGATCCCGCATCTTGTGAAGATCATCGAAGAGCGCGGCTGAGCCTCTGACGATTTCTGAAAACGCCCCGGTCCCCGCGACCGGGGCGTTTTCTTTTTGCGCCACTGCCGCCAGGATGGCGCCGCAATACGAAGGGGCCGCGCGTGCATCTGGTAAATTTTTCCGAACTGATGGGGCCTGACTGGCGTTTTCCGGATCCGTCCTGCCAGACCCCGGGGTTGAGTTCGGAATGCCATGTCATCGCCCCGGGAAGCCGCTCCTGGGGGCTCCGGCTGAATTCATGGGCTGCGGCGCGCCGCGCGGTCAGGGCGGCGCGAGGGCGGTCAGACGCGGTGCTGGTCAGCCATTTGCCGGGCGCGACGTTGCGGCTGGCCATGCTGGCGGGGCCGGGATCACGCAGCGGGGCAGCGATAAGGCATATCGCATTTGCCTTCAATTTTACCGATCTGCCGCAGGGGCAAAAACTGCGCGCCTATCGCGCGGCCCTGTCCCGTGTCGATGAATTCGTCATCTTCTCGAATTTTGAGCGCGACCTCTATGCGCGCCATTTTGGCCTGCCGCCCGAGCGATTCACCTTCCTGCCCTGGGCGATGGAGGCGCCACGACCAGGGCCGGTGGCGGCGCCCTTCGATCAGCCCTGGCTGGTCGCGCTTGGCGGTGAGGGGCGCGACTACCCGACACTGTTGCAGGCCGCCCGGCTGCGTCCCGATCTGCGGCTGGTGGTGATCGCGCGGCCCTATAACCTTGCCGGGCTGCAACTGCCGCCCAATGTGAAGGCCTTTACCAATCTGCCGGCGGCAGAGGCCTGGGGGCTGGTCAGCGAGGCAGCCGGGATGCTGCTGCCACTGCGCCAGGGCCGCACGCCCAATGGCCATATCACGCTGGTTGGCGCCCAGATGCTGGGCGTGCCGCTGGCGATCACCGATTCGCTCGGGGTTCGGGATTATGTCGACGCGGCCACCGCTCTTTTGCTGCCGCCCGCAAGCCCGGAGGCGCTGGCCGCCGCGATGGAACGCCTTGCGGCAGGCGGCGGCGAAATCCGGGACATGGCGGAGCGCGCCCGCGACATCGCCCTGAGCCGCAGCGCGCCCTCGGTCTGGTGTGACTGGCTGGCCAGCCTCTGAGTCACTCTGCCGGCGGTTCTGCGTCCTCTTCGGCGGGGGATTCCGGCAGGGCGGGGATATTGCTGGTGACGAGGATCGAGAAGCTGCGATCCGCATCGCCCATATCCGGCGCGAATAGCGGGAAGGGCTCGGCGGACCGGATCTGGGCCATGGCGATATTGTCGAACAGTGGTTGACCCGAGCTTTCCGAGACCGCGCTGGAGACGAGGCGGCCATCGGCGCCGGTGGTAAAGGCGACGCGTGTCGTGAAGTCACCGGTTATGCCTGCATCTCTCAGCGTCGCGGTGTTCAGCCTGACACTGTTGATCCGTGCGATCACTGCGGCGACATAATCTTCGGTTGTGGCGGGGGCCTCGGCTGCGCTCACGGCTTCGGGCAGGGCTGCCCCGCCGGGCGCAGCCGGCTCTTGCGCAACAGCTGCAAGCGGCGAGAGTGACAGGCTGAGGGCTGCGACAAGGGCAGTAAGGCGGGCAGCGGAAGGAGAGGCGGTCATAGCGGATCCTGAGCAAATGGCCGGGTTCGTGCCCCGGCCAGGGGTGATGTCCGACCGTGCCGCGCTCAGGGGTCAGGCGCCAGCGGTGACGCCGGGCTTGCCAGGGGCTGGGTGGTGGTCTATAGGCGCCAGCGTGGCCCAGCGGGCTGCGACTCACAACCAAGAAATGCCGTGTTGGCCCCATCCGTCGCAGGCGGGGTCGTTCCGGCCAGGAGTATGCGACATGAAACTGAATGAACTTCACGACAACGCCGGCGCCGCCCGTAAGAAAAAGCGCGTGGCACGCGGCCCGGGTTCGGGCAAAGGTAAAACCGCAGGGCGCGGTATCAAAGGCCAGAAATCCCGTTCGGGTGTGGCTATTGGTGGTTACGAGGGTGGCCAGATGCCGCTCTATCGCCGCCTGCCCAAGCGCGGCTTCTCGAAGCCGAACCGTAAGGAATACGCAGTCGTCAACCTGGGCCTGATCGAGAAATTCATCGATATGGGCAAGCTCGACATCAAAGCCGAGATCAACGAGGACGCGCTGGTTGCAGCTGGCCTGACCACCAACAAGCGCGACGGTATCCGCATCCTGAACAAGGGCGAGATCAAATCGGCTGTCAAACTGAACGTGACCGGCGCTTCGGCCGCTGCTGTCGAGGCCATCAAGGCCGCTGGCGGCTCGATCACCGTGAAGGCTGACGCTGCGGCTGAATAAGCCAACAAAGCGGTTGTGAGCGGCGTCATCGTCGCTTACATCTCACTCACGTTTTCCTGCGCCGCCGGACCCGGATAAAACGGTCCGGCGGCGCTGTCCATGAAAGAGACCGGAAATGGCATCTGCCGCAGAGCAAATGGCCGCCAACCTCTCCTGGGGGGCTTTGGCCAAGGCGACCGATCTTCGCCAACGCATCTTCTTTACCATCGGCCTGCTGATCATCTATCGGCTTGGCACCTATATCCCGGTGCCTGGCATCGAGGGTGAGGCTTTGCGGCGCACCTGGGCCGAGGTGGGGCAGGGGATCGGCGGGATGCTGAACCTGTTTACCGGGGGCGCTATGAGCCGGATGGGCATCTTCGCCCTTGGCATCATGCCCTATATTTCGGCCTCGATCATCGTCCAGCTGCTGGGCACGATGTATGAGCCATGGAAGAACCTCAAGAAAGAGGGCGAACTGGGTCGCAAGAAGCTGAACCAGTATACCCGCTACGGCACCGTGCTGCTGGCGGTCTTCCAGGCTTACGGCATCGCCGCCTCGCTGCAGGCTGGTGATCTGGCACATAATCCGGGCTGGTATTTCATCGCAGGTGTGGTGATCACCCTGGTCGGCGGGACCATGTTCCTGATGTGGCTGGGCGAGCAGATCACCGCCCGCGGCATCGGCAATGGTATCTCGCTGATCATCTTCGTCGGTATCGTCGCCGAGATCCCGGCCGCGCTGATGAACTTCCTCGCACAGGGCCGTTCGGGCGCGATCTCGACGCCGGTGATCCTTGGCGTGATCGTGATGGTGATCATCGTCATCGCCTTCGTCGTGTTCATGGAACGCGCTTTGCGCAAGATCCATATCCAGTATCCGCGCCGCCAGGTGGGGATGAAGGTCTATGACGGCGGCTCGTCGCATCTGCCGATCAAGGTGAACCCGGCCGGCGTTATCCCGGCGATCTTCGCCTCGTCGATCCTTCTGCTGCCGACCACCATCGGCACCTTCTCGGGCAATACAACGAACCCGGTGATCAGCTGGATTGCGCTGTATCTGGGCTACGGCACGCCGCTGCACGCCCTGGCTCTGGGTCTGCTGATCGTGTTCTTCAGCTATTTCTACACCCATAATGTCAGCTTCAAAGTTGATGAAGTGGCCGAGAACCTGAAGACGCAGAACGGCTTTATCCCGGGCATCCGCCCTGGCAAGAAGACCGAAGATTACCTCACCTATGTGACCAATCGTGTGCTTGTTCTGGGTTCGGCCTATCTGGCTGCCGTCTGTCTGCTGCCGGAATTCCTGATCGCCAATATCGGTCTGCCTTTCTACTTTGGCGGCACGTCGGTTCTGATCGTGGTGTCGGTGACGATGGACACGATCAACCAGGTTCAGTCGCATCTGCTGGCACATCAGTATGAGAGCCTGATCGAAAAGTCGCAGCTGCGCGGCAAGCGCAAGACGGGCCCGCGCGCGCCGGCCCGCCGCTAAGCCCGAGGTTAAGGGAGAGCCTGCACGCGAAGGTGTGCAGGCCTGAGGGAAAGGACAACGCTTTGGCGAAGAATATCATCCTGCTTGGCCCCCCGGGGCCGGCAAAGGCACCCAGGCCAAGCGGCTCGAAACCGGGCGCGGCATGGTTCAGCTTTCGACCGGCGACATGCTTCGCGCCGCCAAAAGCTCGGGCACCGAAATGGGGAAGAAGGTTGCTGCGATCATGGATGCCGGGCAACTGGTGACCGATGAGATCGTGATCGGCCTGATCGCCGAACAGCTGGATCGTGGCGCGGCCGGTGGTTTCATCTTTGATGGCTTTCCGCGCACCCTGGCCCAGGCCGATGCCCTGGGCGCCTTGCTCGCGGCCAAGGGCACAAAGCTTGATGCGGTGATCGAGCTGGTGGTGGATGATGAGGCTCTGGTGGGACGTATCGTGAAACGTGCCGATGAGGCTGCGTCTGCGGGCGAGGCTGTGCGCCCGGATGACAATCCCGAAGTCTTCGCCAAACGTCTGCGGGAATATTACAAGCAGACGGCGCCGCTGCTCGGGTATTACTATGCCAAGGGCGGTCTGACCCAGGTTGATGGCATGGCTGCGATGGAGAGCGTTGCCGCCGATATCGCGAAAGTTCTTGACAAGGCATGAAAATCCGGCGCGGGGCCTTGACCCGCAGGGCATTTGACCATATTGCACAGCGTCCCGGGGTGGAATCACCGCTCCGGGGTTTCCCATTTGGGGAAGATCGAATCGGCCGGAACAGTTTTGCTGGCCGGTTGTGAAAAAAGGTTCTGGAGCTACGGAACCGCAACGAAAGGAAATCACGCGTGGCACGTATTGCTGGCGTTAACATCCCCACCAATAAGCGCGTTCCGATTGCGCTTCAGTATATCACCGGCATCGGCTCGCATATCGCGAGCCAGATCGTCACCGCGCTGAACATTGATCCGGCGCGCCGCGTGAATGATCTCTCGGATGCAGAAGTGCTGGCGATCCGCGAATATATCGACGCGAACTTCACCGTCGAGGGCGACCTGCGTCGCGAAACCTCGATGAACATCAAGCGCCTGATGGATCTCGGCTGCTATCGCGGTCTGCGCCATCGTCGCGGTCTCCCGGTGCGTGGTCAGCGGACCCACACCAACGCTCGCACCCGCAAAGGCCCCGCAAAGGCCATCGCTGGCAAGAAGAAGTAAGGGGAGGCCTGACACATGGCACGTGATCCGAAAGCCGCCCGTGGTGGCAAGCGTAAAGAGCGCAAGAACATCGCCGCAGGCGTTGCTCATGTGAACTCGTCGTTCAACAATACCAAAATCCTGATCTCGGACGTTCAGGGCAATGCCATTTCCTGGTCGTCGGCCGGGACCATGGGCTTCAAGGGGTCGCGCAAATCGACGCCTTACGCTGCCCAGATGGCTGCTGAAGACGCCGGCCGCAAGGCGCAGGAACATGGCGTGAAAACGCTGGAAGTTGAAGTTCAGGGCCCGGGTTCGGGTCGTGAATCGGCGCTCCGCGCGCTGTCGGCCATTGGTCTGACCATCACTTCGATCCGCGACGTGACCCCGCTGGCGCATAATGGTTGCCGCCCGCCGAAGCGTCGCCGCGTCTGATCTTTCAAGATCAGGCCCGGGCCGTGCTGGTGCATGGCCCGGGTGTTCCTGTTTGACGGTCTGGTTCTCAGACTTCGTTAAAGACCCTCGGGCGCCGCGCTTCACCCGGAACATGGAAGCGATGGCAGGTATGGAGGCATAAGCATGATCCACAAGAACTGGCAGGAACTGATCAAACCGACCCAGCTGGTCGTGAAACCGGGGAGTGACGCAGGCCGCGTTGCCACGGTCATCGCAGAGCCGCTGGAGCGGGGCTTCGGCCTCACTCTCGGCAATGCGCTGCGTCGCGTTCTGCTGTCGTCGCTGCAGGGCGCCGCGATTACCAGCGTCCAGATCGACAATGTCCTGCACGAGTTCTCCTCGGTGCCGGGCGTCCGCGAGGATGTCACCGATATCGTTCTGAACCTCAAAGGCGTTTCGCTGAAGATGGATGTCGAAGGGCCGAAGCGTCTTTCGATCTCGGCCCGTGGCCCCGGTGTTGTCACCGCGAGCGCGATTTCCGAGACCAACGGCATCGAAGTGCTGAACAAGGATCACGTGATCTGCCACCTCGACGACGGGGCGGACGTGTTCATGGAGCTGACCGTGAGCACCGGTAAGGGCTATGTCTCTGCCGATAAGAACCGCCCGGAAGATGCGCCGATCGGCCTGATTCCGATCGATGCGATCTATTCGCCGGTCAAGCGCGTGTCCTACGAAGTGCAGCCGACCCGTGAGGGTCAGGTGCTGGACTATGACAAGCTGACGATGAAGATCGAAACCGACGGCTCGCTGACGCCGGATGACGCTGTGGCCTATGCTGCGCGCATCCTGCAAGACCAGCTGGCGGTGTTCGTGAACTTCGACGAGCCGGAAGCGGCACGTGGTGGCGAAGTGGATTCGGGCCTCGAATTCAACCCGCTGCTGCTGAAGAAAGTCGACGAGCTGGAACTGTCGGTCCGTTCGGCAAACTGCCTGAAGAACGACAATATCGTCTATATCGGCGATCTGATCCAGAAGACCGAAGCCGAGATGCTGCGCACCCCGAACTTCGGCCGCAAATCGCTGAACGAGATCAAGGAAGTGCTTTCGGGCATGGGTCTGCATCTCGGGATGGAAGTCGAAGACTGGCCGCCGGAAAATATCGAAGATCTGGCCAAGCGGTTTGAGGATCAGTTCTGAGCCGCATCACCGGTTGACTGAACAAGGCCGGGGGGCTAAGGCCCCCGGACCCCCCGCCGCCCGACCTGTGTTTGAGGGTGGTGAGACGATCCGGGCAATCCCGCCCCAACGACGCCGGTCCAACGCAGACCGGCAACACAAAGTAAAAAACGCTATAGGAGAGACCCATGCGTCACGCCCGCGGCTATCGTCGCCTCAACCGCACCCATGAGCACCGCAAGGCGCTTTTCTCGAATATGTCCGGCTCGCTGATCGAGCATGAGCAGATCAAGACCACCCTTCCGAAGGCGAAGGAACTGCGTCCGATCATCGAGAAGCTGATCACGCTGGCAAAGCGTGGCGACCTGCACGCCCGTCGTCAGGCTGCCGCCCAGCTGAAAGAAGACAAAGACGTCGAGAAGCTGTTCGCGATTCTCGGCCCGCGCTACAAAGATCGTCAGGGCGGCTATGTGCGCGTCCTGAAAGCCGGTTTCCGTTATGGCGACATGGCTCCGATGGCGATCATCGAATTCGTTGACCGTGACACTTCGGCCAAAGGCGCCGCTGACCGCGCCCGTCTGGAAGCCGCTGAAGAGTGATCTCGCGCGACTGATCCCCGCCTGTCTGGGATCGGGATGAATAAAGGGCCCGCCTCTGATCGTCAGGGGCGGGCCTTATCCGTTCGGGCGCTATGCCTTTACCTCGGAGCTTCCGGCGCTGATCGCTTCATGCGAAGCTGCGCGCATGACCGATCTCTTCGATTCCCCCGGTGGTCGCACCGATCCGAAGTCCCCAGGTGCCGGGGTGCCGCGCCCCTCTGCCGGCCGGCTGTGGCCGAACAGGCTTTCAGGAGTGAGAGGGCAGGGGCAGGCCCTGGCTCCCGAGGTCTTGCCCGGTGCGAGGCTGGCGGCCCGGTATCGCAATCTGGCTTCGAGATAGATCCTTCAAAACCGGTATCCCCATGTCCGACCTTTTCGACAGTGCCCCCAGGCAGACGAAACAGCCGCTGGCCGCAGTTCTGCGCCCGCAGACGCTTGATGATGTGTTCGGCCAGCCCGATATCGTTAAGCCAGGCTCGGTGCTGCGCCGCCGGATCGCTGCCGGCCGGCTTGGCAGCCTGATCCTTTATGGCCCTCCCGGCATCGGGAAGACCTCGATTGCCAGGGCGGTCGGCAATATGCTTGGCAAGGAATTCCGTCCGCTGCACGCAACCCGCGCCGGCGTAAAGGATTTGCGAGAACTGGCGGATGAGGCCCGGATCCGGCCATTGCTGATCTTCGTGGATGAGGTTCACCGCTTCAGCGCGACGCAATGCGACGATCTCCTGTCAATCTGTGAGGAGGGCACGGCCGATTTCATCGGTGCGACGACCGGCAATCCCTACCACGTGTTGCCGCCAGCTCTGATATCGCGCTCGCATATTCTGAAGCTTGAGCCGCTGACCATAGAAGACATGGAACGTGTGCTTTTGCGCGGCCTTGCCCATCTGAAAGAGGAAGGCATCGAAGTGGTCCTGGAGCCTGCGCAGATGCGTCTGCTGGCGGGCCGGTCCGGTGGTGACGCGCGACGGGCGCTCACGACGCTGGAAAGCCTCGCGGTCGGGCATGACCAGGCGCGGGTGGTCATTACCGGAGAGATGATCGAGGAAGTCTATGCCTCGGCGCCGGTGAACCATGATCGCAGTGGCGATATGCATTACGATGTCGTCAGTGCGATGATCAAGGCGGCAAGAGGCTCGGATCCGGATGCCACGCTTTATTGGCTGGCCCGGCTCATCCATGCCGGTGAAGATCCACGCTACATTGCGCGACGGCTGATGATCCATGCCTCGGAAGATGTGGGCCTTGCTGACAATACCGCGCTGCAGACTGCGGTTGCCGCCCTGCACGCAGTGGAGAAGATCGGCTATCCTGAGGCCCAGATCATCCTGGCCCATGCGGCGCTGCATATCGCCCTGGCGCCGAAGTCGAATTCAGCGTGCCGTGGCATTGGGCTGGCCATGAAGATGGTAACCTCAGAAGCGCCAAAACCGGTTCCCCTGCATCTGCGCGACTCTCATTACGCCGGCGCCGCCAAGCTCGGCCACGTCGGCTACAGATACCCGCATAATGACCCGCGGGGCTGGGTCGAACAGAATTACGCGGCGGGTCTGGCCAGGGGATCTCTCTACCAGTCAGATGGCAGAGGTGTCACATTCGAGGCAAGAGCGGCCGAGTATTGGGAGCGTGTCACAGGCCTTCCCACCGTGCAGAGAACGCCTTCGTCAACATCTGAGTGATGTGACCCGAGGCGCGACCTTCGCCCAAACCTACCGGGCGCCAGCACAGGTCACTCCGATATGGCGCCGTGTGGCGGCGTTTCGGGCATGATAAAACATCAGCCTGGCCTGGTTCAGGCTGGTAACCAGCGTTGAAATCTGCGCAGGCGACATTCATATGGCACAGGCTATAACGACGGCCACGACCCGAAGACGTTCCCGCTGGGCAGGGCCGGTTTGCCCGGTGGTCTGAAGGCCCCGGTCTTTACGACCCGCCCGAGGTTTGGTGCGAGCTGAAAAGCGAATCGATTGCTTTGCCCGGCTGTTGCAGTGAGGTCGGGATGGCCGATGCGCGGGTGAGGGGCTTGACCTGTTAACGCTGAACGGCCATCTGGCCGCAGGAACACATGAAGGTGCACCGATGCTGGACGAGGCCGACGATATTCATCCGCTGTTTTATGGCGCTCCGAAATCGACCGAATTCCGCAAGCTGAGAAAGCGCCTCGTAAGCCAGGTGCGCGAGGCGATCGACACCTATGGCATGATCCAGCCGGGGACGCGCTGGCTTGTCTGCCTGTCGGGCGGCAAGGACAGCTACACGCTGCTTGCCATCTTGTATGAGCTGAAATGGCGCGGGCTTTTGCCGGTCGATCTCTTGGCCTGCAATCTCGATCAGGGGCAGCCGGGGTTCCCTTCGACCGTGCTGCCGGAATTTCTGGCGAAAATGGGGGTCGAGCACCGGGTCGAATATCAGGACACCTATTCGGTGGTGACCGCGAAGATCAAGCCAGGTGCGACGATGTGTTCGCTTTGTTCGCGGCTAAGGCGCGGGAATCTTTACCGGATTGCGCGGGAAGAGGGCTGTTCGGCCGTGGTGCTCGGGCATCACCGCGATGACATTCTCGAGACCTTTTTCATGAACCTCTTCCATGGGGGGCGGCTGGCGAGCATGCCGCCGAAGCTGGTGAATGAAGAGGGCGATCTATTCCTTTACCGACCCCTGGCCTTTGTGGCCGAGGCTGATTGCGACCGTTTTGCCCGCGCGATGAATTATCCGATCATCCCCTGTGATCTCTGTGGCAGCCAGGAAGGGCTGCAACGGGCCCAGGTGAAAAAGCTGCTTGATGAATGGGAGACGCGTACCCCGGGCCGCCGTCAGGTGATGTTCCGTTCGCTGATGAATGTCCGCCCCTCGCATCTTGCCGACCCCGGTATCTTCGATTTCCTCGGGCTGATGACCGGAGAACCGGGAGAAGTTGAGGAAAATGCGAAGCAACTTCGTCTTCCGGATTAAGAAAGCCCATACAGGTTTCGCCAATCCTGTTCTGCGATGGCCCTGCGCCATATCAGAGAGGGTTCCCGTATGTCGGCTCTTCCCAGCACAGCCCGCACCCGCAGGTATCTTAAAGCCCTGGGCTGTTTCCGGCGGCCGGAATTTCTTCTGTTTCTGCCCGCGATCACGCTTGCGGGGTTCTGGCTGGGCGGTGAGCGGGCGCTGATCTTTCTCGCGCTTGGCCTGCCGCTGGTGATCGCCATCGCCGGGCCGGATCCTTTGCGGGCGCCGATGCCATTGGGGGACAAGGACGAAGGGACATCGCTGCAGCGCGCGATTGCGGCGATGGACCGGATGCTGCCGCTGGTCACGGATAACGGGCGCAATACGGCCTGCCTGATCGTGCAGTTCGACAACCTGACCAATACGCTGGAACGCCACGGCCGCGCCGCCCATACCGAAGTGCTAGAACGCGCGACGGACCGCATTCGCGGCGCGCTGAGGGCGGGGGATCTTGTGACCAATCCGCTTGGCGCTTCGGCGGTCGTTGTGCTCTCGCCGGTCAGGCGGCTGGATCTGGAGAGCATGGTTCAGCTTTGTGCGCGGCTCCAGGATGCGGTGGCAGAACCGATTTCGCTTGGCGGCGCGCGGCTTTATATCACCTGCTCCATCGGTTTTTGTATCGGTGGTTACTCACCCGAAGCGACGGGGCGGTCGCTGCTCGATGCGGCGCAGGCGGCGGCAGACGAGGCGCTTGGCCACGGGCCGGGCGCGATCCGGGCCTTCTCGCGTGATATGGCCGAACGCAGTGTCGTCCGCGCTGCGCTGCGCGACGATCTCGAAGAGGCGCTCGATAAGGGAGAGATCCGCGCCTGGTTCCAGCCGCAGATTTCCACCGATACCGGCGAGATTTCCGGGCTCGAGGCGCTGGCACGCTGGCATCACCCGCTGCGCGGCGTGCTTTCGCCGGCAGAGTTCCTGCCGCTGGTCGAAAGCAGCGATCTGAGCGATCGTCTGAGCGAGACCATGCTGTCCCATGCGCTGGTCGCGCTGAAAGACTGGGACAAGGCGGGGCTGCAGGTTCCCACGGTCTCAGTCAACTTCTCGGCGGCAGAACTGCGCAACCCGCGCCTGCCAGACCGTATCCGCTGGGAGCTGGAGAGGTTCGATCTGAAACCGGCCCGACTCACGGTTGAGATCCTTGAGACCGTGGTGGCCCAGGCCGAGAATGACGTGATCGTGTCGAATATAGCGCAGCTGGCCTCGATGGGCTGCGGCATCGACCTCGACGATTTCGGCACCGGCCATGCTTCGATCTCGACCATCCGGCGCTTTACCGTGCGGCGGCTGAAGATCGACCGCAGCTTTGTCACCCGGGTGGATCAGGATCGCGATCAGCAGCGCATGGTGTCGGCGATCATCTCGCTGGCGGACCGGCTTGGGCTGGAGACGCTGGCCGAAGGTGTGGAGACCGCAAACGAGCATTCCATGTTGTCCCAGCTTGGCTGCCGCTTTGTGCAGGGCTATGGAATCGAACGGCCGCTGAACCCCGAAGACACGCTGGAATGGATCCGTAAACACCAGAACCGCCCCGACCGGATCCCGCGGATTGGCGCGCGGGGCGGTTGAGACCTGCAGCTTCGTGCGCTGTGCTGTGGCAGGCCGGAATGCGCTAATCAGCCGGATACCGGGCCGGTTCGCCGGCTTTTCCGGCGAAACCGCTTGACCTTTCGCCCCCCCTTCTGTTGAAGACCGCTGATCCTTCCTTACATGCGGCAGCGGTTCAGAATATGGACGAGAAAAACAACAAGAACCTCATTCTCGCCATGGTGCTCAGCGCTCTGGTCATCCTGGTGTGGTTCTGGCTCTTCCCTCCTCCGGAAACGACGGCTCCGGTTGAGACCGCCACCACGGAACAACCCGGTGCGGCTCTGCCTGAGGCGGGCGCTGTGGCTGGCTCGGAGCCGGTTCCCGAAGCGCCGCGTCTGCGGGTGGAAACGCCGCAGCTGGAGGGTTCTATCTCGCTGCGCGGTGGCCGTATCGACGATCTGCGTCTGAAAAATTACCACGAGACCATCGAGGATGACTCGCCGATTGTCCGCCTGCTGACCCCGCAAGGCGAGCAGGGCGCATGGTTTGCGCTGTTTGGCTGGCGCCCCGCCGGTTCGCTGACCGAGGGCGATGTGCCCGGTGCGCAAACCGAATGGACGCCGGTGACCACCGGCGCACTGTCGCCGGGCAACCCTGCAAAACTGACCTGGGACAATGGCAAGGGCCTGACCTTCACCCGCGAGATTTCGGTGGATGAAGAGTTCATGTTCACCGTCAATGAGACGGTTGCGAACAGCGGCACCGGTGATGCCTCGATGTTCTATTACGGTCAGATCCAGCGCTATGGACTGCCCGCGAATATGAAGAGCTTCTTCATCCTGCATGAAGGCGCCATTGCCCGTGCCGATGGCAAGCTGACCGAAACGACCTATAAAAACATCGTCGCCCTCGACCCGGTCGAACGCGAGGCCGCCCCGGCCAGTGTCGTCGAAGCCTCTGATGGCGGCTGGATCGGCTTTACAGATCACTACTGGATGTCGCTCCTGGTGCCCGAACAGGGCAAACCGATCACCCAGGTTACGAAATATGTGGCCTCGCATGACCTCTATCTGACCGAGGCGCGTCAGCCGACTGTGATCGTGACCCCGGGCCAAAGCCTCACCACCTCGACCCGCTTTTTTGTCGGCGCCAAGGAATGGGAAGCGATCCGCGACTATCAGAACGAGCCGGGCTTCGTGTCGAAACTGTTCGGTGCCAAGGTCGACGAAGCCCGCGCCCCGATCCCCGGGTTCATCGATTCGATTGACTGGGGCTGGTTCTACTTCCTGACCAAGCCGATCTTCGCGCTGCTGCACTGGATCCATGGTCTGATCGGCAATATGGGCCTCGCGATCATCGCACTGACCTTCGTGCTGAAGCTGATCGTGCTGCCCCTGGCTTACAAATCCTATGTCTCGATGGCGCGGATGAAAGAGCTGCAGCCCGAGATGGAGGCGCTCAAGGAACGGGCTGGCGAAGATAAGCAGCGCCTGCAAAAAGAAATGCTGCAGCTTTACCGCGATAAAAAGGTCAATCCGGCGGCGGGCTGTCTGCCGATCCTGATCCAGATTCCGATCTTCTTCTCGCTTTACAAGGTGATCTTCGTCACCATCGAATTGCGGCATGCGCCCTTCTTTGGCTGGCTGCAGGACCTCTCGGCGCCTGATCCGTCTTCGCTGTTTAACCTGTTCGGCGCGCTGCCCTGGGATGCACCTGCGACCGGCTCGATCCTGCATCTGGTGTTTATCGGTGTGCTGCCGATCCTCCTCGGCATCAGCATGTGGCTGCAGCAAAAGCTGAACCCGGCGCCCACCGATCCGGTTCAGGCCTCGATCTTCGCCTGGATGCCCTGGGTATTCATGTTCATGCTTGGCGGTTTTGCCTCGGGCCTGGTGGTTTACTGGATCACCAACAACGTCATCACCTTCTCGCAGCAGTTCATCATCATGCGCAGCCACGGGCATAAGCCGGATATCTTCGGCAATATCCGTTCGGGCTTTCGCAAGAAGGAAGCGGCGGCCAATGCCAATAAAGCGCCCGCCGGTAAGCTTGCTGATAAAGGCAGTGCGAAAAAGAAATGACCAGTGAAGGGCGCCTCGCGCAGATCTTCCGTCACCCGATCAAGGCCCACGGGCGCGAGCAGCTCGCGTCCGTTCGGCTGTCGGAAGGCGAGGCGATGCCCTGGGATCGCCACTGGGCGGTCGCGCATGACCTGTCGAAATTTGATCCCGGGGCGCCGTCCTGGATGCCCTGCATCAACTTTCAGCGCGCAGCGCGCAGCCCGACGCTGATGGCGATCGAGGCGCGGTTCGATGAGGTCTCGGGCGAGATGCGCCTCACCCATCCAGAGCTGCCGCCGCTGGTCTTCTTTCCCGAAAGTGAAGGCGAAAAGCTGATCGACTGGGTGCTGCCGATCAGCCCGCAGCTGCGGTTTCGCCCGGTGGCCCTGGTGCACGCGCCGGATCGGGCAATGACCGACACGGCCTATGCCAGCCTCTCGATCAAGAACCTCGCCTCGAATGCCGCACTCGGGCAGAAGATGAAGCGCGACCTTTCGATCCATCGCTGGCGCGGCAATCTCTGGGTTGACGGTTTCGCGCCCTGGGAAGAGATGACCTGGGTCGGACGGCGGTTGCGGATTGGCGCCACCGTGCTGGAGATCCGCGAAAGCGTGGGGCGCTGCCGTGCCACCATGTCGAACCCGGAGACCGGTCTGGTTGACGCGGATACGCTGGATGCGCTGATGGAAACCGTCGGCGTGCAGGATTTCGGTGTCTTCGGCACCGTGCTGGAGGGCGGCGAGATCCGCCCGGAAGACAGGGTCGAGGTACTGGCATGACGATGGCGTTTACCCTTGCTGCAGAACCGGAGGACGCGGCGCGCGAAACCGGGCGGCTGCTTTTTGCCGGGCCGGTCGATTTCGTGAAGGGCGTGACCACCATGGCGGCACTGCCGCCAGCTGACCGCGTGGAGGTCTGCTTCGCCGGTCGCTCCAATGTCGGGAAATCGAGCCTGATCAATGCCCTGACCACGCGCAAAAGCCTCGCGCGCGCGTCGAATACCCCGGGCCGGACGCAGGAGATCAACTTCTTTACGCTAGGCGACAGCCGCTATCTCGTCGACCTTCCCGGCTATGGTTTCGCCGAAGCCCCGGTGGCTATTGTGCGCAAATGGCAGGAATTGCTGAAATCCTATCTTGCCGGGCGTCAGACCCTGCGCCGTGCTTTTGTTCTGATCGACACGCGCCATGGTGTGAAAGCGGTAGATGACGAGATCATGGGCCTGCTCGACCGATCTGCCGTGACCTTCCAGGTTGTGATGACCAAGGCGGATAAGGTCAATCTCGCCACCCGCGAGACCAATATCGAGCAGGTGAAACAGGCCTTGCAAAAGCATCCGGCCGCCTATCCCGAAATCATCGTGACCAGTTCCGAAAAGGGCGAGGGGGTCGAGACCCTGCGCGCCGTGATCGCAACGCTGGAATAGAAGCCGGTTTCTGTACAGAAACCGGCCCGGAGTTTTCCTTAAAACTCCGGTGGCTCTGGCCGGCGAATTCTCTGCATTCTTTCGGTTTCGCCCCTGGCCTAGTGGTTTTTCCCGGCCTGTTCTTCTCTGTTGACATGTTTGTTCGGATGTACAATTGTACGATCGTGCAGAGTGGAGGGAAGGCGATTGGATTTTTCACATTTTCTCAGCAGTCATCTCCTGTGCCGGGAGGCCGGGGCAAGCAGCTCTACCGTGAGATGACCGACCAGGCGATTCATGCCGAGTTCTGTGGCTATCGCGGTGTCGCAATCCCGGAACATCATCTGATCAATATTCTACTGGTCCCTTCGCCGCTGCAGCTCGCGGTCAGAATTGCCTCTGTGACCAGGGACCTCGAGATTGCGACCTCGATCTGTCAGCTGCCGATCAGGGATATGCGGGTCTTTGCCGGTGAAGTCGTTCAGGCCCAGGCGCTTTGTGACGGGCGCCTGGTTCTTGGGGTCGGCAAGGGGGCATTTGGTTTTGAAACCGGCCGGATCGGCGTCCCGATGGAAGATACAAAGGCCATTTTCGAGGAAAGCCTTACCGTTCTCGAGGCGCTTCTGACACGCGAAGAAGTCGCCTGGGAGGGGTCTCGCTATCGCTTTGACGCGCTTACAGTGATGCCACGCCCCGAAGATCCGATCCCGCTCGCGCTGGCGATCATGGCGCCGCCGGGGATCGAGGCGGCAGCGGCCAGGGGCTATTCTGTCCAGACCACACCGCTGGGCGCCAGCCACGAGATCCTGCGCAGCCAGGTGGATGCCTTCCATTCTGGCCGCGCCCGGGCTGGCCGGCCGGACCGACAGCGGCTCTCGCTGCAACGCACGCTATGGCTTGCGCGTGATGAGACTGAGGCGGATCAGATGACGGCCCGTGCGCATCACTATTACCAGAGCTTTGACAATGTCTTTGGCGGGCCGGGCCTCGTGGATCATGGCATGATCCGCCCGCTGCCGCGGCGTCAGACGGTTGAGGAGTTACGCCAGAACGTGCTCATCTGTACGCGAGCCGAGATGATCGACAGACTGGCCGGTTATGCCGAACTGGGGATCGATGAGGTGATCGCCTCGTCGAATTTCGGCCAGCCTCAGGAGGCCACACTTGATATGATGAGCCGCTTCGCGGCAGAGGTCATGCCATCCATCCGGCCCATTCGCCAAAAAGTTGCATAAGTGAAAGCAAGGACCAGAAAATGCCAATGATCCGTATCGAAATGTTCGAAGGTCGCACTGTCGAACAGAAGCGCGCCTGTGCCAAGGCCCTCACCCGGGCCTTTGTCGAAACCTGCGGTGGCACGCCGGAAGCGCTTCAGATCGTCTTTACAGATGTTGCGAAACACGACTGGGCTTTTGGCGGGCGGCTCGGGTCCGACCCGAAACCGGAGTAAGCCATGGCCGCGATCGATTGCGCTTATTCGGTGGCGGGCGAGGGCCCGCCGCTTTTCCTCATCCATGGGATCGGTGCGCGCCGTGCCACCTTTGCCCGCCTGGTCGAAGGGCTGCAAGACCGCTTCACCTGTATCAGCTATGATCTGCGCGGCCATGGGGAAAGCCCGCAGCCGGCCGGTCGCTTTGGCCTTGACGATCTTGTCGATGATCTCGAGGCGCTGCGGGCAAAGCTGGGCATTGAGCGCGCTCATTTCGCCGGCCATTCGCTGGGCGGGATGATCGGCCCGGCCTATGCGCGGCGTTTCCCTGATCGCGTGCGCTCGCTGGGCCTCTGGTCGACCGCCGCCTTCCGCAGCGAAGAAGACAGCGCGAAGGTCAGGGCGGTGGTGCAGGCGATGCGCGAAAAGGGCATCGGCCCGGTGCTGGATACGCTGACCGCGCGCTGGTTCACCGATGCTTTCGTGGCGGCCCGCCCGGATGTGATCGCCTGGCGCAAGCAGCAGGTGGTTGAGACCCCGGCGGATGTCTTTCTGAATGTATTTGATATCTATGCGGAAACCGAAATGGCGCCCTGGCTGCATAAAATTCATGCATCCGCCCAGGTTCTGACCGGCGCGCTTGACGGCGGCTGCAATCCCCGTCTCAATAGGCTGATCGCCGGGGCAATGCCCGAGGCGGAACTGGTGGTCCTTCCGGAGTTGAAACATGCAATTTTCATCGAGGCGACCGAACAGGTGCTGCCGCATGTGCGCCGGTTCCTGCTTGCCCGGGAGCAGGCGGCGTAGCGACAAAAGGGGCAGTCGGACCTGATGAGCATAGCGACCACTGCCCCCCCGCCAGCATCACAGCCAAAGCCGAGGCGATCCGGGTCGAGGATCTGCATAAGAGCTTCGGCCCGCATGAGGTGCTCAAGGGGGTCTCGATCTCGGCGAAAGAGGGCGATGTGGTCACGCTGATCGGTGGATCCGGCTCGGGGAAGTCTACGCTTTTGCGCTGTGTAAACTTTCTTGAGACGCCCTCATCAGGGCGGATTCTGATCGGTGGCGAAGAGGTGCGGTGCAGGGGCGACGGCACCCCTGCCGACCGCCACCAGATCGAGCGGATCCGCCAGAGCCTTGGCATGGTGTTCCAGCAGTTCAATCTCTGGACCCATAAGACGGTGCTGGAAAACCTGATCGAAGTGCCGGTCCATGTGCTGAAAAAGCCGAAGGACGAGGCCATTGCGACCGCACGCAAATTGCTGGACCGGGTCGGCCTTTCGGCCAAGGAAAATGCCTATCCGGCCTTTCTGTCGGGCGGTCAGCAGCAACGCGCTGCCATCGCGCGCGCGCTGTGTATGGAGCCGCGCGCCATGCTGTTTGACGAGCCGACCTCGGCACTTGACCCGGAACTGGTCGGCGAGGTTCTCGCCGTCATCCGCAGTCTTGCCGATGAGGGGCGCACCATGCTGCTGGTCACGCACGAAATGAAATTCGCCCGCGAAGTCTCGGACCATATTGTCTATCTTTATAACGGGTTGATCGAGGAGGAAGGGCCGCCTGACCAGCTCTTCGGTGCCCCGCAATCGGCCCGGCTTAAACAGTTTCTTAAATCGGTCTCGTAAGAAGACCAGCCAACAAAACAGGGAGAAGACTATGAAAAAAATCGCACTCGCCGCCGCTTTCGCCATCGGCTTTACCGGTATGGCCGCTGCCGAGACCGTTCGCGTCGGCATGGCGCCCGAACCATATCCGCCCTTTGCCAGTGTCGATGCCTCGGGGAACTGGACCGGATGGGAGATCGAGATGATGGAGGCTGTCTGCAAGGCGGCAGCGCTTGACTGTGTCATCACCCCCACCGCCTGGGACGGCATTATCCCCGCTTTGACCGCAGGTCAGATTGATGCGATCATGAATTCGATGTCGATCAATGATGAACGTCTGAAAGTTATTGATTTTTCGAATAAATACTACAACACACCCTCGATGATCGTCGCCGCGAAAGGCGCAGGCATCACGCCGGATCCGGCCGGATTGACGGGTAAGATCCTCGGCGTTCAGGTTGCGACCATCCATCAGGCCTATGCCGAGAAGCATTTCGCAGGTGTGGCTTCGGAAATCAAAGCCTATCAGACCCAGGATGAGGCGAACCAGGACCTGGTTGCGGGCCGCGTCGATGCGATCCAGGCGGATTCGACCGCACTTGATGCCTTCCTCGCCTCGCCCGATGGTCAGGCCTGCTGTGAATCGATGGGCGCTGTGGCCGATGATCCGGCGGTGCTGGGCCTTGGCGTCGGCGTCGGGATCCGCAAGGGCGATGAAAAGCTGAAAGAAGCCTTCAACAAGGGCATCGCGGCGGTTCGGGCCGATGGCACCTATGACACCATCACCGCGAAATATTTCACCTCGTCGATCTATGGCGAATAAGCGCTGATCGCCGGAGCGATACGCCGTGGAAAGCACACTCGGCCTTTTGGCCCTCAGCCCTCCCGGATGGGGGGGCACGCTGCTGATCGCGCTCTGGGCGTCAATCCGGATCGCGGTCGGCGCCTTTGGCATCGGTCTGGTGATCGGCCTCGCAGGCGCCTATGGCAAGATCTATGGCGGGCCGGTCCTGCGTGATTGCCTCAGCGTATACACGACCATGGTGCGGGCTTTGCCCGAGCTGATCCTGATCCTGCTGTTGTATTTCGGGCTGACAGACCTTTTGAACCGGGCGCTGATGGCGCTGGATTTCGGCCGGATCCAGATTTCCGGCGTGGTCGCGGGGATCATAGTGCTGGGCGTGGTGCAGGGTGCCTATGCGACCGAGATCCTGCGCGGCGCTATCCTTGCTGTGCCCTCCGGCCAGATCGAGGCCGCAAAAGCGATGGGGATGCCGGCGCGCAAAGTGGCCAGCCGCATCACCTTGCCGACCATGCTGGGCCTGGCACTGCCGGGCCTCTCGAACCTCTGGCTGATCGCCACCAAGGACACGGCATTGATGGCGATTGTGGGCTTTAACGAGCTGACCCTTGCGACCCGCCAGGCGGCAAGCACCACCAAGGCTTTCTTCACCTTTTTCATCGCAGCGGGTCTGATTTACCTTGTGATTACCCTGATTTCGACCTGGGGCTTCGCGCGCCTGGAACGCTGGGCGCGGCGTGGTGACCCGCCTCGCCAGACGGGAGGGCGCTGATGAAGGCCCTGCTTCAACCGCATCGCATCATCATGATGCTGATCGCCGCAGGTCTCGTGCTGTGGATCTGCCTTGCCGGTCGCTGGGACTGGCTGGGGGAGCCGAAATACCAGACGCTGATCCTGCAGGGCATCTGGCGCACGATCTGGCTGATGGCGCTTTCGGTGCTGATCGGGTTCACCCTTGCGGTGCCGCTTGGCCTCGCCCAGGCCTCGGGGCCATGGTATCTGGCGGTGCCGGCCCGCGCCTTCTGCACCGTCATCCGCGGCACGCCGCTTTTGTTGCAGATCTGGCTTTTGTATTACGGGCTGGGTTCGCTTTTCCCCGGTATCCCCTGGATCCGCGAAAGCGAGCTTTGGCCGATTTTGCGCCAGGCCTGGCCCTATGCGCTGCTGGCCTTGTCGCTGTCTTACGCAGGCTATGAGGGCGAGGTGATGCGAGGGGCCTTTGCTTCGGTGCCGCGCGGCCAGATCGAGGCCGCCCGCGCCATGGGCATGCCGCGCCACAAGATCCTGACGCGGATTTCCTTCCCTCAGGCGCTGCAAAGCGTCTTGCCCACTCTGGGCGGCGAGACCGTGCTGCAGCTGAAGGCCACGCCGCTGGTCGCGACGATCACGGTGCTGGAAATCTATGCCGCCTCCAGCCGGGTCCGCCAGGATCTGCTGATCACCTATGAGCCGCTGTTCTTTGTCGCAGCGGTCTATCTGGTGCTGGCCGGGGTGATCGTTCTGGGCTTTGGCTGGCTGGAAAGCCGGCGCCCTCGACGTACCGCCTGAGGGTGCGATTCAGGTCAGGGCAAAAGCGCGCGGACCAGCGCCATGCACCCTTTGAGCCCGTGGCGGATTGCGGCATCATCACGCCGGCGCATCCAGTCAAGCCAGAGCCCGTCCAGTGTCGCCATCAGCGTATCGGTCAGCAAAGGCACCTGCGCCCGGCGTGCGGGTTCGTCCCCTGCGACCGCCAGCAAAAGCCCCTCGAGATCGCTGCGATAATGCGCGTAAAGCCCGGATTCGGTTGCGGCAATCACTTCGGATGTCAGCGCAGCCGACCAAAGATCGATCCGGAGCCGCAGGTGAGCAGGGTCAAGAAATTCAGGCGTGAAAGCCGCGTCGAGAAACCCTTCGAGCCGGGCCAGAGGCGGCGCATTGGCGCAACCTGCACTGGCGATACTGTCGCGCAGACGCCCCGACAGACGGCGATAGGTCTCGGAGAGAACTTCGTCCATCCCGTTGAAATTATAGGTAATATGGCCCAGTGAGAACCCGGCTTCAGCCGCTACTTTGCGCGCGGTGAGGCCGGAATATCCGTCCCGGCGCAACACCCGTTCTGTGGCCTCGAGGATCTCTTCGCGGCGGTTGATATTCGCCTCGCTCAGTTTGCGGGGCGCCTTTGCTGCGCGGGGATTGTCTTCTGCACTCAAGACTTCGCTCGCTTAAATCACCCTATCAATGCCGAAGGGCATAGCCTTTGCGACCCCCCGTGTCAAAACCGCGCCCGGATCCCTGCGCAAAACCGTCCCGGCCGGCTGTGCGGTGCTTGGCAAGGGGGCGTGAAAGTCCTATGGGGCAAAGGCAACCCGGAGGCCATCATGAAGCAGCAGACCCTGACCATGCAAGACGCCCAGAACACCGCGAAAATGCTCTCGGAAGCACTGCCCTATCTGCAAAGATATGAGGATGCGGTGGTGGTGGTGAAATTCGGCGGCAATGCGATGGGCGATGACGGGGCGATGGCCGAATTCGCTCGCGATATTGTGTTGATGAAGCAGGTTGGCCTGCATCCGGTCGTGGTGCATGGCGGCGGGCCGATGATCAATGAGATGCTGTCGAAACTGGGCATCAAATCGGAATTCGTGCGCGGCAAGCGGGTGACCGACAAGGCGACGGTCGAGGTGGTCGAGATGATCCTCTCGGGCCTTGTGAACAAGCGCATCGTGCAGGCGATCATGGATGCAGGCGGGCGCGCAGTCGGAATCTCCGGCAAGGATGATGATCTGATGGTCTGCGAGGCCGATGATCCTGAACTGGGCTTTGTCGGCCGCCCGGTCGAGATGAATGTGCAGGTGCTGCGCGACCTTTACCTCGCCGGGATCATCCCCGTGGTGGCGCCGGTGGCGACCGGCATGAATGACAACGAGACCTTCAACGTGAATGGCGACACCGCTGCCGGCGCGATTGCCGGCGCGCTGCAGGCCGACCGGCTGCTTCTTCTGACCGATGTGGCCGGTGTGAAGGGGGCGGATGGCCAGGTGATGACCTCGCTTTCCCCCGAAGAGATCCGCAAGCTGACCAGTGACGGCGTGATCGCAGGCGGCATGATCCCGAAAACCGAGACCGCGCTGAAGGCGATCGAAGAAGGGGTGCGGGCCGTCACCATCCTCGATGGCCGCATTCCGAATGCAGCACTGCTGGAGCTCTTTACCGATCACGGGGCAGGGAGCCAGATCCGCTCGACCGAACCCCGGGTGAAGCCGCGCGTGAAACGCGGCTGAGCGGTCGCTTCCGGCAAAGCGCGGAAGCCTTCGGCAGGCGTATTTAAGTCAGGAGGAAGCCAGCTTCTTCCACTTGATAAAAATACTCCGGGGGTGCGGGGGGCTGGCTCCGTCTGCAACAGGTCTGGCATGGCATCGGCACCACTGAACAATCTGGAGGACCTGGAGGCGCGTCTCGCGCCACATTTCCTGACGCTGCTCGGAGGGTTCAACCCCGATCCGGAGGAGGCGGGGTTTCCCAAAGGGACAAGGACGCTGTTGCTCCTTGGGCCGAAGGAGCCGGGGTATTGGCCGCATCTCACTTCTCAGCCGGAATGGGACGGGCGGGCCGATCCGGTGGATCGCTGGTCGCGCCGGGTGATCGGACGCCTGGCCTGCGCCATCGGCGCGAAAGCGCTGTTTCCTTTTGGTGGCCCTCCCTGGCATCCGTTCTATGCCTGGGCCTTGCGGTCGGGGCGGGTCTGGGACAGTCCGGTCCGGCTGCTTGTCCATCAGGACCAGGGGCTGATGGTCAGTTTACGCGGCGCGCTGGCGCTGAAACAGCGGCTCGACGTCAGCCCGGGTGTAAAGCCCTGCCAGGATTGCCCCGCGCCCTGCCTGACCGCCTGCCCGGCCGGAGCGCTTGGGGGCCATGGCTATGACGTCCCCGCCTGCCACGCCTTTCTCGATCAGCCCGCCGGCGCCGATTGTCTCAGTTCCGGCTGCATCACGCGACGCGCTTGCCCGGTGTCCTCTCGCTATGCAAGACTGGCGGAACATTCAGCCTATCATATGAGACAGTTCCACACATGAAGCGCCTGATCCTGATCCGCCACGCAAAATCCAGCTGGGACGAACCGACCATGGCGGATCACGACCGCCCTCTCAATGAGCGCGGCAAACTGGCGGCAACGGATCTCGGGCTATGGCTGGCCTCGCGCGGCTATATTCCGGGGCAGGTGCTCTGTTCCGACGCCCTGCGCACCTGGGAGACCTGGTCGGGCCTCGCCAGAGAACTGCCCGAAGGTCCGGAGCTGGAGCTGAAGCCGGCGCTTTATCACGCCGGTCCGGATGTGATGCTGACCGTGCTGCGCAAGGCGCAGACGGACTGCGTCATGATGCTGGGTCATAACCCCGGCATTGCCGAATTCGCCCATCGCCTGGTGTCGAAAACGCCGATTTCCTCGCAATTCACCCGCTATCCGACCGGCGCAACCCTTGTGGTTGATTTCGACTCAGCGAGCTGGGGCGAGGTAGGCTTTGGTCAGGGCATCACGGTCGATTTCATCGTGCCGCGCGAAATCGGGGCCTGAAGGCGCATCTGCTGCCGCGAGGGGCTTGCACCCGGACAGGCCGGCGGGCAGGGTTGTCACTGATTTCTGACCAGGACGGAGAAAGCCATGGAACGGCGCGATGCGGGCAAGAGCGGGCTGAGCTTCATGCCGCTGGTCTTTGGCGGCAATGTCTTTGGCTGGACCATCGATGAGGCGCAATCCTTCCGCGTGCTGGATGCTTTTGTCGATCACGGCTTTGACGCCATCGACACGGCGGATGTCTATTCGTCCTGGAAGCCCGGGAATAAAGGCGGCGAATCAGAGACGATCATAGGTGCCTGGCTCAGGGCGCGGCCGGGGATGCGGCAGCGCGTGAAGATCTTTACCAAAGTGGGCTCTGATCTGGGGCAGCCGGGGCAGAAGGGGCTTTCCTCGGGCTGGATCGCCGAGGCGGCCGAAAACTCGCTGAAGCGGCTCGGGGTCGAGAGCATCGACCTCTATTTCTCGCATTGGCCCGATCCTGAGGCACGCCATGAGGATACGCTTGGCGCCTATGACAGGCTGCTGAAATCGGGTAAGATCAAAGCCATAGGCGCTTCGAATTACGATGCGGCTTTGCTGGGTGCGGCGCTGAAGGCGGCGGGAACCTCACTGCCGCGTTATCAGGTGGTCCAGCCGGAATATAATCTCTATGACCGGGGCGAATTCGAAGGCCCGCTGCGCGATCTTTGCCTTACTGAGGGGATCGGGGTTGTGACCTATTTCAGCCTCGCCTCCGGATTCCTGTCGGGGAAGTACCGCTCGAAAGCCGATCTCGACAAATCGGCGCGCGGCGATGCGGTCGAAAAATATCTTGACGCCAAAGGACTGCGGATCCTTGAGGCGCTGGATGAAGTGGCATCTGCCCATCGCGCGAAACCGGCCGAAGTGGCGCTGGCCTGGGTCATGGCCCAGCCCGGCATCACCGCGCCGATTGCCTCGGCCACCTCGGCAGACCAGGTGGCAAGCTTCGCCCGCGCGGCCGATCTCAGCCTCTCGTCCGACGAGCTTGCCGCCCTGACGGCGGCTGGCAACTGACGGCAGCGCACCCCGCCTGCACTTGACTCTCGCCCCCGCTTTGCGTAATCGCGGGGCTAATTCCCCGGAGGCAAAAGCTTCCGGTCCCTTGGGCTTTGCCCGGGATCGCCATCCGTCAGCGCGTTTGCGCCCACGGGTGCGAAACCGCTTTGTCCCACCCCGGTCGCCGCCCCATATCGGGGAAAATCTGTCACGCGAGGAGCCGCGCATGTTTGAGAGCCTTTCAGAACGCCTTGGCGGCGTCTTTGATCGCCTGACGAAACAGGGCGCGCTGAGCGAGGACGATGTTGTATCGGCGATGCGCGAGGTGCGGATCGCGCTGCTTGAGGCAGACGTTTCGCTGCCGGTCGCGCGCGAGTTCATCAAGCGGGTGCAGGAAAAGGCGACGGGCTCGGCGGTCACGAAGTCGATTACCCCCGGCCAGATGGTCGTCAAATTCGTGCATGACGAACTGGTGCGGACGCTCCAGGGTGATGGGCCGGCGGATGCGCTGAAGATCGATAATTCGCCCGCAACCATCCTGATGGTGGGTCTGCAGGGCTCGGGCAAAACCACGACCACCGCGAAACTGGCGAAACGGCTGAAAGAGCGCAACGGCAAGCGCGTGCTGCTGGCGTCTCTGGACACGCAGCGCCCGGCCGCGATGGAGCAGCTGGCAATTCTTGGCACCCAGATCGGTGTCGACAGCCTGCCGATCGTCAAGGGCGAGAGCGCGGTTCAGATCGCGAAACGCGCGAAAACCCAGGCCAGCCTTGGCGGCTATGATGTGCTCTTCCTCGATACCGCAGGCCGTCTGCATATCGACGAAGTGCTGATGGATGAGGTCCAGTCGGTCCGCGATATCGCGCAACCGCGCGAAGTGCTGCTGGTGGTTGACGGGTTGACCGGCCAGGACGCGGTCAATGTTGCGACCGAATTTGACGGCAAGGTCGGGATCTCCGGCGTCGTGCTGACGCGGATGGATGGCGACGGGCGCGGCGGCGCTGCGCTGTCGATGCGCGCCGTGACCGGCAAGCCGATCCGCTTTGTCGGCCTTGGCGAGAAGATGGATGCCATCGAGACCTTCGACGCCGAGCGTGTCGCGGGCCGTATCCTTGGCATGGGTGATATTGTCGCCCTGGTCGAGCGCGCGCAGGAGACGTTTGAGGCCGAACAGGCCGAGCGGATGGCCAGGCGCTTCTCCAAGGGTATGTTCAATATGAACGACCTGAAGATGCAGCTTGATCAGATGCTGAAAATGGGCGGCATGCAGGGGCTGATGGGGATGCTTCCCGGCATGGGCAAGCACCAGGCGGCGGCGGCCGAGGCGGGTCTCAACGATTCAATGCTCAAGCGCCAGATCGCGCTGATCAATTCGATGACCAAGAAGGAACGCGCCAATCCCGATATGCTCCAGGCGAGCCGCAAGAAGCGGATCGCATCGGGTGCCGGGCTTGAGGTGCAGGACCTGAACCGTCTGCTGAAACAGCATAAGCAGATGGCCGATATGATGAAGAAGATGGGCAAGGGGGGCATGATGAAGAACATGATCAAGCAATTCCTTGGCAAGGGCGGTGGCATGCCGGACCCGTCTAAAATGTCGCCGGAACAGCTTGCTGAACTGGCAAAGGGTGTGCAGCAGGGCGCGGGCGGCATGGGTGGCCTGCCAGGCCTCGGCGGTGGCTCGATCCCGGGGATGCCGCGCGGCGTGACCCTGCCGGCCGGCCTTTCGGGGATGATGCGCAAGAAATGACCGCTCTTTCGGCAAATGTTGCATATCTGCAAGCGCCTGTTCTGGAGACAGGCGATTTGCGGCTGCGTATGCCGAAATTGTCGGATTTTGAATATCGCGCCGCCTTCTACGCCTCGGACCGTTCGGTCTGGGAGGGAGGGCCTTTGCTGCGTAACGCGGCCTGGCGTCTCTGGGCGTCCGAGGTCGGGCAATGGCCGCTGATGGGGTATGGTCCTTTCACGGTCGAAGACCGCAGCAATGGCGGCTATCTCGGCGAGGTCGGCATCTTTCACCCCGCCGAATACCCCGCGCCGGAGCTGGGCTGGTTCGTGGTGCCGGAAGCCGAGGGCCGGGGCGTTGCGGCGCGGGCGGCGCAAGCGGTGCTGACCTGGCTGAAAGGCGCGACCGACTGGCCCTTCATCACCAATATTATCGATCCGGGCAACCAGCGCTCCATCGCGCTTGGGCTGCGGATTGGCGGCGTGATTGACGCGACATTGCCGGGGATCGACCCGGGCGATGTGGTGATCCGCCATGATCTGAGGGCGGCGGCATGAGCTTTCCGAGCCTCACCTCGGACCGCCTGGTCCTGCGCGCGCCCGAAGCCGGAGATGCGGCCGCCTTTGTCGCCTTCGCGACTTCGGCTAGGGCGCGGTTTGTCGGGGGCGCGAAGACCGCCGCTCAGGCGTTCGAAAAATTCGCGGGCATGATCGGGCAGTGGCATCTGCGCGGCTATGGCCGGTTCACCATCACCGACCGCGCGAGCGGGGCGGCGCTTGGCCATGCGGGGCCGCTGCATTTCGACCCCGCCGCGCCGGTCGATCTGACCTGGTCGCTCTGGAGCGCGGAGGCCGAAGGGCGGGGCGTCGCCTCTGAGGCTGCGCAGCTGGTGCAGGCCTGGATGGTCGCAGATCCGCGTTTCACCAGGGCGGTGACCTCGATCCACCGCGACAACCACGCGTCAATGGCGATTGCCCGCAGGATCGGCGGCACGCCCACCGACCAGCCCTCGCCGCATATCGCTGGGGCGAGCCTCTGGCATTTCCCGCTGAAGACGGAGGCGACCGCATGATCCTGCTTTCCGGTGCGCCCGTACTGAACACCCTGCGCCTGACGCTTCGCGCCCCTGAAGAGCGCGATCTGCCGGGCTTCATCGCCTATATGGCAAGCCCCCGTGCGGTATTCACCGGCGGTCCGGCCACCGCCTCGGGTGCGTTCCAGACATTCGCGACCGTGATCGGCCATTGGGTCCTGCGTGGTTATGGGCTGTTTGCCGTGACGCTTACGGAGACCGGCGAAGCGATCGGCCTTGCCGGCCATCTGAACCCGCCCGCCTGGCCCGAGCCGGAACTGGCCTGGAACCTCTGGGATCCGGCGCATGAGGGCTATGGCTATGCGAGCGAAGCGGCTTTCGCCATTCGTGACCATGCCTTCGGTGCGCTTGGCTGGAACACGGCGATCAGCATGATCGCGCGCGACAATCACCGCTCGATGGCCCTGGCCCGCCGCCTTGGCGCGGCCCCCGAGCGCGATGACGAGATTTTCGGCAAGCCGATGACGATCTGGCGGCACCCGCGCGCCCCGCAACCGGAGAAGCATGATGAGTGATCCTGTCGCACGCGCCGCTGAGCTGCTGAAAGAACATCGCGAGTCGATTGACCGGCTGGACGCGATTCTCGTCTATACGCTGGCCGAAAGGTTCAAGCATACGCAATCGGTTGGCCGGCTGAAGGCCGCGCATGACCTTCCCCCATCCGACCCCGCCCGCGAGGCGCGTCAGATCGAACGTCTGGAAAAGCTGGCCGATGAGGCCCGTCTCGACCCGGAATTCGCCAAGAAATTCCTGACCTTCATCATATCCGAAGTCATCAGGCATCACGAGAAACTGCAAAAATAAGCGGGTTTGACGCCCGCGACACAGACATCTGAAGGAGATACCCATGTCTATGAAAATCCGTCTCGCCCGTGGCGGTTCGAAAAAGCGCCCGTTCTACGCAATCGTTGCGACCGATTCGCGCATGCCGCGCGATGGCCGCTTCATTGAAAAGCTGGGCACCTATAACCCGCTGCTGGCAAAAGACAACGAAGCCCGCGTCGTGCTGAATGTCGAGCGCATCCAATACTGGCTGAGCCAGGGTGCTCAGGCGACCGACCGCGTGGCCCGCTTCCTGGAATCGGCTGGTCTGAAAGAGAAAGCCGTCCGCTCGAACCTGAAATCGGCTGTCCCGGGCAAAGCAATGGCCGAGCGCGCTGCCAAGAAAGCAGCACGTTCGGAAGCTCCGGCTGCTGCCGAAGCGTGATCAAAACACGGATGGCCCTTTTGCCGGGGCCATCCGTTCCAGGACTGGAGCGGGCTATGTCTGACGACCGGATTTGTGTCGGTTCCATCGCGGGTGCCTGGGGGATCCGGGGCGAGGTGCGGCTGAAAAGCTTTTGCGCCGAGCCGACCGATATCGCCTCATATGGCCCGCTTTTCACCAAAGACGGCAATCGCAGCTTTGCGGTGACCCTGACCAGGCCGGTCGCGGGGGCCATCGGGGCGCGTCTGTCCGGCATCTCCACCAAGGAAGAGGCCGATGCCCTGCGTGGGACAGAGCTTTATGTCGCGCGTGACCGTCTGCCTGGCCTGCCGGATGATGAATTCTATCACACCGATCTGATCGGGCTTGCGGTGAAAGACACTGGTGGCGCGAGTCTCGGGACGGTGATCGCGGTCCATAATCACGGGGCAGGGGATCTGATCGAGATCCGGCTCACCCAGAAAGCCGCGCCGCTGCTGCTTCCTTTTACACAGGCAACCGTGCCCACCGTTGATCTTGCACGCGGAGTGCTGATCGCCGATCTGCCGGAAGGTCTGGACTGACGCCGGGCCTGGCTGCCTGCCAGTGCGGCCCTGTGTGTCAGGCGGAAAGCTGGCACTGAAGGCCCGTCTTCTCTGCCCCGTCTTTTGTGCGCCATGACAGCGTCACAGGCGTTAAGACATTTTCCGACATGCCAGAGCTTCCTTGGCGGTACCGGAACCACGGAGACCAGCAGGTCTGGATTGTCCCCATCTGCGGCCGAAATTACCCCTAAACGTCGCGGAACTTCCTGGGCCCGACACGGCGCTGCCTTGTTTTTGCCATGGCTGGTCCCTCTCGTTGAAACCGTCACCTGTGGCTCGGGACAGGCAGGGCCGGCGCGGGCCCTCACCCGGGTCGGGGTCGTGACAGCAACAGGGGCGGATCGCAATCCGCATCGGCGAAAGGGACGCGTCGTGACGCATCGGAAGCGGCTGATACAGGCGACAACTGTTCTCCTTTACATGGGGCCGTTGCTGGCCGGACTGGCCGGTTCAGGCGCGGGATATCTTCCGCCCTTCGTGGCCTTGTTCATGCTCTGGCTGGTGATGCTTCGGCCGCATAAATGGCCGCAACGCTTTGGCGAATGGCTGACCCTCAGGGCGGGGCTGGCGGCGCTGACGCTTCTGTGCTCACAGATCCTCTTCGTGGCCTTGCTGTTCGGGGTCGGGCGCGGCATCGGCGGCGTCCTTGGCTATATGCCGCTGATCAACCCTGTGCTGCCGGTGGCGCTGTCGCTTGTGGCGCTGCCGCTGCTGCGGATGGCCTGGCTGCCTGAACTGGCCATGGTGACTGGCGAAACCATTGACCGGCTGCTCTGGAGCGATGAGCCAGGTGCCGCGCCACCGCGACCGGTTCCGGCTTCGGCCGAGGCTGCGGTCTCTGCACTGTTTGCCCTGGCTGAGGATGGCGCAACCGAGGCCGGGGTCATGCTGGAACAGCTCGGCCACTTCCTCGATACCGGCGATATCTGGTCACGGCTTGCGGCACTTACGGCGGCACTGAATGCCTGCCCCGCGAGCCAGCATGTGCCACTCAGAACGGCGGTCATTCTGAAAGCCACAGAACCTTTCCCGCATTCGGACTATACGGTGCCTGGTGAGATGCGGACGGCCTTTGCCGCTGCCGGAAACTCCGAGGAACTCCTGTCGCTCCTGTCGTTGCGAGGTCGGACGCTTTTGCACAAGATCCCGGCGATGGCATCTTATTTCCCATCTGCAGGCGCGGTCCGCGATCTCGCCGGGGCCTGCGAAAGCAGTGCTGCGGCAAGGGCTTTGCGTGACCTCGCGGCGGCTCTGGCAGCAGCCGGAGCGCCAGAGCAGGCACCGGGTCAGGCATCGGGGCAGGCAAGCGAGCCGGTGCGGGGCCAGCCCGTCGCCGCGCGACCGGTCACCCCTGGCTTTGTGCCGCCGGTCGCCGGCGCCCGGCAGGCCTGAAACACGGTGCTCCTGACGCGAGGGCTTTGCCCTGATTGATACGGGCAGATCGGGAAACCGCTCCGTCCTGGTGATTTCACGCACGACCCTTTCGTGCCGACAGGTTTCGCGCTAGAGCGAGACCATGAGTGAAGAACCCGGTAAACAGCAAGCGATTGGCGGAGGGCCCGAGGGTTCCGGGAACGGGGCCGCACCCGACCGCAGCCATGGCAAACTGAAGATCAGCGCTTCCCTGAAGCCGCGCGATCTGATGCAGGAGCCGCGTCTCCTGCACGGGGCGTTTGAAACCCGGGTCGTCACCCTGTTTCCCGACGCCTTCCCCGGCACGCTCGGGCTCTCGCTGACCGGCAAAGCGCTGGAGATGGGGCGCTGGCGGCTGGAGACCTTTGATCTGCGCCAGTTCGGCGAGGGCAGGCACCGCAATGTCGATGACACACCTGCGGGTGGCGGCGCGGGAATGGTGCTGCGGGCGGATGTGACGCATCGTGCGCTGTCCGCGGCAATGGAGGGTGTGCGCGCCAGCCGCGCCACCTGGCCGCTGATCTATCTCTCGCCGCGAGGCCGGCCGTTCGATCAGTCAATGGCACGCCGGTTTGCGGCGGGCGAGGGGATGACGCTGCTCTGTGGCCGGTTCGAAGGGGTCGATCAGCGCCTGCTGGACCATTGGCAGATCGAGGAGGTCAGCCTCGGCGATTTCGTGATGACCGGGGGTGAGATTGCAGCCCAGGCGGTGCTGGATGCCACATTGCGACTTTTGCCCGGTGTGCTGGGCAATGCGGAATCGGCGGTGGAGGAGAGTTTCTCCGACGGGCTGCTGGAACATTCGCAATATACCAGGCCGGCAGAGTGGCAAGGCCTGGAGATCCCGCCGGTGCTGATGTCCGGCAATCACCGCGAAATCGCCAAATGGCGTCAGGCGCAGTCAGAAGAAATCACAGCCGCGCGGCGGCCCGATCTCTGGGATGCATTTCGCAAGCGGAAAGGGTGTTGAGGGGGCCAGCCCCCTCGCGCGTACCGCGCTCACCCCCGGGATATTTAGAGACAGAAAATGAAAGCCTTCTTTTGTCATTTTCTGTCCTTAAATATCCCCGCCGGAGGCATCCCGGCAGCATGCCGGGACAGGATGCGCGCCGCTTGACCGGAAAGCCGTCAGCGCCTATAGTCAGCGGGTCCGGGGTGAAAGCCTGTCGGACCCGATTCCTTTTGTCTGATCGATCCGTCTTCTTCGGCGGGGGCAGGCAGGGCGCGGCACGCTGAAAAGCAAAGTAAACCGAACCGATCTCCGGCGGGCCGGTCGCGCAAAACGCGATGCAGGGACCCGAAAGAAGACCAGGAGCTCTCGGCCAGGATCACCTCTGCGGGCAAAAACCGCAGGCATATGGAGAAATGCGATGAACCTGATCGCTCAGATCGAGGCGGAGCAGATTGCCGCACTCGATAAGAAGATCCCTGATTTCAAGGCCGGCGATACCATTCGCGTCGGCTATAAAGTGACCGAAGGCACCCGTTCGCGCGTGCAGGCCTATGAAGGCGTCTGCATCGCCCGCAAAGGCGGCGCCACCCTCGCGGCCTCGTTCACCGTCCGCAAGATTTCCTTCGGTGAAGGTGTGGAACGTGTGTTCCCGCTTTACTCGACCAATATCGATTCGATCGACGTGGTCCGCCGCGGTAAAGTCCGTCGCGCCAAGCTGTATTACCTGCGCGCGCGTCGCGGCAAATCGGCCCGTATCGCCGAAGACAGCACCTATAAAGCCAAATCGGAATAAGGAGAGCCGAGATGAAAGAGGGCATTCACCCCGAATATCACTTCATCGAAGTGAAAATGACCGACGGCTCGACCTATCAGACCCGTTCGACCTGGGGCAAAGAGGGCGACACCATGTCGCTCGACATCGACCCGCTGGCGCATCCGGCCTGGACCGGACAGTCGGCCAAGCTGATGGATACCGGCGGCCGCGTGTCGAAGTTCAAAAACAAATATGCCGGCCTTGGGTTCTGAGACCTGGCACAGATACAAAAGGCGCATCTTCGGATGCGCCTTTTTGCTTTGGATGCTGCTGACATGCGGGACCGGCGTCGCGGCAGATCCTTTCGCGGCCTTTGACGGTAAGTTCGCGCCACAAGCAGATTTGTCGCGCTGCGAAAAGCGCCCGATCGGGTTCCGGTCTCAGGATGGCGGTACTGTTCTCACGCTTTGGGGCTACAGTGAAAGTGGCTATTTCGACCCGTCCTGCCGTGTTCTCGGGCACGGGCCGGGCGATCTGATCCTGTCCTGGTTCCAGTTGCCCGAGGGGGACTTTCCGCTCGCCCCAGACGAGGACCGGCCTGAACGGCGTCTTCAGCGCGAGGCTGACGGGCGTGTTTGTCTGGGGAAGTTTCCGGGTGATGACGCCGCTTATGACTGTGACTGGTATGTTCCCTGTGCGGCAGCAGCAACCTCCTGAAATGCCGGGTCGTGGATTTCCTCTTCCCCTTTTGCCCGGTCCTTGCCAATAGACAGGCTGGAATGACCCCGGGGGAGAGCCACTGCCATGGCGCATATCATCGTAGTCGGAAACGAAAAGGGCGGGTCGGGGAAGTCGACCACCTCGATGCATGTCGCAACGGCGCTGGCCCGGATGGGGCATCGGGTGGGCGCGATGGATCTTGATCTCAGGCAGCGCAGCTTTGGCCGCTATGTCGAGAACCGCCGGGCCTTTCTTGCGAAGGCCGGGCTGGATTTGCCATCGCCGGATTACCGGGAGTTGCCCGAAGTCGACGAGCCAAGCCTTGTGGATGGTGAAAACCCGTTCGACCAGCGTCTGACGGCGGCGGTCTCGGCGCTGGACCCGGTCAAGGATTTCATCGTGATCGATTGCCCCGGCAGCCATACGCGGCTGAGCCAGGTGGCGCATTCGCTGGCCGATACGCTGATCACGCCGCTGAATGACTCTTTCGTTGATTTCGATCTTCTGGCCCGGATCGACCCTGAATCCGGCAAGGTGAAGGGCCCGTCAATCTATGCCGAGATGGTCTGGGGCGCGCGGCAATTGCGGGCGCAGGCCGGGCTGAAGCCGATCGACTGGATCGTTTTGCGCAACCGCCTGGGCGCCCAGGCGATGCATAACAAGAAAAAGGTCGGTGCCGCGCTGGAGGATCTCTCCCGCCGCATCGGCTTTCGTGTGGCGCCCGGTTTTTCCGAACGCGTGATCTTTCGCGAATTGTTTCCGCGAGGGCTGACGCTGCTTGACCTGAAGGATACCGGGGTCGAGCAGATGAACCTCTCCAACGTCGCCGCGCGGCAGGAGCTGCGCGACCTGATCAACGCGCTCAGGCTTCCTGCTGTGACGGCTGCGTTCTGAACAGCACCGCGCGCGAAACCGACACCTGACGCACCGCGTCGAGCCTTTGCAGCCGGGCGTCGAAAGCGGCATCGACATCTGGCTCGACGGCACGTTTCGCGGTCAGGCTGCGCAGAAATTCAAGTGCCTTGGTCATGGCGGCGTTCCTTCAGTTCCTGGCCCGCAGCCGGCTTTGCGGCTGGCAATGGGCCCATTGGTTTTCCTGAGCCCAAGGATCGCCGCGAACCGGGGCAGGTTTGTGGCAGCCTCCGGTTGAAACATGGGCCTTGGCCGTAGCGTTTTGGACAGACTGTTTCCGGTTGTAAAGGAATCCTCTGAGGCCCGGGCGTGCCCCGGCGCAGAACCGTATGCGGCAGCGATGTTTCCCGGCCTGTCGGGGCAGGTGGCCAGCTTCAGGCAGCCAAAAGCTGACCTGGTGGTGGATGGATTGCAGCGCAACGCCTTGGGCAAAGGGAAAAAGAACCTGATGGTGACGCCTGCAAAGAGCGGTTGTGCGCCTGACTGCCGGGGCAGGGGGGGACCCGTCGCCTGCGGCGGCGCCCCCCCGGGATATTTAAGGACAGAAACCAGGAAAAAAGATGACTTCTGTCCTTAAATATCCCCGCCGGAGGCCTCTTCCGGCATAAGAGGCGCGGTTTCCGTTCCGGCGAGCTCGCTTTCCAGAAAACGTTCGAACTGGTCCAGGTCGAGGGGCTCGAACTGGCCGAAGGCCTGCATCCAGACCGAGGCGCCGCGCAGGGCATCGGGCTCGAGTTTGCACCAGATCACCCTCCCGCGCCGCTCCCGCGTGATCAGCCCGGCATCCGCGAGCACGCCAAGATGTTTCGACACGGCTGCAAGGCTGATCTCGAACGGATGCGCCACATCGGTCACCGCCATATCATCTTCGAGCAGCATCGCGAGAATCGCGCGCCGCGTCGGATCGGCGAGGGCGGCGAAGACGAGGTCCAGCTGGGCGGAGGCGGAAAGCATGTCGCAGTATCGCGGCCAGGGCGGGCGGGCGCAACCGGCGATATTCAACCGTTTCGTTGAATATTGAAGCGGCGTGCAAATCGCGATCCTGCGCCCGCGGGGAGCGGAGAAAAGATAGGTTGCGAATCTCATATGCACGTAATTTCAATGGGTTGTGCTGAGATACCCCGAGTTCACGCAAGGTTGACACCCTTCCCCCCGCCGCATAGAACCCTCGCAAATGTCATGGGGTGGCGAAAATGGCTTCGGAACCCGATCCCGACAGGCTCAGGGCGCTGGAAAAGCGGCTTGGTGATCTGCGGGGCAAGCCGAAGTCAGATAAGACCTCTGTGGCGAAGGGCCTCTCGCATGGCGAGCTTGCCTGGAGAATGGTGATCGAGCTTGCGACCGGCATTATCGTCGGAACCGGGATCGGTTATGGGCTGGACAAGCTGTTCGGCACGATCCCGTTCCTCCTGGTGATCTTCTCGCTCCTGGGGTTTGCCGCGGGGGTGCGCACCATGATGGGCACCGCGCGGGAAGTGGCGGAAAAACGTGCGGCTGAGGCCGCAAGGGATGACAAGGCGGCAAAGGCAGAGGCCGGCGCCGCATCGGGTGAAGGGAACTGATCGTGGCGGCAGAAGGCACGGCTGAGGGCGGAAGCGGTTTTTCGATCCATCCGATGGATCAGTTCATTGTGAAACCCCTCTGGGGCGATGGCCCCGTGGGCACGTTCACCGTGACCAATGTGACGCTGTGGATGGGGATCGCACTTCTGTGCGTCTTCGCGCTGTTCGTGCTGGCGACCCGTCATCGCGGCATCATCCCGACCCGTCTGCAATCGGTCGCCGAAGTGTTCTACGGCTTTATCCATAACATGGTTGAAGAAGTCGCAGGCCATGACGGGGTGAAGTATTTCCCCTATGTCATGACGCTTTTCCTCTTCATCCTGCTCTCGAACCTCCTTGGCCTCTTGCCGATGAGCTTCACCACCACCTCGCATGTCGCCGTGACCGCGTCGCTTGCGCTTCTGGTGTTCTTCGGCGTTACCCTGATCGGGATCGCCCGCAAGGGTCTGGGCTTCTTCTCGATGTTCTGGGTGTCCTCGGCGCCGCTCGCGCTGCGCCCGGTTCTGGCGGTGATTGAGATCATCTCTTACATCATGCGCCCGGTGTCCCATTCGATCCGTCTTGCAGGTAACCTGCTGGCAGGTCACGCCGTTCTCAAAGTTTTCGCGGGCTTTGCCTCGATGGCGATCATCTCGCCGCTCGCGATCGCAGGTGCCGTTGGCATCTACGCGCTCGAGGTGCTCGTGGCCTTTGTTCAGGCCTATGTCTTCACCATTCTGACCTGTGTCTATCTGAAAGACGCTGTGGGCGACGCGCATCACTAAGCGTCACCCCTGACGGTCCGGACCTCAACTCAGCCAAATCCAAATACAGGAGTATTCGACCATGGAAGGCGAAATCGCAGCTCTCGGCAAATACATCGGCGCTGGCCTCGCGGCTTTCGGTCTCGGCGGCGCTGGCATCGGTGTGGGTAACATCGTCGGCAACTTCCTCGCCGGCGCTCTGCGCAACCCTTCGGCCGCTCCGGGCCAGACCGCCAACCTCTTCGTTGGTATCGCTTTCGCAGAAGCACTCGGGATCTTCTCGTTCCTGATCGCTCTGCTGCTGATGTTCGCAGTCTGATCTGCTTCTGACGTAAAAGTGGGAAGCGGCGCGGGTCGGAGACGGCTGGCGCCCTTCCTGTTCAGAAGGGATCGACGGAGAGCAGAATGGCAACGGAAACCCACGGCGTTAACTGGCATGCAGAATGCCTTTATGACGCGGGCGGCGCCAAAGGGATGCCGCAGCTCTGCACCGACTGGATGCCCAACCAGATTTTCTGGCTTGCGGTCGCCCTGGTGGTGTTGTTCGTGATCCTCTCGCGCATTGCCCTGCCGCGCATCGGCGCGGTGCTGGCCGAGCGCAAGGGAACGATCACCAATGATCTCGCCGCGGCCGAAGAGCTGAAGCTCAAGGCACTCGAGGCCGAGAAAGCCTATAACGAGGCGCTGGCAACGGCCCGCACCGAGGCTGGAAAGATCATCGCGGCAGCGAAGGCCGAAATCCAGAAAGACCTGGATGCGGCGACTGCAAAGGCCGATGTCGAGATCACCGCACGGGCTGCAGAGTCCGAGGCGAAGATCGCCGAGATCCGGGCCGGTGCTGAAGAGGCGGTTCAGGCCGTCGCGAAAGACACCGCGAAGGAACTGGTTGCAGCGCTTGGCGGCTCCGCCGATGCGCGGTCGGTAACGGCGGCGATTGCTGCCCGGCTGAAAGGGTAAGGCGATGAAAAAGCTTCTCATCACTGCCGCAGCCCTTGTGAGCGCGACGCCCGCCCTCGCGGCTTCGGGTCCGTTCTTCTCGCTCGGGAATACCGACTTCGTGGTCCTGATCGCCTTCCTGATCTTCGTCGGTATCCTGATCTATGCAGGTGTACCGGGGTTGCTCGGGCGGCTTCTCGATAAGCGTGCGGTCGCGATCAAGGCCGAGCTGGACGAGGCAAGGGCGCTGCGCGAAGAGGCCAAGTCGATCCTCGCTTCCTATGAGCGCAAGCAAAAGGAAGTGATCGAACAGTCGGACCGCATCGTGGCTTCGGCCAGGGATGAGGCCCGGGCCGCAGCCGACAAGGCGCGTGCGGATCTGGCCATTTCGATCGAGCGCAGGCTGAAGGCTGCTGAAGAGCAGATCGCTCTGGCAGAGCAGACCGCTGTTCGTCAGGTGCGCGAGCGCGCCGTGGCGGTTGCGATTGCGGCGGCAGGCGACCTGCTGGCGAAAAACAGCACCGAAGACTGGGCGGCTGCGTCGATTGAAGATGCGATTGCCCAGGTCGACGCCAGGCTGCACTGATCCGCGAAACCGAAATAAAAAAGCCCCGGCGCGTGAGCTCCGGGGCTTTTTCATTGTCTGAGCGCCCTGCAGGCCGGCGGTCAGCGCAGTTTCGGAATCGCCGGTTCCGCCGGGCCAAGGGCCGCGCGGGCAAAAGTGCGGATCCGATCCAGATCCTTGATGCCCGGCGCAGTTTCCACGCCCGAAGACACGTCGACCTGGCGCGCATTGGTCAGGCGTATCGCTTCGGCCACATTCTCGGGGGTCAACCCACCCGCGAGCATCCAGGGCTTCAGCCAGCGCCGTTGCGCCACCAGCCGCCAGTCAAAGCTCAGCCCGTTGCCGCCCGGCAGGGCGGTCCCTTTCGGGGGCTTGGCATCGATCAGCAGCTGATCTGCCACCAGCGCATAATCCATGAGCGGCGCCAGATCGCCCTCATCCGCTACGCCGACCGCCTTCATCACCGGCAGGCCGAAGCGCGCGCGGATCTCTGACACGCGCCCGGGCGTCTCGCTGCCATGCAGCTGCAGCATATCAATGGGCACTTCGGCCAGGATACTGTCGAGCAGGCCGTCATCAGCATCGACCACAAGCGCCACCTTGCACAGGCCCTCAGGCGCGCTCAGCGCGGCCTCACGGGCCTCTGTCAGCGAGGCATGGCGTGGGGACCTGGGAAAGAAGACAAAGCCCACATAGGCGGCTCCAGCGGCGGCGGCGGCAGAGACTTCGGCTGCATGGCGCAAGCCGCAGATCTTTACCCGGATGGGAGAGCTCACTTCCGCCCGTCCCCGGCGAGAATCGCAAGAACCTCGTCCCGGGGCGGCACGGAATTGCTGTCCTTCAGGACGGCGAGTTCCTTCTCAAGCCGCGCCACGGTCTTGGTCTGGACCTTTGCCGCCTGGCGTATCCGCATCTCGCGCATCCATTCCCAGATGAAGCCGACCAGGATGCCGATGGCCACCGATCCGAGGATCACCACAAATAGCGGGATCGACCAGCCGCCGGTGGTGCCGAGAATATTGCCGATGCCTTCGGGCAAGAGCCGCAACTGCACCTGTCCGCGATTGGCCAGGGCAAGCGTCAGCAGCACGAGGCCGGTGATGCCGATGAAGATAAAGCGCAGGTAACGCAGCATGATCCGCTATCCGTCAGTCAGGAACCGGGCAGGCAAAGCCTGCCCCTTGGCCGGAATATCGGGCTTAACGCAGCGCTGTTCAACCCGGCTTGCGCCGATCAGCGGCCGTTCAGCCGGTCGCGCAGCAATTTGCCGGTCTTGAAGAAGGGGACGCGCTTGTCCTCGACTTCGACGGCCTCGCCGGTGCGCGGGTTGCGGCCGGTGCGGGCGTCGCGCTCTTTGACCGAGAAGGCGCCGAAGCCGCGCAATTCGACCCGGTCGCCGCGCGACAGCGCTTCGATGATCTCTTCGAAAACCGTGTTCACGATCCGCTCAACATGGCGTTGGGTCAGATGCGGGTTCTCGTCTGCGATCTTCTGGATCAGTTCCGAGCGGATCATCCGGTCACTCCCCTTCGCGACATTGTTTCGGCCAGGATGTGGCAGTCAGCCCTGGCGCGTCTGTGATCATAAAAGCAGAAAAAGCGGATGAGGCAAATGAAAACAAGCACCTGGCTGCTATGAGACCCGGTGACCCGGTGCTGAAAAGCCGCTTGATGGTGCGATTGAGCCCTTCGTCGGCCCGTAGCGGCACCCGGATCCTGTCTGTGACCGCGCTGACCGGCGAATCGGGCACGCGCAAAAGAAAAAGGCCGGGGAGGATTTCCCCGGCCTTTCCTGTCATTTTCTCTCCAGGGCTGTGAGGCCGCCAATTGGTTCTGGCGGCGTTTCAGCCTTTGGCTCAGCGGTCGCCCTTCAGCGCGGCGCCGAGGATGTCGCCGAGCGAAGCGCCCGAATCCGAGGAACCGTATTGCTGAACAGCTTCCTGCTCTTCGGCGATCTCGCGTGCCTTGATCGACAGACCCAGCTTGCGGGTCTTCGAATCGACATTGGTCACGCGCACATCGACCTTGTCGCCGACCGAGAAGCGCTCGGGGCGCTGATCGGCGCGGTCACGTGCAAGATCCGAACGGCGGATGAAGTTCTTCATGCCGTTGTAATCGACCTCGACGCCGCCTTCTTCGATGGCGGTGATGGTCACGGTGATGATCGAACCGCGCTTCACGCCGTCAACAGCTTCCGAGAAGGTGTCCTCGCCCAGAGCCTTGATCGAGAGCGAGATCCGCTCTTTGTCAATGTCGACTTCCGAGACCGCTGCCTTGACGATGTCGCCCTTGCGGTATTCCTGGATGGCCTCTTCGCCGCGCTTGTCCCAGGACAGGTCGGAGAGGTGAACCATGCCGTCGATGTCGTTGTCGAGGCCAACGAACAGACCGAATTCGGTGATGTTCTTGACTTCGCCTTCGATGGTCGAGCCAACCGGGTGGGTCTCAGCAAAGACTTCCCACGGATTGCGCATGGTCTGCTTGAGGCCGAGGGAAACGCGACGCTTGGCCGAGTCGATCTCGAGAACCATGACTTCGACTTCCTGCGAGGTCGAAACGATCTTGCCGGGATGCACGTTCTTCTTGGTCCAGGACATTTCCGAGACGTGAACGAGACCTTCGACACCGGCTTCCAGCTCCACGAAGGCGCCGTAATCGGTGATGTTGGTGACGCGGCCTTTGTGGACCGACGAGATCGGATAGGCTTTTTCCACCGCATCCCACGGATCGTTCTGGAGCTGCTTCATGCCCAGGCTGATACGGTGGGTCTCTTTGTTGATCTTGATGACCTGGACCTTGATGGTCTCGCCGATCGACAGGATCTCCGACGGGTGGTTCACACGGCGCCATGCCATGTCGGTGACGTGTAGCAGGCCGTCAACGCCGCCGAGGTCAACGAAGGCACCATATTCGGTGATGTTCTTGACCACGCCGTCCACAACCTGACCTTCATGCAGGTTTCCGATGACTTCCGCACGCTGTTCAGCACGCGACTCTTCAAGGATCGCACGGCGCGACACCACGATATTGCCACGACGACGATCCATTTTCAGGATCTGGAACGGCTGCTTCATACCCATCAGCGGGCCGGCATCGCGCACGGGGCGCACGTCAACCTGGCTGCCCGGAAGGAAGGCAACAGCGCCGCCCAGGTCCACGGTGAAGCCGCCTTTGACGCGGCCGAAGATCGCGCCTTCGACGCGGATCTCGTCAGCATAGGCTTTCTCAAGACGATCCCAGGCCTCTTCGCGGCGGGCTTTCTCGCGCGAGATGACAGCTTCGCCACGGGCATTCTCGACGCGGTCCAGATAGACCTCGACGGTGTCGCCAACATTGATCGACGGAGCTTCGCCGGGATTAGCGAATTCTTTCAGATCGACGCGGCCTTCCATTTTGTAGCCGACATCGATGATGGCCTGGCCCGCTTCGATAGCGATGACCTTGCCTTTGACGACAGTACCCTCGTCGGGGGTGTCAATTTCGAAGCTTTCCGCAAGCAGGGCTTCGAATTCGTCCATAGCGTTTTTAGCGCACATAAGAGGTGTTTTCCTTTTGATGGTTTTCTGGCCATGCGGTTGGCTCCGCCGGTCTTTGGTGGCCCCGCGCGCGACTCAGGCGCAGGATGCGGTCCTATAGCGGCAAAGTCCCGTCAGGGCAAGCTCCGCCCCCTTTGCCGCCCTGATTCACTGCCCGGGCGGCGGGTTCAGGCCCAGCCGGACGGCGTCAAAGCCCGCTTTGGCAAAAATTGCCAGCAAGCGGGGCGCGAAGTCTGGGGATTTCGCATCAAGACATTGGCCGAAATACCAGTAAAGCGCCTTTGCCGCATCGGGCGGCGCCGCCAGCGCGCGCTCTGCCAGGGCGGCGAATTCTCCGGGCTGTGACGCGGTGGGGAAGAAATGGTGAAAATCCGACCAGCCGAACAGAACCCCCGGCTTTTCATGCAAAAGCCCCTCGATCGAGGCCGCTGAATTGACCGAGACCGTCAGCGCACAGGCATTGAGGATATCGTGGATATTGGCCTCTGTCGCGATCACTTCATAGCCGGCTGCCCGCGCCGCCGAAATGGTCGCCTGGCCGCTTTCCGGGTCAAGCGGATGCGGCTTGGCCACCACCGGGCGCCCTCCCGCCCCGGCGCAGACCCCGATCAGCATCTCGTCATAACCACAGGCCGCCTGCATCAGGCGCTGCGGCGCTGGCCCCTGCAGAAACACCGCAATGCAGCCCTCGGGCAGTTGCGCATGGTCCCGCGCCTGGCGATAGCGCGACAGGCGCGGCGTGACGAAACGGGCGCGCAGCAGGGCAAAATACTCCGCCGCGACACCAGGATCGATCCTTTTCGGCTTATAAAGGCGCATCCCGATGCTGCTTTCCGCCTGGATTCCGCGCGGATCGACATGAAAGAAACCGTCAAGATAGGCGGTCGCCGCGTTCAGCACCGCGGGCCGCTGTATCCTGCCATTTTCAACGATATGCAGATCTTCAGACGAAACCATCTTATAATCGGCCCGCTTCAGCTGCGGCGCCAGCACGACTTCACCGCCGAACCCGGTGATCACTGACCGGATCTCTTCGTAAAGCAGCGGCCCGCGCCGCCGGTCAAGCCGATCCCGAAACCGCTGCGGCAGATGCAGCACCACTTTCGCCGGCATTCAGCGCCGCTCCCGCACCGCCATAACGGCGGCGATGGCACGCTCTGACGCCGCCCCGATCCCCAGATCCGAAGTGTCGATCACCACCGCATCAGCTGCCGGGCGCAAAGGCGCATCGGCGCGATTCATATCGCGCTCATCGCGAAGCCGCACCTCCCCCAGCACGGTCTCATAGTCCGACTCCGCAGCCTCGCCCCCCAGTTCCAGCCAGCGGCGCCTTGCCCTGATCTCTGCGCGCGCCGTGACAAACAGCTTCACCTCGGCCCCGGGGCAGATCACCGTGCCAATATCGCGCCCGTCCAGCACCGCGCCGCCCGCGCGCCGGGCAAAATCGTGCTGGAACTGCAAAAGCGCCGCCCGCACTTCGGGGATCACGGCAACCCGGCTTGCCGCCTGACCGGCCTCAAGCGAGCGCAGATCGCCCCGCGCCAGATCCGCCACCGTCAGCTCCCGCGCCGCCGCCACCGGATCGCCGCCCTTGACCCCCACAGCCCGATAAAGCGCCCCCGTATCCAGATGCGCAAAGCCGAACCGCTCCGCCACCGCCCGGCTGATCGTGCCCTTGCCCGCCGCCGCCGGCCCGTCAATCGCCACTGTAAAAGCCATCCGCTGTCCTCTGATGCTCATTTTCTGTCTATAAATATCCCGGGGGAGAGCCGCAACGCGGCCAGGGGGCAGAGCCCCCTCTTCTTCGCGTTCCTTGCGGGGCGCAGGGCCCCCTTTTCCCCGCGCGCCAAGGGCGCTACACCGTCAAAGACAGCACGAGGGGAACACCATGGCCGATGACGGTATCAACAGCTACATGACCGGCCCGGACGAGCGCGGCCGTTTCGGCATCCATGGCGGGCGTTTCGTCTCGGAAACGCTGATGCCGCTGATCCTCGATCTCGAAGCCGAATATGACCGCGCCAGGACCGACCAGAGCTTCTGGGACGAGATGGCCGATCTGTGGAAATATTATGTCGGCCGCCCGAGCCCGCTTTATTACGCGCCGCGCCTGACCGAACATCTCGGCGGCGCGAAAATCTATCTCAAGCGCGAAGAGCTGAACCATACCGGCTCGCATAAGATCAACAATGTGCTGGGCCAGATCCTGCTGGCGCGGCGCATGGGCAAGAAACGCATCATCGCCGAGACCGGCGCCGGCCAGCATGGCGTGGCGACCGCGACCGTCTGCGCGCGGTTCGGTCTGAAATGCGTGGTCTATATGGGCGCCCATGATGTCGAACGCCAGGCGCCGAACGTCTTTCGCATGCGGCTTCTGGGGGCCGAGGTCGTCCCGGTCACCTCGGGTCGCGGCACGCTGAAAGACGCGATGAATGACGCGCTCAGGGACTGGGTCACCAATGTGCGCGACACGTTCTATTGCATCGGCACCGTTGCCGGCCCGCATCCCTATCCGGCCATGGTGCGCGATTTCCAGTCGATCATCGGCAAAGAAACCCGCGAACAGCTCGTGGAACAGGAAGGCGAAGGCCGCCTGCCCGACACTGTCATTGCCGCAATCGGAGGCGGCTCGAATGCCATGGGCCTCTTCCACCCCTTCCTCGATGATCCATCGGTGAAGATCATCGGCGTCGAAGCCGGCGGCAAGGGCGTGGATGAGCGGATGCAGCATTGCGCCAGCCTGACCGGCGGCCGCCCCGGCGTGCTGCATGGCAACCGCACCTATCTGTTGCAGGATGAGGACGGCCAGATCCTCGAAGGCTTCTCGATCTCAGCGGGCCTCGATTATCCCGGTATCGGACCGGAACATTCCTGGCTCCACGATGTCGGTCGCGCTGAATATGTCTCGGTGACCGATGACGAGGCGCTCGCGGCGTTCCAGCTCCTGTGCCAGACCGAAGGCATCATCCCGGCGCTCGAGCCCAGCCACGCCCTTGCCTATGTGACGAAATACGCGCCTGGCCTGCCGAAGGACCATATCATCGTGGTCAATCTTTCGGGGCGCGGCGACAAAGACATCTTCACCGTCGCCCGCCATCTCGGTGTCGAGATCAAGGGGTGAGGCGCGCGCTGTCGCTTGCCATTCTGCTGTCGCTGCCGCTCCCGGTGGCGGCGGCCAGTTTCGATTGTACCCTCGCAAGGCTCAGCCCGAATGAGCGGGCGATTTGCGACAATCGTGACCTGAACGACGCCGATGTGGAAATGGCGACGCTGTTGAAATTCCTGACCGGGCTTTTTGCCATGGGCTATCGGGGCGAGATCCTCGATGATCAGGCGGCCTGGTTGCAGGAGCGTATGGGGTGTGAGGCCGATCTCGCCTGTATCCGTGCCGCTTATGCCAGACGCATCGGGACGTTGCAGGCGATCTATGACGGGATCGACCGACCGCTCTGACCGCGCGCTCTATTTCAGTTTCGGGATACCGCCATAGTCCTGCAGCCCGAGGCTGAGCCCCCTCCCGATCCGATGCGCGAGTGCCGACCAGGCGCGGGCGGTTTCCTGGGGCAGGCGCCGGGCGAGCACCTCGTCAAAAAGCTTCAGCCAGGGGCTGAACATGCCGGCGCGGACATTGCCGGCTGCTTTATGGACGGCCATCGGATTGCCGTCATAGCCGCGCTCCATCAGGATCGCATTGCGCCAGAAGGCGACGATCTTTTCCTCATGCTCCGGCCAGTCTTTCACATGCGCAGCGAAGACCGGTCCAAGCACGGGATGCGCCCGGACCTCCCGGTAGAAGTCATGAACCACGCCGCGCAGCTCAATGTCGGAAACAGGAAAGCGGGCGAGGGTCATAGAGCAGGCTTTCGGGCTGAAATGTTCGATAAGTGAAAGCGACTAGGCTTCCCCATCACTCGCATACAGCTTCAGAACCTCCAGCGGAACCAGGTCGAGTGTCGCATGATGCGTCGCCTTGAGGCGCAGCTTCGGCGCCGCGCCCTCGTCATGCGCCTGGGCAAAGCGGCTGGCACAAAGGCACCATTGATCCCCCGGCTTCAGGCCCTGAAAGCCGAATTCTGGCCGGGGTGTCGAGAGGTCATTGCCGAGATATTTCGAGAAGGCGAGGAACTCTGCCGTCATCTCAGCGCAGACCGTGTGCCGCCCCTGATCGCCCGGCCCGGAATTGCAGCAGCCATCGCGGAAGAAACCGGTGAGCGGGCGGGTCGAGCAGACCTCCAGCGGGCCGCCCAGCACATTGATCGACGGGTATTTCATCACATGCTCCCTTTCGCGGCCCAGCCTGCTGAAAGCGCCCGGCCCGGTCAAGGGGAGGCAGGTCAGGGCCAGCGTTTCGAGGCCAGAGGCGGTACGAGATGCCCAGCCACCAGCCGCGTCAATATCTGCGGCATTGGTGGCACCAGCGAGATCCGGGCCAGAAACAGATCCCGGATCTGTGGCAGAACCCGGCTGTCCGACTGATAGGCCGGGGTCAGGAACAGGCTGAACAACTGGTAGATCCGCACATGCCAGCGCCGCATTCTGGCATAGGCCGCGGGCGCCTCATCGATATCACCGCGCAGCGCCTCGCGTAGCGCCAGAGCATCAAGCAGCGCCATATTCGCGCCCTGGCCAAGCTGCGGGCTGGCGCGATGTGCACTGTCACCGATAAAGACCAGCCCCGGCGCATAAGGCCGGTCCAGCGTGCCATGGCTGTACAGTGCTGTCGTCATCTTGCCGGTATGATCCAGGCCAGCAAGGAAGGGCTGCATCACGGGCCAGAAGGCGCTGGCCTCGGCCTTCCAGGCCTGGAAACGTGCTTCATCCCAGCCCGCCAGATCCGCGCGCGGCATCGACCAGAAGACGGCGGCGCGGGCGCCCGCCTCGCCGGGCAGGCGGCCGATGGGCATCAGGCCGGCCATGCGGCTTGCGCGAAAGTAACGCTGGCGCAGCTGATCCTGGCCCTGATCAGATCCTTCGGGCCAGGGGACATGCGTCCAGATCGCGCCATAGCCAAGCTCCCGCGCCTTTAAAGGCGACAGCGCCGAACCCGCGCCGGAGGCATCGATCACCAGGTCAAAACCGCCGATCTCGCCATTGTCCGAGACCAGTACCCGCCGGCCCTGGCGCAGCGGTGCCTCTCGCACCGTCTCGCCGCTGATCAGTGTGACCGGGGATGCCTGCATCGCCTGCCAGAGCACATGAAAAAGGCTTGCGCGATGCATCGCACAGGCGGGGTCTGCGGCCGGGTAATGCACATCAAGCGCGATGCGGCTGCGGGTGGCGCCTGCAAGACGGTTGACCGACCAGCCCCGCATCCGCCGGAGCGGCGCCCCGAGCGCGCGGGCTGCATCGCCCTGGCCCAGCTCGTCCAGCACGGCCAGGCCCACTGGCTGCACCACCAGCCCCGAGCCCAGCGGGCGCGGCGTCGCAAACCGCTCGACCAGCGTGACCCGGTGGCCGTCGCGCGCAAGCAGGCTTGCCGCCGCCAGCCCGCCCATGCCGGCACCCACCACGGCGATCTCAAGCGTTTTTGCCGTGCTTTTCCCCGCCATCTTCCTCACCCTGGCACTGGACCCGACCCCGGCCCGCGACTATAAGCCGACCCCATGTCGTATTCTTTTGCGATCCTCGCCCGGACCCCGGGTGTCCGAATTAGCGGCCCGGCGCGCTGAACACCAGCACGCCGGGAGATTTCGCGCGGACCATTCCTGCTGCGTGACGCGCAGGCAAGGGGGCGCCCCAATGCCAACATTCCAGAGGACCGCATCGATGTGCGCCGAAACCACCGCTGAAACGGGTGTCGACTACCGCGACACCGTATTTCTTCCCGAGACCGATTTCCCGATGCGCGGCGACCTGCCGAACCGCGAGCCCGAATGGCTGGCCCGCTGGGCGCGGCTTGAGGTCTATAACCGCCTGCGTGCGAAGCCGGGCCGCCCGTCTTTCGTGCTGCATGACGGCCCGCCCTATGCCAACGGCCATCTTCATATCGGCCACGCGCTGAACAAGACGATTAAAGACATCATCACGCGTTCGCATCAGATGATGGGCCATGACGCGCGCTATGTGCCGGGCTGGGATTGCCACGGTCTGCCGATCGAATGGAAAATCGAAGAGCAATACCGCGCCAAAGGGCTGAATAAGGACGATGTGAGCACCGTCGATTTCCGCCAGGAATGCCGCCGCTTTGCCGAGGGCTGGGTTGATATCCAGCGCGAGGAATTCAAGCGGCTGGGTGTCTACGGGAACTGGGAAGACCCATATCTCACAATGGCTTACCATGCCGAGGCGGTGATCGCCCAGGATTTCATGAAGCTGTTGATGAACGGCTCGCTCTATCAGGGGTCGAAGCCCGTCATGTGGTCGCCGGTCGAGAAGACCGCCCTGGCCGAGGCCGAGATCGAATATCACGACCATACGAGCCACACGGTCTGGGTGCGGTTCCGCCCTGCATCCGCGGCAAGCTTCCCGGAGCTGGATGGCTGCATCAATACCGGGCTGCTGAATGCCTCGGTGGTGATCTGGACCACCACGCCCTGGACCATCCCGCAAAACCGCGCGGTCGCTTACGGGCCAGAGATCGCTTACGGTCTGTACCGTGTCGATGCCGCAGATGAGAAATCGACGGCCGTGGTCGGAGAGACCCTGGTGCTGGCCGATGCGCTGGCCGAAGGCGTTAAGGCTGCGGCAAAGGTCGAGGCCTGGACCCGTCTGCGCGATGTGAAAGCATCGGAATTCGAAGGCGTGATCCTGCGCCACCCCTATCACGGGGTTGAGGGCGCGAATGGCGAATGGGATTATGACGTTCCCATGCTGCCGGGCGACCATGTCACCGATGATGCGGGCACCGGCTTTGTCCATACCGCGCCGAGCCATGGCGATGACGACTATCAGATGGGCGTCAGGTTCAGGCTGCCGATGACCTATAATGTCACCGAAGACAGCTCGTATCGCGCCGATCTGCCGCTGTTCGGCGGCCAGCACATCATCCTTGCCGATGGCAAGGAAGGCCCGGCCAATGTCTCGAATATCAAGCAGATGGCCTATGCGGGTGCGCTGCTGGCTAAGGGCAAGGTCAAGCACAGCTATCCCCATAGCTGGCGCTCGAAAGCGCCGGTGATCTTCCGCAACACGCCGCAATGGTTCGCCGCCATCGACGAAAAGCTGGATGACGGCTTTGGCGAGTTCGGCGATACGATCCGCAAACGCGCCCTGACCTCGATCGAGGATCTGGTGGAATTCACCCCGGTTTCCGGCAAGAACCGCCTGCATTCGATGATCGAGCACCGCCCCGACTGGGTGCTGTCGCGTCAGCGCGCCTGGGGTGTGCCGCTGACCTGCTTTACCAAAAAAGGCGCGAAACCGACCGACCCGGATTTCCTGTTGCGCAATGAAACGGTCAACAGCCGCATCTCTGACGCCTTTGAAAAAGACGGCGCCGATGTCTGGTATGTGGAAGGCTTCAAGGAAAAAGTGCTCGAAGGCGTGGTTAATCCGGCGGATTATGACCAGGTCTTTGATGTGCTCGATGTCTGGTTCGATTCCGGTTCGACCCATGCTTTCGTGCTGCGTGACCGCGCCGACGGCACCGATGACGGCATCGCCGATGTCTATATGGAAGGCACCGACCAGCATCGCGGCTGGTTCCATTCGTCTTTGTTGCAGGCTTCGGCCACGCGCGGCCGCGCGCCCTACCGCAATGTGGTGACGCATGGTTTCACGCTGGATGAGAAGGGCATGAAAATGTCCAAATCCATCGGCAACACGGTCGCGCCGCAAGAGATCATCGCCGAATATGGCGCCGATATCCTGCGGCTCTGGGTGGCGCAGACCGATTACACGCTGGATCAGCGGATCGGGCCGAAGATCATCAAAGGCACCGCCGACAGCTATCGCCGGCTGAGGAATACTTTGCGTTTCATGCTGGGCGCATTGTCCGGCTTCCAGGAGGCCGAGCGCCTCGACGCGGCGGAAATGCCCGAGCTGGAGCAATGGGTGCTGCACCGCCTCGCGGAACTCGATGCCGAAGTGCGGCGCGAATACCGTGCCTTCAATTTTGCGGGCGTGTTCCAGACGCTGTTCAACTTTGCGACGGTCGATCTCTCGGCCTTCTATTTCGACATCCGCAAGGATGCGCTTTATTGCGATGCGCCCGACAGTCTCCGCCGCCGGGCCGCGCGCACGGTGCTGGATCTGTTGTTCCAGCGCCTGACGACCTGGCTCGCACCGATCCTGCCCTTCACGATGGAAGATGTCTGGCTCTCGCGCCATCCGGGCGAGGAGAGCTCGGTTCATCTTGAGGATTTCTGCGAGACACCGGCAGGCTGGAAAAACGAGACCCTCGCCGCGAAATGGGACGGGATCCGCGCCGCCCGCCGCGTCGTGACCGGCGCGCTGGAGGTGGAGCGTACCGCCAAGGTGATCGGCGCCAGCCTTGAGGCGAAGCCGGTGGTCCATGTGGCGGATACGGCGATGCTGGCCGCGCTGAATTCGGTCGCCTTCGCCGATATCTGCATCACCAGCGGCATCCGCGTGACCGATGCCGCCGCGCCGGATGGGGCTTTCACCCTGGCCGATGCACCGGCGGTGAAAGTGGTCTTCGCCCCGGCGGAAGGCGCGAAATGCCAGCGCTGCTGGCAGATCCTGCCCGATGTCGGCGGCCACAAGCACCCCGAGACCTGCGCGCGCTGTAACAGCGTCCTGGGCTGAGGGACGTCCTGAGAACCAAAAGGGTCGCATCGCAGGATGCGGCCCTTATCTGTTTCGGGCGCCCCCCTGCGCGGCGGGAATGGTCAGTAAGCGGTCCGGCCGGGCATCGGCAGGGTGACGCCCGCCCCGTGCCAGATGCGCTCCTGTCGTTTGGCCTCATTGCGGCCGGAGCTGTGGATGTTGCCGGGGCCCGTCGCCTCAACCGTTGCAGCGGCGTCCTTGCTTAAGTCTTTCTGATGCGGGGCGCGCCGGAACGCGGATCACGTGCGCGGCAAAGACCAACGGGGAAACCTCCCAAGGCGGAGGCCGCCGCTTCTTGGATCATGCTGCGGCTAAAGTGAGCTGACGGTAGGGGCGACGCCTGTGCCATGGGGGCGGCTGCGATGGTCATGACCGATTCCGCTGATACCCTGAAGAGCAGCCCGCAGCCTACCTATTGTTCCAACTGGCAGACTGCGCGATCTCGGCCGGCAGGAAGAAGACGACATGGAATTACCGGAGCCGTAACAGGCCCTGCGTGCGAGCCTCTGGCTTTTGCGGCTCGGTGCGCAATTGCATGTAGCGCTTCATCTCCTCTCGTCCGCCGGTCATCCGGAAGAAGAACCGCAGCGCCACAATGAGAGTGTTGAAAGTTGACGGGGTGATTTCTGTGGCGAAAGCGGCGCGAAGAGGACCACAGAGCGGGTTTTCCGTGACCTGACGCCTTTGGTCGCGGGATTACCTTAGTTTGTTCCGATTTCGGCCCGGTTCAGGGTGTCTGTGAACGGATCGGTTCCACAGCTAGAGGGGCAAGGCCCATGAATATGCAGGTCAGCGATATTGCCGGGCGTCAGTCTCTCGACCTTTCGCGGCTGTTCTTTGGCGATGTGCTGCTGGTTGGGCTCGCCCTGATTGCCGGACAGCAGTCGCCCCGGATGCGCGTGGTGTCCGTCACCGACCGCCAGCCGATGCGCGCGCGGGAAAGCTTCAGCGCCGAATATCAGGAAGTGCCTTCCAGGCCGCAGCAAAGACGCAGCACGCAAAAGGTGAAGGGCGAGATTTTCGGCGATGATGTCACCTTTAAGATGGCCACCGGACCGTCGCGGCTGTTCAAAGTGCCATTGCCGGATGCAAGGAAGGCCGGTGCCCAGGCCATCCGCATGCATCTGCCGCAGCTGATTGCGCTGTTTTACCGCGACCAGGCCGAGGGGCTGCGCGATTCGCTTTTCACGCTGACTGCAAAGCGCGGCTTTCTCGCCATGTCGCCAGAGATCGAATTTCAGGTCGGAGAGGATCTGTTCCGGATTGACCGAAATCGGGCCACCGTGACCCGTGCGGGCGAGACAATGATCGACCTCAGCCGGGAAGAGCTGCGCGAAAAGGCGGCAGAAGCCGGCTACCTCTGACCCGCAACCTTTGCCCGCAGAGCCAGGGGGAATGTAAAAAAGACGCCAGCGGCGATCGCTGGCGTCCAGGTTTCGTCACCGACAGGAGACGATCAGAAAACTGGTGGTCAAAGCTCAGGCGGCGCGCTTCGCGCCAAGCCAGAGCGGCAACAGAACCTGCGCATTGGCGGTGCCGGTATCGGGCTCCAGACCCTCATGCATGGCCATCAGATCGCCACGGGTCAGGCCGATATCGTCCAGCAGCCGGTCATCCGCGCGATTAAGCAGGAACGCGGTAGAGCGGCGCATCTGCATCTGCGATTTCAGGCGGGTGAACATTTTAGCCTCCTTGGAATTACCTCATCTGTATCGCTCCGGTTTTGACATTTCACAAACGAATAGATTTAATGGGTTTCATGAGTTTCATTTATAGGTCTGGCGATGTCACATCCCCATCTTGAAAGCGATCTGATGCGTGGCTTTCTCGCCGTGGCCGAGGCCGGCTCGGTGACGCTCGCGGCTTCACGGCTGGGCCGGACGCAATCGGCGGTCAGCCTGTTGATCCGGCGGCTGGAGGAAAATCTTGGCCAGCCTTTGTTCCAGCGGCTTGCGCGCGGCGTCAGCCTGACGGCGCGCGGCGAGCAGCTCTTGCCCTATGCGCAGCGCGTGGTCGCACTCTTGGATGAGGCGACGCTGGCATTGCGGGAAAAACCACTGACCGGGCCGGTCCGGGTGGGTTTTCCGGATGAATATTCCGGCACCATCCTGCCGCGCGCGCTTGCCGCCTTTGACGAACGCCATGAGGGGCTGCAGGTCTCGGTCCTGTGCGACCATTCCGAAAAACAGCTGGAAGCGCTGGAGGAAGACCGGCTGGACATCGCGGTGATCCATGACACCAGTTATTTCCAGGAAGGCGAGCTTCTGGCCATCGACCCGACGGTCTGGGTGACCTCGATGACCCATATGCAGCATCTCAGAAGCCCGTTGCCGGTCTCGGTCTATATCGAAAGCTCCTGGTGTCGCGAATTTGCCGAAGCGGCGCTGAACCACCAGGGGCTGCGCTGGCGGCGGGCCTGGTATTGCGATGTGGCCAGCGGCATGCGCAATGCGGTGACGAATGGCATGGCGATCTCGCCGCTGTCGCGGTCGACGATCCCCGTCGGATGCCGCGAACTGACGGTGGAAGAGGGCTTTCCGGCGATTGATTCGGCGCGGGTGCTGCTGCGGCGCAATCCGCGAGGCGGCTCGGCGGCGATCGAAGGCATGGCGGCGGTCCTGCGCGAGGCGTTCCGGCCCCTCGCCATGGCGCGGGCCCCGGGCACCGAAGAAAAGATCGCGCCCGAGCGCAGCGTGCTGGCACCTCGCTGCTGATCCACGCCGTCCTCCGGATCGGGCAGGGCGCGGCGCTTGGCAGCGGGGGGCCGACATGCCAGTCTCGCATGTGAAGGAGACCCTCTGATGCGAAAGATCCTGTTTCCGCTGCTGCTGGCGACGGCCAGCCCGGTCTTCTCCCAGGCGGCGCTGCCTGAGGATGCCATCGCCATTGCGGCTTTTTCAGCGACCTTTGCCGAAGAATGCACCGGGGCGTTTTCCGAAGATGGCCGGCTGCTCAAGCCCCCGAAGCGGTTCGAGGTCGAAAGCCCCGGCAGCTGGGGCGATCCGATCCCGATGGTGGTCTGGGAGTTTCAATGCGAAATCTACGCCTATAATACCTCGCAGGTCTTCATGATCTCCTCCGATCAGGGCGGAGCGATTCCGGTGGGCCTGACCCGGCCAACGCTGAAGATCGAATATGACGAGAAGGCCGCGGCGCCCGGTGAGGCGGATAGCGTGGTGAGCCTTTTGGAAATCAATGGCTGGAGTGCGGATCTGCTGGCGATCAATGCCGGGTTCGATCCTGAAACGCTGCAGATTTCGGCCCATAGCTTCTGGCGCGGGATCGGGGATGCCTCGGATAGCGGGGTCTGGCGGCTGCAGGATGCCGCCTTCCGGCTGGTGCGCTATGAGGTGGATGCCAGCTATGATGGCAAGGGCAATCCCGTCACCCTGGTGAATTTCGAATGACGAATTTCTGCCTCACCCCCTTTGGTCCCGTCTCATTGCGCGATGATGGCCAGCAGATCACCGCATTGGTCTGGGGGGAGGGCGAGGCCGGGGACAGCCCGCTGCAACGAGAGGGGCTCGCACAGCTCGCGGCCTGGTTCGAGCGCCGGCTGGTGCAGTTTGACCTGCCGCTCGACTGGGGCAGGGGGCTGCATGAAAAGGTCCGCCGCGCGATGGCGGCGATCCCTCAGGGCGAGACCCGCAGCTATGGCGAGATCGCGAAGCTGACAGGCGCGCCCGCCCAGGCTGTGGGCCAGGCCTGCGGTGCCAATCCGATCCCGATCATCATTCCCTGCCACCGGGTGCTGGGTGCAAAGACGCTGGGAGGCTTTTCTGCCCCCGGCGGTGTCGAGACCAAAGTGGCGCTCTTGCGGTTCGAGGGGGCGGCAGGGCTTCTGATATGAGCGCGCTTGCCGCCGCCGCCGCCGCGTGCCAGAGATCGGCGTAACGGAACTGTAACGGTTTTTCATCGTGACCTTTGGCGTCTTTCTCGCTGTCATGGCAGCGGCCTTCCTCCATGCGCTGTGGAATGCGCTGATCAAGCTTGGCACTTCCAAGATAGGTGCAATGGTGGTTCTGTCGGTGATGGAAGTGCCGATCGGCCTTGGCGTCGCCTATTTCATGGGGCCGATCAATCCGGCGGCAATCCCCTGGGTGATCGCGGCTGGGATCACGCATTTCGCCTATAAGTACTTTCTCAGCTATGCCTATGAGCGCGGTGATCTGAGCCGCGTCTACCCGATTGCGCGCGGGGCGGCGCCTATGCTGGTGACGGTGGCGGGGATATTCCTGCTGACCGATGTGATGAGTTCGCGCCAGTATCTCGCCATTGCCGTGCTGGCGGCCGGGATCCTGATGATGGCGCGGGGCGTGTTTTCGAGCGACGAGAACCGCAAGCTGGTGCCCTTTGCACTTGGCTCGGCCCTGGCGACCGCCTGCTATACGCTGATCGACGGCCAGGGTGCGCGGATCTCGGGTAATGCCGTGTCCTATATCGCCTGGGTTTTCGTGGCGGATGGGCTGATCTTCTCGCTGGGGATGCTGGCCATGCGCGGTCGCAAAGTGGTGCCGATGGGCTTTCAGGCCTGGAAGATGGGCACGATCGGCGCCGCCGCGAGCTTTGGCGCCTATGCGATTGCGGTCTGGGCCATGACCATTGCCCCCATCGCGCTGGTGGCGGCGCTGCGCGAAACCTCGATCCTGTTCGCGGTGCTGATCGGCTGGCTGGTCTTTGGCGAGAGGATGAGCCGGGAAAAGGCTGCGGCGGCGCTTGTTATTGTTGCCGGGGTGATCCTGACAAGGGTGTAACAGAGAGGGGGCCAGCCCCCTCAGCCCCTGCGGGGCCTCACCCCCGGGATATTTGAAGACAGAAAATGAAGCAGTTCGGTGAGGTCATTTTCTGTCTTTAAATATCCCCGCCGGAGGCTTCCACGGCCTGCCCGGCAGAACCCGGCTTATCTGACGCGCCGGATCCCTTCCGGAATGATCTGCTGCAGGATACCCGCAAGGGCGAGATAGAGCGAGGTCACGATCAGCCCCCAATGGGCGAGGCTGCCTTCAGCGAAATCCATCCAGGCGGCCCAGGCGGCAAAGACGATCCAGGCGACCGAGACCGGCAGCGAGACATTGCGCCAGCGTTTGGTCCGGGTCGGGTGGATGAATTTCAGATTGGTGAACATGGTCACCGTCAGCGCGATCACGAGAGCCAGGATCACCCCTTGCGAGGGCGCGACCGCAAACAGCACCAGCACAACCATGTTCCAGCAGGCCGGAAAGCCCGCGAAGCTTTTGTCGCGGGTTTTCATCCTTGTATCGGCGAAATAGACCACCGAGCCGAAGACGATCACGATGATCGCGATCCAGCCCGTCCAGCCGGTCAGCAGCCCTGATTTGAACAGGGCATAGGCCGGAATGAACACATAGGTCAGATAATCGACGATCAGATCCATCAGCACGCCATCATAGGTCGGCCAGTTTTTCTGCACATCGAATTTGCGCGCCAGCGGCCCGTCGATCCCGTCGACAATCAGCGCGACGACGAGCCAGAGGAACATCAGGCTCCATTTTGCCTCGACCGCAGCCAGCATCGCCAGCATTGACAGCACCGCACCAGAGGCGGTCAGCAGATGAACGGAAAGGGCTTTATAGCGGTCTGACATCACAAACTCATGAAGCAATAGCACCGAAAATGCAATCTCCTGCGGGTCAGGAAACCCCCCGTTGCGGAGAAGAATGCGCACGGGGATGCGCGGCTGCATAGACATCCATCAGTCGCGCGGCGTCAACCGCCGTATAGGCTTCGGTGGTCGAAAGCGAGGCATGACCCAGCAATTCCTGGATCGAACGCAGGTCTCCACCCGCCGAAAGGAGGTGAGTGGCGAAGCTGTGGCGCATCGCATGGGGGGTGGCGGTTGCGGGCAGGCCAAGCTGCAGCCGCGTCTGTTCCATCGCTTTCTGGATCAGCCTCGGGTTCAGTGCACCACCGCGGGCTCCCCGGAAAAGCGCGTCAGCCCCGGTGATCTGAAAGGGACAGAGCCGGACATATTCTGCCACCGTTGCCCGCGCTGCCGGCAGCACCGGCACCAGCCGCGTCTTGCCGCCCTTGCCCGTGATCCTCAGCATATCGGGCAGCGGCTGATCGGCACCGGTCAGCGACAGCGCCTCGGAAATCCTCAGGCCGCAGCCGTAAAGCAGCGTCACCACCGCCATATCGCGCGCCTGCTGCCAGTCCGTCCGTGCCTGTAACGAGACGGTTTCGATCATCCCGAGCGCCTGGGTCTCGCTGAGCGGTCTTGGCAGGCGGCGGCGGAATTTCGGGCTCCGCGCCGAGAGGATCACGGTGGCCTCGCCGAGACCCTCCTGGCGTTCGGTCAGCCAGCGCGCGAAGCTGCGCACCGAAGACAGCGCCCGCGCCAGTGACCGCGCCGACAGCCCGCGCTTGCGCTCATGTGCCATCCAGGCCCTCAGGTCGGACTGGCTCATGCCGGCAATTGTCGCCGGACCGGCCGGCTCGCCATGATGCGCGGCGAGAAAACCCATCCAGTTCACCACATCATGGCGATAGGCGATAATCGTGTGATTGGAGGCATTGCCCAGTGCCGAAAGCCCGGCCAGCCAGTCGCTCAGCGCCGCCCGCATCTGTGGCGTCAGCGCGGCGAGATCGCTCATGACAGGAACCGGCGCATGGAGCGCTCAAAAACCCCCGCGAAGAAGGCCAGGAGATCGGTGCCCTGGGTCGGGCGGAACTGATGCGGGTCTTCCGCGCCAAGCGCCAGCATGCCGGGCAGCCGGCCTGGACCGAAATCGAGCTGCAAAAGCGCTTCGGAGCGGATAAAGTCATGGCCGCCATAGATGCGGTCACACGTGGCCTGGACCTGGGCCGCCACGGGGCGCAGGGTGACGCTGCGCGAGGCGGTCTTGCGGCCGGCAGCGAGATATCCGGCGCTGAAGCCGGGATCGGCGATCATCAGCACATTGCCCAGCCGCGACAGGGCGGAGTCCCCGGTCTCATCGCCGCCGCCCGCACTTTCCAGCACCAGCCGCACCCGGTCGACGCGTAACGTTGCCGCGACCTCCCCCGAGAGGCCAGCCAGAAACCCGGCGAAATCCGGCGGGTCGAGCATCTGCAAAATGGCGCGGTGGATCTGATTGGTGCCGGCAAGGTTTTCATACGCGGCGGAAATCACCGAGCGATGGGTATCTTCCAGCCGCTCCAGCCTTGTCTCCAGCCGCTGCATGGCGATGCCGCGCAGGTCAATGACATTGGAGCCCATCGCCCGCTCATTCGCCGCCACCAGGGCATTCATGAGGTCGCGGTCATCCAGCAGGTTTTCCGGCTCCGCAAGAATGCGGTCGCGCAAGTCAGGTTCGATCATTGAAAGCTGCTCGGTGTTTTTTTCGTTGTTCGGGGGCAAATATAGCAAAAAAGGGAAAGCCTGAGGAAGTATTTCCTTTCGCCCCGGCGCAAACCGCCGCGCGCGTGGCATATCTGCCTCCGGCACTCCCCCTGGAAGCAGTGGGGCAGCGCCCCTTCGCAAGGCTACAAGAAGCTCTGCGGGTCGATGTCTATGGCGAGGCGAATGCCCTTCGGCTGCCGGGTCTGTCTGAGCCAGGCCGCAATCGCGTTTTGCAGTGCCGCGCTTTTCGGGGCGCGGATCAGCAGGCGGACGCGGTGGCGACCACGGACGCGGGCGATGGGGGCCGGTGCCGGGCCGAGCACTTCGCCCCCTGCCTGGCGGATTGGCCCGTCGGCACGGGCAAGATCGGCGCCGAAATCAAACAGCGGTTGCAGATCGGGGCCGGAGAGGATGATGCCGGCAAAGCGACCGAAGGGGGGGGCGCTTGCCTGGCGGCGCTCATCGGCCTCGGCCCGCCAGAAGGCTTCTTCGTCACCGCCCAGAATGGCGCGGATCACCGGATGTTCGGGCTGGTGGGTCTGCAACCAAGCCTCGCCCGGTTTCTCGGCGCGCCCCGCACGCCCGGCAACCTGGCGCATCAGCTGGAAGGTGCGTTCGGCCGCGCGCAGATCGGAGCCTTGCAGCCCGAGATCGGCGTCGATCACCCCAACAAGCGTCAGATGCGGGAAATTGTGCCCCTTTGCCACGATCTGGGTGCCGATGATGATATCGGCGCCGCCCGCCGCGATTTCCTCGATCTGTGCCTTCAGGGCCCGGGCCGAGCCGAAGAGATCCGACGACAGCACCGCCACCCGTGCTTCGGGGAAGCGCGCAATGACCTCTTCGGCCAGCCGCTCGACACCCGGGCCGATCGCTGCCATCCGGCCTTCGACCCCGCAGGAGGGGCAGCTTTCCGGCACCGGTTTCGTCGCGCCGCATTGATGACAGACGAGACGTTTGAGGAAACGGTGTTCGACCATCCGCGCGTCACAATGGTCGCAGCCGACCTGCTGGCCACAGGCGCGGCACAGCGTCACCGGCGCGAATCCCCGCCGGTTGATAAATAAAAGCGACTGCTCACCCGCCTTGACCCGCGCTTCGACGCCCTTCGCCAGAGCCTCTGACATCCAGCGATCCGCAGGCAGTTTTTCGCTTCGCATGTCGATGGCGCGCATCGCGGGCATCTCTGCCGCCCCGAAGCGCGAGGTCAGATCCAGCCGCAGGTAGCGGCCCTGATCGGCATTGACCCAGCTTTCGAGCGAGGGTGTCGCCGAGGCCAGCACCACCGGGCAATGGGTGATCGAGGCCCTGAGCACCGCCATGTCGCGGGCATTATAAAGCGCGCCCTCTTCCTGTTTGTAAGAACTGTCATGTTCTTCATCGACCACGATCAGCGCCAGATCCTGGAAGGGCAGGAACAGGGCCGAGCGCGCGCCCACCACCAGCCCGACATCGCCGGTGCCGGCCATTTTCCACAGGCGGCGGCGCTCGGTCTGCGTCACGCCGGAATGCCATTCGCCGGGGCGGGCGCCGAAACGGGCCTCGACGCGCGCCAGAAAATCGGCGGTCAGGGCAATCTCCGGCAGAAGAACCAGCGCCTGGCGGCCCTGGCGCAAGGCCTCGGCCACGGCTTCGAGATAGACTTCGGTTTTGCCGGAGCCGGTGACGCCTTTCAGCAGGACCGGCCGGAAATCGCCCTTGCCGACCATCTCGCGCAGCACTTCGCCGGCCGCGATCTGGTCGCCCGAAAGCCGCCCGGGCCGAAGCGCATCCAGCCTGGGATAGGGCAGGTCGCGTGGTGCCTCTTCCTCGGAAATCACCCCGAGCTTTACCAGCCCCTTGACGACCGAGGCCGAGACCGAGGCGGCTTCGGCCAGCTCGCCTGGCAGAACTGAGGCGCCGCCGAACTGGCGCAAAGCCTCGATCACGCGGTGGCGCGCATCGGTCAGCTGGTTCGGTACCGGCCCGGTCAGCCGCAACACCTTGCGCATCGAGGGCGGGTCCGTCAGCCCCGGCGCGCGCGTCGCAAGTCTGAGCATCGAGGGCAGCCAGGTCATGGTGTAATCGGCAGAGCGCGTCAGGAACTGGCGCAGCTCGGCCCGCATTGGCGGCACGTCGAGCACCTGCCGGATATCGCGCAGCTTCGCGCGGTCGAAATCGCCAAGCCCCGGCCCCCAGACCACACCCAGCACCCGGCGCGGCCCAGCGGCACCTCGACGAAATCGCCGGTGCCGCAGCCGCCCTCCGGCGCGCGGTAATCCAGAAACGGCCCGAGCGGCTCGGTGGTCAGCACCGTCACCGTATCGCCCGCCTCGAAAACCCGTTCTGCCATCATTTCCGTTAGCGCTCACATTTCCGGGGCCGGACCCTCTTTCGTCCCAGGCCACTTTGCGGTAATAGCTCTCCCGACCCCCTTTCTCCACCCACCTGGCCGCCCAATGGGAGCATGACGCCATGAAATTCTTTGTCGATACCGCTGATGTGGATGCCATCCGTGAGCTGAACGATTTCGGGATGGTGGATGGTGTGACCACCAACCCGTCGATCATCCTGAAATCCGGACGTGACATCCTGGAAGTCACCAAAGAGATCTGCTCGATCGTCGCGGGCCCGGTTTCGGCCGAGGTCGTCGCCGAGAAGGCCGATGACATGATCGCCGAAGGCCGCAAACTGGCCGAGATTGCCTCGAACATCACTGTCAAAGTGCCGCTGACCTGGGACGGTCTGAAAGCCTGTAAAGTGCTGACGGATGAGGGCAGGATGGTCAATGTGACGCTGTGCTTCTCGGCCAACCAGGCGCTGCTGGCGGCGAAAGCCGGTGCGACCTTCATCTCGCCCTTCGTTGGCCGTCTGGATGATATCAACCTCGACGGGCTGGATCTGATCCAGGATATCCGCACCATCTATGACAATTACGGGTTTGAGACGCAGATCCTCGCGGCCTCGGTCCGCACCGTGAACCACGCGAAAGACTGCGCGCTGATCGGGGCTGACGTGATCACCGCGCCGCCTTCGGTGATCAAGGCGATGGCGAACCATGTCCTGACCGATAAGGGGCTGGAGCAGTTCGCGAAAGACTGGGCCAAAACCGGCCAGAAAATCCTCTGATCATGCTCTCGGGCCGCGCCGGGGGCTTTGCCGCCCCGGCGCGCCTCTCCGACATCTGCCGGTTGTTTCAGGCCCGTCTTCCGGTCGTTTATGCGTCACCGATGGGCCGCGAGGGCCCGGGCGGATTACCTATCCGCCTTGTCCTGCGCGTGGTCTTTTGTGATGCTTTCCGGCGCAGCGCACTATTTCCTCTCATTTTTTTATCCGACCCAGGCGCGGAGCAGGGCCGATTTTGCCCGGTCTGCTCGTTTGGAACTGGCGCAGGATGTGGCTGATGCCGTGTTCCGCCTCGCGGACGAGGCCGCGCTCGGCGCGTTCCCATCCAAGGTCAAAAGTGACAGGCCCCATGGCCCCAGGGCGCCGCAAAGGCCAGATTGCCCGCGTCTGCGTGGGGTCGCCGCAGTCTCGGACCATTTCCCGGACGGGCGACACGGTCAGAACGGCCAACCTGGGACAGGCCCGCCCTGAAAAAAAGCGAGTCCCGGGCGGCAGGCATTCCAGGCCGCGCGTGATCCTGAACTGCAAAAAACGCGACAGGCTGACCGTACGAGGAAACCAGGCGGGAAGAGTTTGAAAAACATCTATGCTGATCCCGGCGGGCCCAAAGGCCTATCTTACAGGATCAATCCCATAACGCATTGTTATGATTGATGGTGGGCGACCCTGGAATCGAACCAGGCATGAGTCTCCTCGGCGGAGTTACAGTCCGCTGCCGCACCTTGCAGCACGTCGCCCACAGTGCGGGCTTACTAGATTCTCCGTTCTGCCCCGTCAATGCCCTATCACCGCTTTTGTGACGATCTTTCGTGTGATCGGCTCAGGACCTGGCACATGATCCGCTTTTGCCTTGCGCTTTTCGCTGGATTCGGCCTTTTGTCCCCGGAAATCTGTGATGCGTGATCTGGAGCCAGACGGGGATAATGCGATGAAAAAACCAGCCTGGGTGGTCGATAAGGAACGCGCGAAGCGGGCAGAGGCGAAAGAGACCGTCTGGCTCTTCGGGCTGCATGCCGTTCGCGACGCGCTGTTGAACCCAAAGCGCGAGAAACTGCGTCTCGTGGTGACCAAGAACGCATTCGACAAGCTGGAGGATGCGATCCTCGCTTCGGGGCTTGAGCCGGAGCTGGTTGATACGCGGGCCTTCGACGTGCCGATTGATCCGGGTTCTGTGCATCAGGGCGCTGCGATGGAGGTGAAGCCGCTCAACTGGGGCAGCCTTGAGGAGGTCGCGGTCTCGGGTGAAGGCGCGCCGCTCGTGGTGCTGCTGGACCGGGTCACCGATCCGCATAATGCCGGTGCGGTGTTGCGTTCGGCCGAGGTTTTCGGGGCGCGTGCCGTGATCGCGCCGCGCCATCATTCCGCGCCGGAGACCGGGGCGCTGGCAAAAACCGCCTCTGGTTCGCTGGAGCGGCAGCCCTATCTCAGAGTCACCAATCTTGCCGATGCGATGAATGAGCTGCGCGATATGGGCTTTTTGCTGATCGGCCTTGCCGGCGAGGCGGATCTGACGCTGTCGGATGCGCTGAGCCAGGCCGGAACGCGGCCGGTCGGGCTGGTGATGGGCGCCGAGGGGCCCGGACTGCGCGAGAAAACCCGCGAGACCTGCGATCTGATCGCGCGTATTCCGGCGGCGGGCGGTTTCGGCAGTCTCAATGTCTCGAATGCGGCGGCGGTGGCGCTTTACGCGGCCACGATCCGTTAAGGGAGGGGCAACTGCGGCGGGGGCGTTTGATCACAAAGATGCGAACGCCCCTTTAATTCAGCAGTAATGTTTCTAAGTCACAGTCATGAGGCACGGGATCTGGAACCCCCGTACCTTGTTTGCACTGTCCCTCGTTCCGCACCTGGCGCCCGCGCGATCTGCGCAGGGCGCCTTTTTCTTTCCGCCGCATTCTCTGCACCGTCCCGGACCGCGGGCGCGTCTTTTTCCGGGCCGGAATGGCCGCGCGACAGGCAGAAGTGTTGTCCTGGCTTGCTTCCAGGTGGCGCTGCGACGCGGCGGACATAAAATTACCTAAACTATCCAAATGTGATTGCATTATTGCGTGATGAATTTTAAACCTCCTGACAACGGCCCGCTGATTCTGCGGCGCGGCACGAAATCAGGAGTTCGCCCATGGCACTGGACAGGCAGGCACCGATCATGACCTATGATGCCCCCAAGAAAGATCTCTACGAGATTGGCGAGATGCCGCCGCTCGGCCATGTACCGGCGCAGATGTATGCCTGGGCGATCCGCCGCGAACGTCATGGCGCGCCCGAAAGCGCGATGCAGCTTGAGGTGGTCGACACCTGGAAGCTCGACAGCAATGAGGTGCTGGTGCTCGTCATGGCGGCGGGCGTCAATTACAACGGCGTCTGGGCCGGTCTCGGCGTGCCGATCTCGCCGTTTGACGTGCATATTCAACCCTATCACATCGCGGGCTCGGATGCCTCGGGTATCGTCTGGGCGGTGGGCGACAAGGTGAAACGCTGGAAGGTCGGCGATGAGGTTGTGATCCATTGCAACCAGGATGATGGCGACGACGAGGAATGCAACGGCGGCGACCCGATGTTCTCGCCGACCCAGCGGATCTGGGGCTATGAGACCCATGACGGCTCATTCTCGCAATTCACCAAGGTTCAGGCGCAGCAGCTGATGGAGCGCCCGAAACACCTGACCTGGGAGGAATCCGCCTGCTATACGCTGACGCTGGCGACCGCCTACCGGATGCTCTTTGGTCACGCGCCGCATGACCTGAAACCGGGGCAGAATGTGCTGGTCTGGGGGGCGAGCGGTGGCCTCGGATCTTATGCGATCCAGCTGGCAAATACCGCGGGCGCCAATGCGATCGGCGTGATCTCGGATGAAAGCAAGCGCGATTTCGTCATGTCGCTGGGCGCGAAAGGCGTGATCAACCGCAATGAGTTCAAATGCTGGGGGCAACTGCCGACGGTGAACTCGGACGAGTATAATGTCTGGCTGAAAGAGGCGCGGAAATTCGGCAAAGCGATCTGGGACATTTTCGG